>JAFGLU010000110.1 GCA_016927865.1 Anaerolineaceae bacterium
GATTAAAGAAAAGCCCCCTCAACCGATTTGAGGGGGCTTTTATCTTCTGGCAGCCAGGCTATCGTACCTTCCCAGGTTACCTCTAGGGCTTATTTCTTGCTAACCGGTCTAGTATCTTTTGAGGGATTCAAGTTCCTGGTTAGGGCACCCTATTTTGTTTTCCTGTTGGCTCTAGATCCTATGGCTTTGCGTCACCGGTTTTCGCCGGTTTTGCCTTTTCTCACCCGAGGTGGCTGGGCAATCCTGGCAGGCGCCTCTTGCCTGTGCCTGCTTTAGACCCCTTAGCTTTGCGTCATTAGCTTTCGCTAATTTTGCGTTTTCAGAGATAAATTTATCGTAGCAGAAATTGTTGATTAAAACAATCGAAAATTTGTTTGACAAACCGTTTTTTAAGGAAACTCAAGGCAGGACTGCCTTATTGGGCTGTATTTACGCAAATTTCGATTCTCAGGAATTTACCGCGGCAGGTTCCCAATGCGCCAAAGTTACATTTGCCTTGCGGAATTAGATAAAGGCTCTCTAGGAGTTGCCGTGGTGCCGCATTTAGGGGTGTGTGAGTGGCTTCGCCACTCACACACCCCTAAATGCGGGTTTCACCAGGCCAATTCCCAATGACCCTAGATAAACGATAGACAATCAAGGCTTCCAAATGTTATAATTTCCGCATGTCGAGCAAAAGAAAAAAGACTTTGTTGATCATCTTCGCTGCGGTTGTTTTGCTAGCAGTGACGCTGAGTCTCCCCCCAGTCTGGTCAAGAGTAAGCTATCATTCCCGGGTTGTGTATCGGGAGATTAAATACTGGCTTAAGCCGCCCAGTGAAGCGGTGTTCGTCCCGTCTACGCAAAACGGCGAAGGCGGCGCCACGCCGACCCCTGCTGCCATCATCGCAGATACACCCACCCCGCAACCCACGGCAGCACCCACCGACCTCCCCGCCGAACCCACCCTCGAAGCCACCGAAGCCCCCACGGCTGTGCCCACGCCTTTGCCAACCGCTGTTTTACTGACAGGCTTTAAGCCCGAACGCCAATTTATGAACAACTGCGGACCGGCGACGTTGTCCGTCTACCTGTCCTATTTTGGTTGGGGCAAAGATCAAAATGCAACGGCTGGGGTACTACGGCCCAATTGGGTAGACGTGAACGTGATGCCATACGAACTGGCGCAATACGTCAACGAGCACACCGACCAGCGTGCTTTGTGGCGCTATGGCGGCGACATGCAAACGATTAAGAACCTGGTCAGCATTGGTATTCCAGTAATGTTCGAAAAAACCTTCGAGCCGTACACCTTGCGGAATGACGGCTGGCTGGGACATTACAACCTGGTGGCCGGTTATGATGATGAGAAAAATTACCTAACCGTCCAGGATGCTTATCTGATGAGTTATCCCCCATGGGGCGGTGAGATCCCCGTGGAAACGTGGGACTCATTCCTGGGTTTCGATTTCGCCTACGACCTGCTAGAACACGAATGGCGTTCGTTTAATTTCGTGTTTGTCGTCGTTTATCCGCCGGAAAGAGAAGCCGAAGTGCTCAAGGCACTTGGCCCGCTGGCCAATGAAGAGGATGCCAATCGCATCGCCTATGAGCGCGCCATGACAGAAGCCGCCTCGCTGAGCGACGTGCGCGATCAATTCTTCGCCTGGTTCAACGCCGGGACCAGCCTGGTGGCTATGGAAGATTACGAGGGCGCCGCCGATGCTTACGACGAAGCCTTTGCCCTCTACCCGAGCATTCCGCAAGATATTCGCCCTTATCGCATCCTCTGGTATGAACCGGGGCCCTATGCTGCGTACTACCACACAAGCCGCTACCAGGATGTGATCGATCTGGCCAGCCAGACGCTCAGCAATATGGCCGAACCGGTCCTGGAAGAGAGCTATTACTGGCGGGCATTATCCTACCATGGGCTTGGTGATACCACCCGCGCCATCAACGATCTGCGCGCCAGCCTCAAATATCATCCAGGTTACGCGCCCAGCGTGGACATGCTCAAGCAGCTTGGCGTTAACCCTTAATCACCGCTTGGCTTTTTCGACAAACAAAAGACCTGCCGCCGAGTGGCTAAGTATTTTTATGAGGTAATTCGAATGTCTTCCTTGACCCAAAAGACCCAACCCCAACCGCAAAAAAAGTTCGCGGCGCCCCGCTGGGCCTCTCTAATCGTTTTGTTGGCCTTTCCGGTACTCACCGCTTTCACGGCACATCCCAAACAAGTCGGTTGGACCATGCCGGATCAAAACGCTGAAAAGCCTGTTCAGGTCCATGCAGCAGTCAATTACACCGCCACTCCCACCCCCAAACCCGAAGCTGCCGCCACCCCCAGCCCGTCTACGGATGTAGCTGCGCCGGGAACAACCGTTCAGGTTACCGTTAATGCTTCCAAGTTACGCGAAGGCCCCGAGACCAGCTATCCGGAAGTCGCAGAGATCGCGTTGGGCGATGAGTTGCTTCTGTTAGGGCGACTGAGTGACGACGCGTGGCTGTATGTGGAAACTGCAGGCGGGGTAAAAGGATGGATTAAAACGGTGTTGGTCAATGTCAGCGGCGTGACGCTGGAAGACTATCCCATCTTGACATCCTCCGAAACCGAAAAAACAGTCGTTAAGGTGGTCGGGGGCACGGTCAACATGCGTTCCGGCCCTCATCTTAACTTCAACACAATCGACACGCTGCGCTATGGCGATATGGTGACCCTACTGGGGCGCTTGAGCGACAATGTCTGGATAAACGTCGAAACCTCCAGCGGGAATCAAGGCTGGATTTATACATCCCTGGTCAGTCTGCATGGGATTAATATTAACTACTATCCCGAAATTCCATCGCCGCCTGTCCCCCAAAAGACGCCCGAACCCGTTGAAGGCGCAAAAGGCCGCTGGATTGACATCGACATCAGCGAACAACGCCTTTACGCCTTTGAGGACGATCAGGTGGTAAAGTCATTCCTGGTTTCCACCGGCATTGCGGGTTACAACACAGAGCGCGGGCAGTTCCGTATCGACGTGAAATACCGCTTTGATGATATGGCGGGGGCAGGATACAACCTGAAAGACGTGCCCTATTCCATGTACTATTATGAGTCCTACGCGATCCACGGCACCTATTGGCACCGGAATTTTGGCACGCAAATGAGCCACGGTTGCGTCAACATGGACACCGACGACGCAAAATGGTTGTACTATTGGGCATCTGTGGGTACGCTGGTAAACATCCACTGGTAAAACAGATATAAGCTTTTTCTTCTCGTGCCCATTGGAAATATCCCAGTGGGCACGCGGTATTTAAAGACGGGGGTGGATCTTGTAGGGGCAATTCATGAATTGCCCCTACAAGATCCACCGAATCAAAAACAGCCTTGATTAGGGGCTGTCTTCTGGTGCCTCCAGCGAGATTCGAACTCGCGTTTTAGCCTTGAAAGGGCTGCGTCCTGGTCCCCTAGACGATGGAGGCGTTAGGGCGATATTTTACCATTGCTATGGTAGACGGTCAAGCCTCAATTTTCGGGGCTGCGTTCCTGGATCAAACGGTCTTTCACCAGAACAAACTCTTTGGCCAGCTCCCCATAAATCGCTTGCGCCACGCCCAGGTCGCCTTCTTTGGAAGCCAGTTCCAAATCCAGGCACATTTGCGACAGGGTGCGCGCGCCCATGTTGCCGCTGCTGCTCTTCAATGTGTGGGCGGCCCTTGAAGCCGTACCCCCGTGCCCGCCCGCCAGGGCCGTGCCCATCTCTTCCACCAGGCGGGCGGCGTCCTCGAGGTAAATATCGATCAACTCGGTGAGAAAGTCCGGCTCCCCCTCCGACTGCAACTCGCGCAACCCCTCGATCACGGTTGCATCGATAGGCTCGCGCCCTGGTTCAAAATAATACTTGTGTTGCACCATTTCCACCTCTTCTTGCCCAACGGGCAGCCCCGCCACATGCTCCAGAGCTTGCCTCAGGCTTTCGATATCCACCGGTTTACTAATGTAATCATCCATACCAGCCTGCAGGCAGGCTTCGCGGTCTCCCTGCATGGCGTTGGCGGTCATCGCGATGATGGTCACGTGGCGGTGCGTATGCTCCTCGGCCTGGCGGATCATGCGGGTCGCCTCAAACCCATCCATTTCGGGCATCTGGCAGTCCATCAAGATCATGCGGAAGCGCCCGGGTTGCTTCAAGTAATGGTCAATGGCTTGCCGCCCATTGCTCACCGCTTCGGCCTGATACCCCAGGCGGCGCAGTTGCACCAGAGCCAGCCGCTGGTTGGCGGGGTTGTCTTCTGCCAGCAGCACCATGCCTTTATATACAGGCTCTTTGCGGGCCACCTCTTCATGATGCACCACCACGTTGGATTTTTCCGCCAGCGGCGGGCTGGCCCGATGCTCTCGGCGAACAAACAGGGACACAATCAGATCGAACAATGCAGATTGACGTACGGGGCGCAGCAAGTAACTGCCCCCAGCCTCTCGGGCAACCTGCTCTGCCTGCTCGCGTTGGTCGAAACGTGCCAGGTAAGCCAGTTTGGGGTTGCCGAGTTCGTCGAGGCGAGCTTCTTTGCATGCTTCCAAAGCCCAATCCAGATCGCATAGCAACAGGTCATAAGGCGCCCCTTCCTTGACCGCCATGCGCAGTTTTTGCACCGCTTCTTCGCAGCTGCGCACCTGATCGGGGCGCAATTCCCACGAATGCAGGTAAGCATGTACCATGCGCCGGTTGGAGGCGTTTTCATCAGCCACCAAAACGCGCAGGCTGCTCAAATCGGCGTCTGGATGGATAGGCCGGACCACTTCGCGGTCGCTAAACTTCATGTTGGCAGTAAACCAGAAGGTGGAACCGACGCCTTCCTCGCTCTGCACGCCAATTTGCCCGTTCATCAACTCGACCAGCCGCTTAGAAATCATCAAACCCAGGCCTGTGCCACCGTACTTGCGGGTGGTGCTGCCGTCGGCCTGGGTGAAGGGTTGGAACAACCGCTTGCGAGCCACCTCCGAAAGGCCAATGCCCGTGTCGCTCACCTTAACGAGCAGCTTGACGTCGTTCCCGGTCACTTCCAGGGCCGTCACCCGCAAAATAACGTCGCCGTGTTCGGTGAACTTCACCGCGTTGCCGATCAAATTGACCAGAATCTGGCGGATGCGCACGGGGTCGCCAATCAAAACCGGGGGCACGCGCGGCGAGACAAAACTCATCAAAGCGACATTCTTCTCTTGCGCAGCCACGCTGAACATATCGATCACGCTCTCGATCAGGGACAGGGGCTCAAATTCCACCGATTCCAACATCAACCGGCCGGCTTCAATCTTGGAGAAGTCGAGGATATCGTTGATGATCTTCAGCAGCATCTGACCCGAATCGCGAATGGTGCGGGCAAAGTCGCTCTGCTCCCCGTTGAGGGTCGAATCTAGCAGCATTTCAGACATGCCAATCACTGCATTCAGCGGGGTGCGGATCTCGTGGCTCATAGTCGCCAGGAACTCCGATTTCAGGCGCGAAGCCTCCAGCGCCTGATCGCGCGCTTCGGCCAGCTCCTGATTCTTGTGGGCAATTTCCTCGTTGAACGACTTCAACTGGGCCAGGTATTGGTCACGCTCGATCTCCACGCCCAGCCACTGGCTCATCAGGCGCAAAAATTCCCGATCCGACGCGGTGAAACCGCGCTGGCGGACTTTTCCACTCCAAAAGCTGAGCACGCCGTAAGTCCTCCCACCCACATGCACCGGGGCGCCAAAATACACTTCCATCTTCATGGCCAGGTGGGCCGGATGATCGACCCAATCGGTGCCGGTCACGCGCTCGATGCCCACCGGCCCGTTGGCACGCAGCGTTTCACGTGCCAATGTGTCGCCAATGTCATAGACCTGCTTGCGGGCCGAGGGAACGCCGCGCGGGTGCATCGCTTCCACCGTCACCTGGCTCTCATCCACGCGCGCCAGCATGGCCTGTTCAATGCCAAAGGTATTGCAGCCCATCTCCAATAAGCGATCTATCTTCTCCGAAACGCCGAAGGTCTGCGATGAAGCAATATCGTACAACGAGCGCAGCGCATCTTCATTCTGACGCAGCATGGTCTCAATTCGTTTATACGAACTGATATCTGAGAACGTGCCCGAGATCATCTGTGGGCGGCCGTTGGCATCGGTGATCAAGCGAGCATAAATATCTAGCCAGATCGTATCGCCGCGCTGGTTGACAATGGTTACCAGCTCGTGATAACGATCGGTGACCTGTTCGCGCAGCACGCGGAAGCCGTTTTGCAAGTCGTTGAGCATCCCAGCCGGGACCACCTTCCAGAAAGGCATGCCCAGGGTTTCGTCCAGCTTGAGCCCGGTAATCTTTTCCCAGGCCGGGTTCAAGAAGACAATCCGCCCGGTCAAATCCATTTGGAAGATGATATCGTTGGCGTTTTCCACCACAGCACGGTAGCGCTGCTCGCTTTGCCTTTGGGCCTCATACGCCTGCACGCGCTCCTGGGAGGCCGAGAGAGCCGCCGCCGCCACCTGCAGCAGGGCCACCTCCGAAGGCTCCCATAGCTCATCGGTGCGGCAGTTATCAAACCCGATGAAGCCGGTGAACTCGCCTTCTGTGATCATGGGCAGGGCCAGCATGGCACGCACACCGAGAGGCTTGTGCAATTCAATTTCTGTTTCGGGGAAGCTGTCCAGGCGCCCATCCACCGGGCTGCCCTGCTGGAGCAGCTCCCGCCAGCGCGGCAGCACCGTATCGAAGCAGATCATTTGCAGGTCAGAGGAATCCATGCGGGGGGCAACATCTGGCGCGGACCATTCGGAGACCAGCGAGGCATACAGACGTTTATCAAAGCCGGCCATATTATGGTAGATATACACCCGGTCAGCGCCTGTCACCTCTCCCAGCACCTCCAGCACATGCTGGTAGACGGCGCCCCATTCGGGTACGCCGATGAGCGTGGTTTGCACGTCCACCAGGGCCTGCAAGTAGCGCTCTCGGCGAGCCAGGGCATCCTCAGCTTTCTTGCGGTTTTCCAGTTCAGCTTGCAGTTCCTGATACAGTAAGGAAAGCTCATACGTGCGCCCAGCCACGGAAACGATATTATCCACCAGCGAGATTTCGGAGGCCTTGAAGGTACGCGCTTCTGGAGCGCTTAATTCCAGGAAGCCAATGACGTGCCCTCGCGCGGTGAGGGGCGCCGCCAGGAAGGAAATCGCGCCCAATTCGTCTGCCACCACAGACCACAACTCACCATTAGGCGATTCGCGGATGTCGTTGACCGTCAGGATTTGGGGGGAAACCAGCGATTCCTTCAAGGGCGGCAACCTATCCATAGCAACGGTCTCATTCAGCAGCGACTCTTTGCCCTCGGGGAGATATTCAGCGATCACCTCCAGGGTATTGTTATCATCGCGCAAAAGGGCTGCCAAGGCCTGCGGCATTTGCATGTGTTGGGCCAGCTCGCTGCACACAATCTTGAACAACGCCGTGGGGGTCAGGTCGGCGGTGGTGGCGGCAATGACCCGGTTGAGTAAAATCGTCTCCTGCAATTTCTCTTCCAGTGAACGTTGAAGGAGCTGTCGTTCGCTCACGTCTCGGGCCAGAACATACAAATGAGGGGGTTTGCCGCCGGAGATCAAATTTACGCTCAATTCCAACACCTGCGATGAACGTTCGCGCAGGGACAGATCCAAAACTTGTGATTTTCCGGCGGCAGCTTGCTTGAGGGCAGACCCAAGTTGCTTGTGGATTTCAGGCGTCAAGAGCGGCAGCAAAGCCGGGAGAATCTTGGTCTTGCCCGGTTCCAGCTTAACGTCAAATAATTCGTGGAAGGCCTGGTTGCATTCCAGCAAGGTCAGGTTGTGCGGATTGAGCAGGGCAAAACCTTCGCGCGCCTGTTCGACCAGTTGTGCATAAAGCAGTTGCCGCTCCTTGCTTTCCTCCTGGGCTTTCAGCAGCGCGGTGCGCAGCGGCACTTGCAAATTGGCCACTTCCGGCGAATCCTGTCCTTCCAGAGATTGGATTTGTTCGGCAAGGTTGCCCGCCTGGCTAACCTTATGAGCAAGCTGTTCCATTGGGCGGACCAGCCATAAGTTGGACATAATCATACTGACCAGCCCAACCACGCAGCCCAAAACCAGCATCACGAAAAGCAAATAGTTGAGCGTGTTGCGGCCTTCGTTGTAAATAGAGCGTTCCATCTCAGCGCGCAGCACTCCAGCAGTCTGGCCATCCACGCCTTCAAGCAGCACGTAACCTGCCAGCCGGTTTTGATCCAGCGATTGCAGGTACACTTTTTCTTCAGGCACGATCTGGTCTACCAGGGCCTGAAAATCTTCAGGGACCTGATCGAGTGGGAAGAAGTCCAGGTGGAGGGCCGTTTCTACACGCAGCGCATCGACCTCGGCGGCATCGAAGACGCGCGCAAACAGGGCCACCCCGGCCGGGTCGCCCTGCCCATCTTCTGACAAAACGGGCCTCCCCGTCACCATATAGGCTTGCCCATCCACCATTAGCAAGCGAGCCGGGTATAAATCGGTCGGCGCTAAATCGTAAAACAGTCCGCCAGGGGCCAGCAGCGCAGTTACCTCAGGGGGCAGCGTGCCAACCGAATTACTATCCCGATCGTACCAGGCCCCATATTCGACCTCGCCGTTTCTATTCGCAAAAGCCACCGCATCGAGCCGCAAACGGTTGAACTGCGCGGAATCCCATTTGGTATCCGGAAAGGTGTCGTTTTTACCCAGCAAGAAATCATAGGTGCTATCCCAAACGGCCCAATCCTGGGTAATTAAACCGATTTCGTTATACATGCGGTTGACCATCTGGGCCAGGCCGGTTAACTCGCGCCGGCGGGCTTGCTGATCCAAATGATTAAACTCTGGAATCAAAACCAGGCGAGAGACAACGTAAAGCCCCGCTACCATTCCAAGCAACGTGATCGCTGTAAGTAAATAGGTTTTGGTTTTGAC
>JAFGLU010000111.1 GCA_016927865.1 Anaerolineaceae bacterium
GTTTCCATCCTGTTCAACGACCTGCGCCCCACCGGGTACACCTTCCGCGTGTATCACCCCGGTTGGGTGCGCTCTTATATGAGCGGAAAGAAAAACATGGAAGCCGACCTGGAGCCGGAAGAAGCCGCCGCTTGCGCCCTGCCCATCTTCCTCAACCCCCGCCCCGACGAAGACCACCTGGTGCTGGTCGATTATAAGAACGAGGAATGGCCCTGGTAATTACCCCTGGTACAACTCCACCACAAAAGCCTGCCTGGGCTTTTGTGGATTTACCGCCACCAGAACTTCTTTCCTTGGAAAAAACGAAGTGGTAATTTCATTCTTCACAACACGATTACTGGTTGAATAGCGCTGCCCTGCCAGCGTGTACGAATAGGTGATCCGTACCCAGCCGCGCCCAATAAACTCCAGGTCGTCGATCTTTCCCTTCACGATCTCGCTTTTGCGGTACACCGAGCGCACAAATCCCACCCGCGCTACCAGAACTAACGCCCCGATGGCCAGAATGGCGACCAGCAAGCCCAGCGAAAACGCCGTCGGCGGCCCTGGGATCATTGCCGCAGGGAGGATAATGATGCTCATGGCCAGCGGCAGCATATAACCGAAAAAGATATATGCATCGTGCCGCAGCAGTGCGCGAAACGACAGGTGGTTGCGATTATCCATTTTCCTCCCCAATTCCGGCTTGCCGTAACGTAAAACTGATCCAATCTGCTGCCTCACGCGCCAAACCCAACTCGCCTCCCTGCCGCCAGGACAGCGCGCTTTCGATCAAGCCCGCCCAGCCGCCAAACTCTGCCTGTGCCCAATGCGCCGAAACCGGCTTGGAGGCAATCTCTCCATTGCGCAGCGTATACAGCGCCCGGCACATCGACAAGATGGCATAAGCCTGGTATTCGCTGCTCTCCAATCGCGCCGGACGCGCCAACATCGGCTTCCACCACTCGCGCAGGTAACCCAGCACCGCTCCACGCAGCATTTCCGGCAAAACCGGCTCGATGAGCGGCGCCAGGGGCGGCCCCATCACCGTCACGCCTTGCTCGCGCAGCACCCAGCGCTGGATGATCCAATCGCTCTCCTGCTTTGCCAAAAAGAATTCACCTTCATTGACGGTCGGGAACGGCCCCGCCTGCGCGTCAAAGCGCGGCAAATCGACCAGCGGCAGGTACTTGCCCTCCAACTTGGCCGTCATCTTCGGCCCCGCGGCCCACAGCCGGGTGTGCATCGCCTCCAGCGCCGCCACCTGCGACTCACCCAACGCCTCGCGGGTAACAACCAAAAAATCAATGTCGCTGGTTTGCGGGTCAAAATCCCCGCCGGCCAGCGAACCGTATAAATACAACCCCACCATCTGCTTGCCCAGCACCGCCTTGACGCCATCCAGCAGCCCTTCCACGGCGGCGTTTGCCTCGGCGTAGGGTGTAGGATAAGATTTGATGGTTTGCTCGCCCTCATCTCCGGCCCTTCTCCCGGTGGGAGAAGGGAGCAGAACGTCTGACCCTCTCCCGCCGGGAGAGGGCAGGGAAGCCCCGGCCTTGCCGTGGGTGAGGGCTGTTCGTTTGGCTTCATGGATCGGGGTACGCTTGCGAGAAGGGCTCATCAAAGCGATTATAATCGGTCTATTCTGTTTGCATGGACGCTTCTTTGCCCAACGATACCCCAACCATTTGCCCCACCCCCGGACAAATCTTCCTCACCTGGCTGACCATTGGCTTTCAATCCTTCGGTGGGGGCAGTTCCACTTTTGCCCTCATCAACCGCGCCTGCGTCAACCGCGGCTGGCTGCGCGAGGACGAATTTGTGCGCACCTGGGCCATCTCCCAGGTCTCCCCCGGCATCAACCTCATCAAGCTCACCATCCTCATCGGCCACCGCCTGGCGGGCTGGCCGGGCTTGCTGGCCGGAATGCTGGGGCTGCTCTTGCCCAGCGCCTCGCTGACCGTGTTGATCACCGCCGGGTTCGCCTCCATCCGCGACAATCCCATCGTCGCCGCCGTCATGCGCGGCATCCTTCCCGCCACCATCGGCCTGGGTCTGGCAATGGGCGTGCAGATGGCACTGCCGCTGTTCAAACAAGCCCGCAGCGAGGGCCCGCCCGCCATCGGCGCCAGCACGCTCATTCTCGTTGCCGCCGCGGTAGTCATGTACCTTGGCCTTTCCCCGCTCCTGGTGCTGCTGTTTTCAGGGCTGGCAGCCGCGTTGGCCTTTGCCTTCTTTCCTGCCCGCGCCCCCGAGGGAAAATGAACCTGCTCGAATTCCTCTGGCTGTTCCTCAAAGCATCCCTGTTCTCCACCGGCGGGTTGGGCAACCTGCCCTTCCTGCACCAGGACCTGTTGGCCCTGGGCTGGGCCGCCGAAGCCGACTTCCTTACCGCTCTAGCAGTGGGCCAGGTCAGCCCCGGCCCCACCGGCTTGTGGAGCGTAAGCCTGGGCTACCTGATCTACGGCCTGCCTGGCGCGCTGCTGGCCTTGCTGGCGCTGACCCTGCCCCCGCTGCTGGTGCTGGGCGTCCAGGCTGTTTACAACCGCCTGGAAGGCCGCCCCGTGGTGCAAAACTTCACCCGCGGCCTGTCCCTGGGCGTCATCGGCCTGACTCTGGCAGTCACCTTCAGCCTGGCTCAGGCCTCCGTAACCGATTGGCGCGCCGCGCTCATCACCGGTGCCGCCCTGGTCGCGGGATTGAACCGCCGGGTGCCCGTCATTGTCATTCTGGCGGTTGGCGCGCTGGCGGGTTGGTTGTTCTTTCGATAGGAGATAAACATGATCAGTAGAATCTGGCACGGATACACTACCCCTGCAAATGCCGATGCATACGAAACCTTGCTGCGCGAAGAAATCTTTATCTGGATCGCCGGAAAGAATATTCCCGGCTACCACGGCATCCAGCTATACCGCCGCGAGATGGGCGAGGAGATAGAGTTCATCACCCTGATGTGGTTCAACTCGCTCGACGATGTTCGCCAGTTTGCCGGAGAAGATTACGAGGTTGCCGTGGTGCTGCCCCAGGCTCAGGCCCTGCTCAAGCGCTACGATGCCCGTTCGCAGCACTATGAAGTACGGGTGGATTTGAAGGCCTGACCCCATGCGACTCGAAAGCGAGCGCTTTGTCATCCGCCCGGTGGAGGAAGCCCGAGAGGCTCCCGCCATTCTGGAAGTCTACCGCCAATGCGAGGATTTCTTAGCTCTAGGCCCGGTGGCGGTCGCCTCGCCCGAAATGGTCCAGGCCGACCTGTACCTTTCACAGGAAGAGGGTTGCACCTTCTGTGGCATCTACGACCGTGTCACCGGAGAGATGATGGGCATCGTCGATTTTTCCAACAGTGGCTTTGAGAGCGACCCCACCCTGGCATTCCTCTCCCTGCTGATGATCGCCGCGCCCTTCCGCGGTCACGGCTTAGGTGAAGCCGTAGTTCAGGCTGTAGAAAGCGAAATCCGCCGGGTGGGCCGCGCCCGCGCCATCGAATCGGGGGTACAGGTCAACAACCCGGGCGGCGTGCACTTCTGGCAGCGCATGGGCTACCGCATCGTCTCTGGCCCCACCCTCATGCCTGACGGTACCACCGTCTACCGCCTGTGGAAGGATTTGTAACCCTTCCTCTTCACTCCACCATCTTCTCCATGGTGAAGAACCCCGGCAGGTAGCTGTACCCAAACTTCAAATCGATGGCAATGATGGGCGGGTTGTTGGTGTTGTGATGAGTGCGCACCGTGTCCACCTTGAGCACCTCGCGGGCATAGCGCAACGCCAGAACCTTCACCGCCTGGGCCAGCCTGCGCCCCCGGTAAGCAAAATCCACTCCTGTAAACAGGTTATATGCGTAATCGGCCCCCTCAAAGCGAGTGACGGCGCTCATCGCGGCCCAGGCGCCCGTGGCCGAGTCGATCACCACGAACTGCCCGTCCGGCCGGTACCACTTCGCCTGGCAGACACTCTTCTGGAAGTCCTCGAAAGAATGCCAGGAATGCTCCCCGTCCGTTCCCAGCGTGGAAGCTGCCACCGTGTCATTCAAGGCATACAATTTGTGCTGGGCTTCCTCGGTGTCGCCCAGCTCCGCCATCGTCGTGAATTGGAAGCCCTGTTTTTTCAAATGGCCAATCAACGATTCATAAGGTTGGTCGTCAAAACCGCGCAAATCCAACTCCATGGCAAATTGGTGGGTGCGTTCCACAAAGCCGCGGTGCTCGGCAAACGCCCGGCTCTCCGGGCTGTCGTCACGCACCGTGGTGCGCAGTTTGCGAACAGCCTGCGCCTGGGCTGTGCGCAACGCATCGGCATACAACTGCCTACCCACGCCCTGACCGCGCTGTTCCGGGTGGACGATTAAATACAGGCGCATCCGCTCCGGATAGGCCACCTCGCGCGCCGCCCAGTAAAAGCCCAGCAGCTCCCCAGCCTCATTTTCGGCCACTTTGAGGGTCACCCGCTCGCGTTTCTCCGCGTACTCCTCTTTGAGTTGGGCCTCGTTGGTCGGCTCATCCTCAAAGCTAGAAAACAAAGCCGCCAGCAGGCCAAAATCTCGCTCGGGGTCGCCTGGGCGCAATTGAATGTTTTGCATCTTTCCACCTGCTTTTGGTTCGGTCAAATCGGATCAGTCATCCCCCATTATATTCACAGTTTCCTGCTTTTGTCGATATTGCGTAACTATTCAGCCACAAAGGCTATTGCAGTGAATCGCAGGCTTCGCCCTTCTTTTTCCGCTACCAGGGGGTGCGATTCAAACTCCAAACCCCGACAGGGCTGAGCAGCTACGCGATTGCTCACCCATAGCAGGGCAAACGCATCCATCCCCTCTGCGATTCCAGTTACAATAGATTCACGTCGGCCAATCTATCCCAAGGAGATCACAGATGACCGTTCATGCTTTCACCGTCCATGACGCGCGCGGCAAGGAACTGCCCCTCTCCGCGTACCAGGGCAAGGTGCTTTTGCTAGTCAACACCGCCAGCCAGTGCGGCTTCACCCCGCAATATGCCGGGCTGCAGCAGCTTCATGAGACCCTCAGCGAACATGGCCTGCTCATCCTGGCCTTCCCCTGCGACCAGTTCGGCCACCAGGAACCGGGCAGCAACGCCGAAATCCAGCAGTTTTGCCAGCTCAACTACGGTGTCAACTTCCCTGTCCTGGCCAAAATCGAGGTCAACGGTCCCGCCGCCCACCCACTATATCGCTATTTGACGGAGCAAAAACCCGGCCCCCAGGGCCCGGACATCCAATGGAACTTCACCAAGTTCATCATCGACCCCAGCGGCGCCGTGGTTCAGCGCTTCGAGCCCTCCGTCACGCCCGCGGAGCTGCTCCCGCACATCCAATTATTGCTGTCCTAAAAACAAAGACAAAACCCAGCAATAACCCATTTTGGTTATTGACGAATTGTGGATTTTAGGGTTTAATGACTACACCTTACAAAAATGTAAGGCGTAGTCCTGTGTTTTTCCGCTCTACATCCCAAAAAAGTTAATACGCAAGTCCAAAGGAGAGAAAATGAAACGTTTGTCTGTCTTATCCGTGGCGATTATCTTGAGCCTGGTGCTCAGCCTGGCGGCAGCCGTGCCTGCCAGCGCCGGTCAGGGCAACGATGACAAAGTGCGCGTGCTGGTCGAGTTTGCCCCCGGCCACAAGGGCGACATGGAAAAGGCCCTCAATGGCATAGGCGCCGAGTTCCACTTTGCTTTTGACGACCTCAACACCTTCGCGGTGAGCGTTCCTGCGCAGGCCCTCAACGGCCTCGAGCGCAACCCCAATGTGGTGAGCATTGAGGAAGACGCCATCCGCTACCCCATCAGCATACTACCTAGCCAGAACGCTGCCCCCGCGGCGGTCTCCCTGCCTGATCAGGTCGTGCCCTACGGCGTGGACATGGTCCAGGCTCGCGATGTGTGGGATGTTAACCGCGACGGCGTGGTGGATGCCGACGCTCCCACCGCCTCCAACCGCACAATCTGCATCATCGACTCGGGCATCTACACCGGGCATGAAGATTTGAACGGCGTAAACGCCGACGGGTACGACGGCAACCTGCCCTGGGATACGGATGGCAGCGGCCACGGCACGCACGTCTCCGGCACCATCGCCGCCATGAACAACGCCCTGGGCGTGATTGGCGTGACCCCCGGAACGGTGAACATCTACATGGTGCGCGTCTTCGGTGATGACGGCGCCTGGGCCTATTCCTCTACCCTGGCCGACGCCGCCAACCGCTGCGCTTCTGCCGGAGCCAACATCATCAGCATGAGCCTGGGCGGCAGCAAGTCCAACCGCACCGAGCAGAACACCTTCAACAATCTGTATAGCCAGGGCATTCTGTCCATCGCCGCGGCGGGCAACGAAGGCACCTCTGCCCTCTCCTACCCCGCCTCCTACACCTCGGTGGTCTCGGTCGCCGCCATTGACGAGAATAAAGTCGTGGCCGACTTCTCCCAATTCAACAGCGCGGTGGAAGTGGCTGCCCCCGGCGTGGCTGTGCTCAGCACAGTGCCTTATCTTGACAATTCCTCCGTCACCGTGGACGGCGTGACCTACGCCGGCATCCAGCTAGAATACGCGCCTGATGGCTCTGCCAGCGGCGCTTTGGTGAATGGCGGCCTGTGTGCCACGAGCGGCGTTTGGACCGGTAAGGTTGTTCTTTGCGAGCGCGGAGAATATGACTTCTACACCAAATATATGAGCGCCGTCAACGGCGGAGCCGTCGCGGTGGTCATTTATAACAACGTGTCCGGCGGGTTCAGCGGCACACTAGGCCAGGAAGTAGGCGGTGACGTACCCGGCATCTCCATCAGCCAGGAAGATGGGCAGTACCTGGTCGCCAATAAACTTGGGCAGACCGCCTCCGTTGTCGGCGAGATCATCGCTCCCGCCAGTAGCTACGAATACTACGACGGCACCTCCATGGCCACCCCGCACGCTTCAGCCGTAGCAGCCCTGGTGTGGAGCGCTGTGCCGGATGCCACCAACGTGGAAATCCGCAACGCGCTCACCGCCACAGCCCAGGATCTAGGCGCTACCGGGCGCGATGTGTACTATGGCTTCGGGCTGGTGCAGGCCAAAGCTGCCATTGACTACCTCACCGGTGGCATTTCTCCCACACCTACCGCGACTCCGGTCACGCCTACCCCGACTCCTACCATCACACCTACCGCGACCCCGGTCACGCCTACCCCGACTCCTGATCCTGACATGTCCATGTTTGTAGCCGACCTGCTTGGAACATATACTGCCCGGGGCTCCAAGTGGACCCCGAAGGTCACCATCACTGTTCAGGATAATACCGGCGCTTTGGTCTCTGGCGTCGTGGTCACCGGTACCCTTGGCACCTCGACGGTTTCCTGCACCACCGGCACAGCCGGCACTTGCAGCGTCTCGACCAGCATAAAGACCAACATATCCAGCATTACCTACACGGTCACCAACCTGGCGAAGACCGGCTACGATTACACGCCTGACTTCAACGTCGAAACCAGCATCACCATCACCAGATAACCCATTTCAACCAACCGGGGCAGGCACAAGGCCTGCCCCTATCACTCTGCTGTACGGGCGGGCCTTGTGCCCGCCCTTCCATTTCTCAACCGGGCAGGCACAAGGCCTGCCCATACCGTTCCACCCTATCCACCCAATCCGATCCTCAGAACCGCCGAACTGTTCTGCGCGTCGCTTGCCGCCATAAAGGATCCGATTTTCGGACCCCAAAAACCCCGGTTCGTCGCCCGTGAGAACATCGGGTAATATTCCATCACCCGCAGGCGGGAGTCCCATTCTGGGATCCTGCCAGCATCGTTCAAGCCCCATTTCACCAGCGCGGACTCGTTGCCGCTGTCCACCAGCCCCTTGTTCACAAAAGGCATGCTGGCTTCCGAGATCGTGTCCATCACGATCTCTCCACCCGGGAAATGCTCGGCCAGGTCGATGAGCAGCGCCCTCACCTGCTCCTCGCTGAAGTAATACAGCACGCCCCCCGCCAGGAACAGGGTCCGTTCGCCTCTGGACTGGAAGGCCTCCATCCAGCCCTTGTCGAACATGGAGGAGGCAATGCACTTGCAGCGCGGTGTCTCACCGATCAGCTTCTTGCGCAGCGCAATCACGTCCGGCAGGTCCAGGTCGTACCAGCGTGAGAAGCCGTTATCCACGCGGAAGAAGGTTGTGTCCAGCCCCGCACCCAGGTTCACCACGTTCCCCCGCGGCGATTCGGTCAGAAAATCGCCCACCGTCTCGTCGAACATCCGCGCCCGGATGATCCAGGCGGCGTTGAACAAGTCGGAGAAGGCCTGGTCGATCTCTGCGAAATCGATCCCTTCCAGCCGGTCCACAATCTCCACCGCCTTGGGGTCTTTCAAAATTGGGTTGCCCTGCTTGGTCAGCTTAACCCGCCCCCACAGCGGCATGAACAAGGTGCGCTGCACATTTTTCAATTCCATATCCACCGGTCAGCCTCCTAAAGAAAATTAGTTATGGCAACTGCCCAAAATACTCGAACTGTAACTGCTCAGAGGGTGGGGATTTCTTCCACCTCTGGCTGAGTAGCAACCGCGAACTTACCTTGTCCATTGAGAAGCTGCCTTTTCCATTATAAACCCTAGGCAAAATCCGCCCTCATGCGGCTATAATTACCCTGTCATGCCTCCCTACCTCCTCGCCACCAAGCTCCACCAGCCCGCCCTGCCGCCCCAGCGCGTCCATCGCTTGGCCCTGGTGCGGCGCCTGGACGAAGGCTTGCAAGCCGGGCACTGCCTCTCGCTCATCTCCGCTCCGGCGGGCTTTGGCAAAACTACCTGCGTGCTCGAATGGCTGGCCGCGTTGCCCCGCCCTGCTGCCTGGCTCTCGCTGGACAGCGCCGACAACGACCCTGCCCGCTTTTTCACCTACCTTGCCGCTGCCCTCCACAAAATTGATCCCAGCCTGGGCCGCGACATTGAGGGCACCCTCCAATCCGGACAGTTACCTGCTCCCGAAGCCATCGCCGCCGCCCTGGTCAATGACCTCCTCCAGGCCCGGCAACCCTTCATCCTCGTCCTCGACGACTTCCACCTCATCCAGGAACCCGCCGTCCTGCACACCTTTGAAACCCTGCTGGCCAACCTCCCCCCGCAGATTCACCTGGTCATCATCACCCGCGAAGACCCCCAACTGCCTCTGGCCCGCCTGCGCGCCCACAACCGCCTCACCGAAATCCGCGCCGCCGACCTGCGCTTTTCCGGAACCGACACCGCTGCCTTTCTCAACGAGGTCATGGGCCTATCGCTGGCGCTGGACGAGGTGGTCGAGTTGGAAAGCCGCACCGAAGGCTGGATTGTTGGCTTGCAACTGGCTGGGCTGTCTATGCGTGGCAACAGCGACCCGGCTGCTTTCATCAACAAGCTCAGCGGCAGCCACCGCCACATCCTCAACTACCTCACCGAAGAAGTCCTCCAGCGCCTGCCCGAAGATTTGCATACCTTTTTATTGCAATCGTCCATCCTCGATAAGCTGCATGGCGACCTGTGTGACGCGGTCACCGGGCGCAGCGACAGCGGTCAGCTCCTCGAGCGACTGCTCACAGCCAACCTGTTCCTCATCCCCTTGGATAACGAACAGCAATGGTACCGCTACCACCACCTTTTCGCCGATTTGCTGCGCAGTTACCTCACACGCCTCGGGAAGACTCAGGTAGCCGGGCTGCACCAGCGCGCAGCCGCCTGGTACGCCCAGGCCGGCTTCTCCGGCGAAGCCATTCAGCACGCCCTGGACGCCGAGGATTACCCCCTGGCCTTGAGCCTGCTCGAAGCCAACATCATGCCTCTGCTCATGCGCGGCTACGCCCGCACGGTGGAATCATGGTTGAAATCCTTTCCGCCCGAAGCCCTGCCCAGCAGCCCTCGAACCGAGCTGGCTTTCGCCTGGATGTACCTGCTGCGTGGTAATTATCCTTTAGTCGACTTGCACCTGGATCGCGCCGGCCAGGCTCTGGCAGCCTTAGGAGAAGCCCCCGATTCGCTGAACGCCGAGCTGCTTTGCCTGCGCTCCAATCTAAGTTTCGTGAAGGGCCTCCCACAAGAGGGCATCCAACAGGCGCAGCGCGCCATTGAACTCGCCTCGCCCGACGACCACTTCCTTTTAGGGTCTGCTTACATGGGGCTGGGAGGCGCTTACCGCTTGATGGGCGATTACCCGCGCTTGCAACATTCTTACCGCCAGGCCATCCACCACAACCGCCTGGCAGGAAACTTCCTGCCTGAGATGCTGGCTGTCTCCGCGGTCACGTTGTCGGCTATCCTGTACGGCCAACTCTCCGTGGCCCTCGAAGAGAGCCTGCAAGCCATTCAGCAGATGGAAAATTCCGTATCCTCCTACCCGCCCATCAGCGCCACGGTCTATGGAGCTGTCGGCCTGGTATATTACGAAAGAAATCTGCTGGATGACATCCGCGAGTTGTTTGCAAAATCGCACCGTTTGAGCCGCCTCAGCGGGCACAATGCCGGGGTTGTTTACGGAAAAATCCTTGTCTCACGCTGCGAACAGGCTGCTGGCCGCCTGGAGGAAGCCGAACACGCCGCCCGCGAAGCCCTCGATTTGCTGGCTCTGGGCGCCCCAGTGTGGATTGCGCCGGAAGTGGCCGAGCAGCAGGTTCGCATCCTTTTGGCCCGCGACCAGCCTGCCGCCGCCGAAGCCATCCTGGTTCAATTTGGCTTGAAATACGAGAACAGTATTTGCATCCCTGGCCGGCTGGAATATCAAGCCGACCCATTGTATCTTTCTGCGCTGCGCCTGGCCCTCCACCGCGGCCGGCTGCGCACTGAGTCGAACTCCATCCGCTCTGCTCTGGCCCTGGCCGATGTGCTCATCGAAGCCGCCGCCGCCGACCTACGCAACGGAACCCTCCTGAAAACCCTGGTGCTGCGCGCCCACGTGAACATCCTGATGGGTCACCCCGCGGCTGCCCAGGACGATCTGCTCCGCGCGATGGAAATCGGCGAGCCGGAAGGATACATCCGTTCCTTTCTCGATGAAGGCCCCGCGCTCATCCCCCTGTTGAAGCAAGCCTACCTGGTCTCGCCTCAAAAGGCCTACATCCTGCGCCTATTGGACGCCTTTGGCGTGCCCGCTGCCACCGGTCGAACCGCTGCCCAACTGCCCGAGCCGCTCACCGAGCGGGAGGCCGAAGTTCTGCGAGCCATCGCCGAAGGTTTAAAATACGAAGAGATCGCCACCCGGCTGTACATCAGCCTCAACACCGTGCGCTTTTATGTCAAAACTATCTACGGCAAGCTGGGAGTGAATAACCGCACCCGCGCTGTAGATAAAGCCCGCCGCTTGGGAATCATCTGAATTTTCCCGCTCGGCGAACCGAAAATGAGGTGCTTGTGGGATGCGAAGCACCCCACAAGCACCTCATTTTCAAAAACTTTCCCCACCCTCTGAGTGGTCATCCCAAGACTACATCTTTCGCATCCAGCGAACTACATTTTCATGTGGGCCGCCCGGCATCATGTCGCGGTATCCTATAGACAGCTTTTACAGGAAAGGACCCGCTCCATGACAGATGTATGCCGGTACGCAATTACCATCCTTGGCACAGTCACTGAAGAAGACCTCAACACGACGAGTCCACTGGCGGTTACTGTGGCGGAGGTTGCAAACGACCGCACCCAGGTCACCCTGCTCAGCGACCAGGCCGGCATGGTCGGCGTCATTCGCCACCTGCATGGGCTGGGCTTGATTTTATTATCTATCGACAGGACGCCTGCTCTATAAGCAGCGACTGATCTTACCCACTTGAAGGAATCTCAAAAATGACCGAACCAACCACCCGCAGAAACTTTTTGAAAACCGGCTGCCTCACCGTGGCCGCTGTTGGGGTCACCTTGGCCGGGGGCGGCACACTGGCTGCCACCGTCCACGCCCCCATCGATATGCCCGAAACCACATTTGGAGAAAAGAAAATGGATGACCGCATCTTAGTCGCTTACGCCACCAAAGCCGGCGCCACCGCCGAAGTCGCCGCCCACATCGGCCAGGCCCTGTCCGCGAAGAACCTCCCCGTGGACGTCATGCCCATTAAAAAGGTCACCGACTTATCCGCCTACAGCACTGTTATCCTTGGCAGCGCCATCCGCATCGGCAACGTGCTGCCCGAGGTGACCAAGTTCGTGCAGGCCAACCAGGCCGCTCTGCAGCAAAAACCCTTCAGCGTCTTCATCACCTGCATGACCCTGGTACCCGACACAGAAGAAAACCGCAAGACCGTCAGCGCTTACCTCGATCCGCTGCGCGCCGTGGTAAAACCAGCCCACGAAGGGCTTTTTGCTGGGGTGGTCGACCCCAAAAAGCTGGCCCTCCTCGAGCGCTGGATGATGAATGCCATGAAGACTCCCGTTGGCGACTTCCGCGACTGGGACCAGATCAACGCCTTCGCAGAAAGCGTCGCTGTATAAAGCCCCCTCTTTCATCATCAACTTTCCCTCCCCCAGCCGGAACAGGCTTTTTGGGCAATTCGTTTGTACGGCTGGGGGAGGGACAAAGGGAGAGGGTTTTACGGGTGCGGGTAAATCGAATTCACCCTGGGGTCGTCCAGCGTGTACAGCACATACACCGGCTTTCCACGCTGCAGCTCCCCTCCCGGTTCGCGCAGCGTGGTCACCTTCCCGGTATAGGTCTGCCCCTGCGCCCTGAAGCGATATTCCACCGTCCACAAGTGCTGGCCATTCACCTGCACTGAGACATTCTCTTGCAGATCTGCCACTTCGCCCAAAATGGCCTCGCCGCTGCGCAGCACCTCCACCACCTTTCGCTTTTCCTGGTAGCGCCACAACAGCACCGCCGCCCCAACGGCCAGCAACACCATGCCCAGGATAAAGAAAGGAATCCCAACAAAAGCTGTTACCACACCCAGGGTTAATCCAAACCCTAACGCGGTAAAAATCCCGCCGAGCAAAGCCAGGACAAACCCAGCGATCGAAGCTCCGTCTGCCGCCATTAAGCGGCCAACATAGCTGCCCGCGATGGTACGGGGCGGCGGCGGCGGAATCAGCGGGCCGGGCGCTGCTTCTTCGCGGGGCGGCAGCATCGGCCCGCCGCAGTTCTTACAGTTGGAGATAAAAGCTTCGTAGGCGGTTCCACACCACGGGCAGGTAATCATAATCGGTCTCCTTGGGAATATTATACGTGATTCGTTCCCCCAAACATTTCAGCCAAGGTCAACGTTTCATCAACGTTTGCCCACCCAAACAACCCGCGTCAAAATTCCAACTCCATTCCATCCGTCCCAATTTCAGTGTTCGCAAAAATTCGCCGGGCTGATCCCAAGTCTTCCTCAATCGACCAGTTCATGGGGTTATGGTGAATCAGCACCAGCCGCTTGACCCCCGCCCGGGCTGCCACTAGCGCAGCCGCCGAGGGCGTGCTGTGAGAAATGCGCGCCATCAAACCCGCCATTCGATCAGGTCCGTTGCAATCGTGCAGCAGCAGGTCCACCCCGCGAATATTCTCTATGTACTTAACGTCAGGCCCTGCCGTGGTGTCGGTTACATAAGCCAGCGAATGCCCGGGCCAATCCAGGCGAAAGCCAACCTCATCCCCCTGGCTCGCTGAAAAGTGAGTGATCCTTCCCCCTTGAGGCAGCGCTTCGGGCGAGGTCAACAGCCGCCAGTCCAAATGGAAAGCCTCAAATTTAGCTCGCAGCGCATCCACGGTCGATTGGGTGGCGTGCACGCGCACAGAATGCAAACGGGCGTTGGAGCGGTCCAGAATTCCCGAAATCGCAGTTTCATCCACGCCCGGCATGCGCAGCTCCTGCAACATAAAAGAAGCAAACAGCCAGGTCAACCCTTCGGTGTGGTCTCCGTGAGCGTGGCTGAGGAAAACATCCAGTTCGGAGTCTTCCGGAAGATAGCGGCTCGTCCGATATAACCCTGTGCCTGCGTCCAGCATCACTCCCACCTCCGGCAGCAAATAGCAGGCCGTCTGGGCCGTTTCGGTAGGAATGAAGCCCCCGGTGCCAAGCATTACAAGTCTCATGGTCGCCTCCCCTTCCGCCGTTCATCAAACATGCTATCCATTCCTTCAATCATAATCCATTTCACGACCGACTAACTGGTTCTCTCGCCAAGTTAGCGAGTTATATTTTGTAAGTGTTTGTGCGGCTACGCCGCACAAACACTTACAAAATAAATACCACTTATTTAGCGAGAAAACCACTAACGAAGTGGTGGGTTCTCTAGGAGTTTCCGTGGTACATCTCAGCAGGGTTTTACAAACCCGATTTCAGAATTTGCCATTGCCATGCAATTTTGATACAATTCAGACAACAAGTGTCTGATTTTTGACACACAAGGAAACTACGATGGAAAAAACAATTCGACCTATCAAACGAATCATCGAACCGCAGCACGTCATGGAAGGGGCCGGGGTGCTGCTGCGCCGGTCTTTTGGCCCCAACCGCACCAACCTCTATGACCCGTTCCTGCTCTTCGACCATTTCGCTTTCAACGATCCCAAAGAAGGGCCCATTGCGGGCTTCCCCACCCACCCCCACCGCGGCATTGAAACCGTCACCTATATGCTCGAAGGCAACGTCCGCCACCGCGACAGCATTGGCAACGCTGGCATCATTGGCCCCGGCGACGTGCAGTGGATGACCAGCGGGCGCGGCATTTTGCACGAAGAAATGCCCACGCGCAGCCCTGACGGCAACATCTACGGCTTCCAGTTATGGGTCAACTTGCCTGCTGCTCAAAAGATGAGCCAGCCACGTTACCAGGAAATCAAAGCCACCGATATCCCCTTCGTTGACGATGGCGGCGCCAGATTCCGCATCGTCGCCGGAGAGCATTTGGGAGTGCACGGGCCGGTCACGCAAATCGCTGCCCAACCCCTCTACATGGACATCACCCTGCAGCCCGGCGTCGAGCTCAACCTGCCTGTGCCGCGCGGTCATTCGGCCATCGCCTACCTCTTTGAAGGCGCTGCCAGCTTTGAGCAAGCGCCGGCCGGCGAGGGCTCGCTCCTGCCTGCCATCCGAATGGTCATCTTCGACGACGGGGATGCCGCCTACGCGCAGGCCGGTGCTGACGGCGCCCGCTTCATGCTCATGAGCGGCGCGCCCTTCCGCGAACCGATTTTTCCCTATGGCCCTTTCGTGATGAACACCCGCGAGGAGATCGAACAAACCCTCAGCGATCTGCGCAACGGCGTGTTCGTTCAGACTGAAATGGCTTCCTAAAGTTTGCCCCGCAAAAGGCCAGGGTCTCCCTGGCCTTTTGCGATCAAACCCATCCACTAACGCTTAACAAACTCAAACACTCCCGCGCAAAAGGAAACCTGCAAGTACGTCGTCTGGATTCCCTGCTTCGCAAACGCGGCTGACGTTTCGTCCGCCAGCCAGTAATACTCGTCTTCCCATTCGTCGCCCAATTGCAGCTTCAACGAATCTCGCTCCTTCGCGTTACCGAAGGACACATCCCCAATCACCAGCCGCCCGCCCGGGGCCAGATGTTCCTGCAACAAACGCAAAACCAACCCGGCCTTCTCGGGCAGGGTGAAATGATGGAAGGTGTAAGCCGATACAATCGCGTCGTATCGCCGCTGGAAATCCTGCGGCCATTCAGCGCGCAAATCGGCCTGCCCCAATGTGGCCCCCGGCAGCTTGGATGCCGCTCGAACCAGCATCTGCGCAGAAAAATCCAGCCCCCAAATTTGGCATCCCTGCCGTGCAAACCGTTCCGCCAGGTTGCCGGTACCAATACCCAAATCCATCACCGCGGCTCCGCTGCCTGCCGCAGCCTTTTCAACAATTAATCGCAGCACCTGGGCGTACCCGTCGAAAGGGAACGATGATGCAGTCTCAACGTCCTCGTCATAATCCGCTGCCCAATCGTCAAAATCTTCCGCCGGAAATAAATCGTTCACAATTCCCTCCAACCCATCCTCGGCCTACAACTCCCAGACCTCCAGCAGATCCGCCTGGCACTCCCCGCCCTGCGCGAACAGCCCCACACAGACGCTCTCCGGGCCGCGCGTGTAAACCCGGCTTGAAAGCACCCGGCCTTGATTCGCGAACACCTCAACAACCGAGTGATCCACGAAAATGTGTAGTTCCAGCGCTTCTTCTGCCGCCAGATCAAGCGGCGCTGCGTGATAATCGGGGTTGGGCCAATTGAAGGCCATCGTCGGACGCAGGCCCGCTTCCCGGCGGTCCACGAACACCTCACGGCGCTCTACGTCATACCCAATCAGGGTCTGCTCGCTGCCATCCGCTGCCCCCAGCACGCTTACGCCAAAGCGCTTCGCTTGCCCCGGCGAAAAACGAACCCGCAATTCCAGGCTGGCCCCGCCCGCATTCTCAAGGTGCGTCTGGCCTTCCGCAACAACCCGGCTTGTGTGAATAACCTGCCGTTTGCGCAGCGCTTCCACCTCTGGGGCGGGTCGAGCCCCCAACGTACCGTCCTCATTCAAAAATAAAGTGCGCGGCAGGGCCATCGCTCCTGCCCAGCCGGCTTGCAAAATTTCATCATCAGGGCGGCTCTCCCAAATCCAGCCCCAGAAAAGGGTGCGCCCTGCTTCATCGTTGAACACCAGCGCCGCGTACAGGCACCCGCCGTAATCGACCAGCCCTGATGTCTGCGGCGTGAAGTGATGATCTTCATAGCCTCCGCTCCAATAAAAAGGCTTCCACACCGGCTGGCCTGAAACAATTAACACATGGCGCCCGTCCACAGAGAAAAAGTTCGGACAATTCCACACCAGCCCCGTGCTCGCCTCTTCATCCACTAACAAAGGGTGCATGTATTCCCAGTTCAGCAGGTCGGCAGAGCGGTACAGCAGGCAAGCCCCGCCCCGCCCGGTGATGCCGCTGCCCACCGCCATATACCACAACCCGTCGGTTTCCTTCCACACGAACGGGTCACGGAAAGTTTTTACCTTCAACGGGCAGGAGGATTCATCCAGCACCGGGTTGGCGGGGTGCTTCTGCCAGGTCAGCAAATCGTCGCTGCTGGTCGCCAGGCACTGCACCTCAGGGCGCACCCCAGTGTAAACGATGGTGGGCACACCGTTATGCACCACCATGCACCCGCTGAAGCAGCCATCTTTGTCATAGCTGCCCGGCTCGGGCGTAAGGGCAATGGGCAGGTGTTCCCAGTGGATCAGGTCGGGGCTAACGGCATGGGCCCAATGCTTGGTGGCCGAAAAAGCCCCGTTGGGGTTGTACTGGTAGAACAGGTGATATTGCCCCTTCCATTGGACGGCCCCATTGGGGTCGTTCATCCAATTGGCGGGCGGACACAAGTGATACGTTGGGCGATGATGGTCCATATTTGTGCTTCTCTCGCCCAATTGTACCAGTAGCGGCGGATGAGGACGGAAAAGCACTTTGGCCTTCCAGCATAACGCCGCACCCATCCAGGTTTCATTACTTCAGCAGCAGATACATCGCCCAACCTGTAGAGAGCACGCTCAGATAGGGGAACACCTTGTGCAGCGTGGACAAAATCGCCGGCAGAGGCCGGTCGATGCTCGCCAGCCCGCCGGTGAGAATGGTCACCATCGCGCACACCACCGCGACAACCACCCCCAACCATTGATTTGAATTTAGCGGCGCGGCTTTATTCACCTTTGAAATCACGATCCCCAACAAGACAACCGCTGCCAGTGCGATCAGCTTATGAACGTTGAAATTCAACGCCGGGTAGGGTTTGCCTGCGCGGCTCACCCAAAAACCGGACACAAAGATCAACACGACCAACAGGCCTGAGCTAAATAGACGAACTTGCGTGGCACTCATTCTCACTCCCTGGCACAAATGCCGTTCCAAAAAATGTCGAAACCCATTTCCAATGCTTCTTGCCGCCTGACCGGATCTGGCTGCATTTGGATGTAGTTCGTAATGGCTACAATGTTTTGATAGAGAAATCCCCCAATCAGGTCAACGGGGTATGGATGAATCACCTTCTCTTGCAAGCCCTTCTGGATGGCGGCGTAGTAAAAATTAAAAAGTAGCCCCGTCTCTTTGACCACCTCAGTGGAGATCATCCCCGAGTCGCGCACCTGCAAAATGTAGCGGTAAGCCAGGGGGTTTTCCACAAACCAACCCACCGAGCCTCGCCAGATTGCATAAAAGGACTCGCGCGCCGATAATTCCGGATCGAGAAGAGAGTTGATCCGCTCAGTCTGGGCGCGGGAGATTTGCAGGGCCAGTTCATCAATCAAATCTTGTTTGGTCGGAAAATACAAAAACAACGTCCCTGCTGCCGCCCCGGCTGCCTGGGCAATTTCTGCGGTGGTGGTGTTTTGCACTCCTTTTTCCACAAACAAGGCCAACGCGGCATTTAAGAATTTTTCCCTTCGTTCAGGATTCAACGTACGTACCATAAGCACCCTTTCATCGCCAAGACACAATGACTGACTACTCACTCATTTTACAGCGAATTATAGTACCCGTCAAGGTTACTACTCAGCCAAAGGTGGAAGAAACCTGAATTTGAGGTGTATATGGGGTGCAAAGCACCCCATATACACCTCAAATTCAGGAACTTTCATCGACCTCTGAGCAATTACCTGTCAAGAAGCAATTTTCAACTATTCCCATCTTCACCTGACGGCAAGTGCTATGAGCCGGGCCTGTGTGGTCCCTTACCGCCCCACCTTTCCCAGCCACAACTCCGTCACGCCGTGTGTCAGCACAACGCCCTCGCGTTGATGCTGCTCAAACACCCGCTGGGCGTCTCGTTCAAACTGCTCAAACAAAGGGCCGCCCTCGTCCGGCGCATAGGAAGCCGTGCAGGCTGCCCCAAAGAACCGCTCCCAATCCGCCTTCTCTGTGAATTCAAAGCGCTGCCGCGAATAATTTCCACCCTCAAAGTAGAAATCAATCGGAGTACCCCGCCCTTTCATGATCTCCGCCGTATCCGTCTCGGGCGGGTAGATTTTCTCCATCGCGGCGTTTACCTCCTGGTCGGCGCCGAAGTTGCGCAAGATGGCCAGCCAGCCGCCCGGTTTGAGAATGCGCTGAATTTCCGCCCGCGCCACTGGAGGATCAAACCAGTTCACTGCCTGGGCCGCAGTGACCAGATCGGCACAAGCGTCCGGCAAGGTTGTCGCTTCGGCCAGCCCATCGATCATCCGGCAGGTCGGATGACCCGCCAGGGCCTCCTCCGCCAGCCGTCGCATCTCCGCATTCGGCTCAACCGCCCACACACGCCCGGCCCGGTCCACAAAATGCCTTGTCAAGATCCCTGTCCCCGCACCGATATCTACCACCACCGTCTCCGGTGTAACATTCGCCGTTTGGAGGGTCATTTCGATGGCTTGGGAAGCGTAATCCCAACGGTAGCGGGCGTACTTTTCCGCTTTCGTTGTATATGCTGCGGAAGAATTCATCCGTTGTTGGTTCATGGCGTCGTTGTCTCCGCCCCAAGTATATCCTCAACCGCATGCTTCGCCCAGTATGCCGCCTGCCCCTGCCGTGACAACCTCCGGGCACCTTCCAGGTTGTTCCCCAGGGTCACGATGGCCGGCTCCTCCCCCAGTTCCCCAGGCTGCGTGCCCACCTGCCCCAACCCCACCCCGGCCAGCAGCCCGTTGCACAGGCAGACCTTGCCCTCCGCGTTGGGTGGCAGGCCGCGCTTTCCAATGAAATCCTCCAATGGGGCCGCCGGACAGCGCTGGAACAGGTGCCGTGACCCGTCAGAGCCGGCCTTGCTCAAGCCGCGCTGGCGTAGAAAGCCCAGGTCACAAATCCTGCGCCGGTCGGTATACACCATCTCGTCCGCCAGCGTCCCGGCCAGTTGCACCACCTTGAACGGGAAGCCGGTCGGCGAAACCAGCGAGGTCTGCACCAGTTCTGCGTCTGATTTTCCCCGGCGCAGTTCCTTGAAAATGGCGCTGCGGTAAACCGGGTTCAAACCCGAATCTTCAGCCAGGGCAAAAACCGTACCCACCTGCACCCCACAAGCCCCCGCGCCCAACGCCCGCCGCAGTCCTTCCTGGCTGCCATAGCCACCCGCCAGCCAAAACGGCAGGCCTTCCTGGCGAATGGCAGCCAGGTCTGGTTCATCTTGCTCGCCATAAACCGGCTGGCCCAATTCGTCTTTTTTCAACGGCCCTTGCGGCGCAGCGTTGTGCCCACCGGCCGTATGGTGCTCGATGATAAACCCATCGGGAGCCTGGCTGGGACTGTGCGCCAGCGCCCCGACCAGATTCTCCAACGACACAATCGCCAGGAATGCCGGGCGAGATAGTTTATCTTGCGCCAGCTTTCCCCCCGCCACGCGACGAGGATCGAACGTCAGCACAAAGGACTCCCCCGACTCGCGGTACAACACAGGCAGATCCAGGCTCGCCGGAGCATGTTGTGACAACCGCGTACAAGCTGCGGGCAACCCTTCGGGGTTCCCCGCCCCCACGATGATCCCGTCCACCCCGGCCAACATGGCTCCATACATGGCGTACAGTAAGGGCAGTTCCACTTTCTTCAGGAAATTGATGAACACCTTGCCGTTGTGTCCTTGTTTTGCCAGCCACACCTCGGCAAAGGCCGTCGCAATTAGCAACTCGATCAATTCCTCATCCAGGGTCAGCGTAACTGGTTCGATTTGTCCGGATGGAACCGGAAAAGCTTTACGGCCATCCTCTGCTCGCGCATTCTGCACCGGGCCGTATTTAAACCGATCCGAGGGCTGCTTCCCCCCCTCAATCAAGTATCGCTCGAGGATTTTCCGGCCAATCTCGACCCCGAAGCGCGCATCAAAGGCCGCCAGTGCCTGCCGCAAATGTCCGCCTGGGTCACCCAACTGAAGAAGGCGCACATGCACCACATCCAGTGCCGTCCCTGATACGGTTCCAGCGGTAACGCCCGGCCGCGCCGTCGCCACCGCTCTGGCCAGAGTCCAATTTGAAACGTAAACCCCCATCCCCCCTTGGATGAGTTTAATTTTCTTTAGAAAGTCCATGATTCACTCCATTCCGGTTAAGGTTAATGGGTGTAACCCCTGGACTGCTTCCAAGATGTGCACCGGATATAGCGGCCGGCTGCCGCCTAGCTTTTCTGCCTACCCTGCCCAATTCCACGCGGACCGCAGCCACTCGATCACCTGCTCATCCAAATCCTCCAACTTGTACAGCTCCAGGTGATGCATAAACCGGCCTGGCGCTGGTTGAACCACTTCTTTCCACCGCGGAGAAGCGTCGCGCTGCGGCATACTCACCGACAGCACCAATGGAGCAACCTTGCCTAGCAGGTAGCGACCCGGCACCCATGCCCAGGCGAACGCTTTCTTGCGCCGAAAGGCAACCTGGCTCTTGCTCACTATCATCTCTGACGGGCAGTTCTCATCGATGACCCTACGCAACTCATCAAACAAAGGCCTCGAATCCGAAAAATCAACAAAGAATTCATCCAGGGTTGGCATCACTGGCTCCATCACCCAACAGCTGTGACGCTTCCTCGGCGCTCAAACGCATCAGGGTTTGCTCGTCCTCCGAGCCATTCACCAGATACTCATAATCCGTTTCGTACAGGTAATACCCGCCGCAGAGCGGGCACTGCCACACCTGCTTCATGCGCTCGCTGCCCGGTTTGAAATCCTTGACCATCACCAGCCGCCAGGCAGCCTCCGGTAGGCACGTGTCGTGTTCCTCCCAGCCGAACTTTTGCCGGGCATACTCCCGGTCAGCCAGCTGCGAGCAAATTTCACATGCGCCGTCAGCGCTCACCCATTCCTCCTGCCCATCTGGAAGAGACGCCGGGCCACCATCACCGAGAATATGGCCCACGGCACGAGCGAAGCCAGCGAGAAGATCAACCCCAACGTCCCAGCTGTGGAGGGCACTAGCATCAGGATCCCCGCAGCCAATCCCACGCCCCCGGTGGCTGTTGAAAACACCTTGCTACGCAACATCACCACCGCAAAAATCAACAAAGCCGCCGCATTCAACACATAATAAGTGTCAAAGGCGGTCCCTTTGTAGATCGCCAGCAAGGCCTGCCCTGCGCCCAGCAGGGCAGTACGCTCTGCTTCGCTCGTCGCCAGGTCATACTGCCCGCTAAGCGCCAGCATTTCGAACCCAGTATTGGAGGCATAATATGCAGCGACCCCCAGCGTACCCAAAAGCATGGCAATCATCACAGCCGTCTCAGACGAACGCCGCAGGGCAAGAAACAAAGCCAGGTAGATCAGCACCAGGATAGTGTTGTTAAGGATGTACAGCAAATCCATGCTCAATAGCCCCAGAAGAGGGTGATCCTGCATTAAATCAATAAACCCTTCCACCGTTTCGGGTGGCGGCCAAATCACAAAAATGAGAATCTGCACCACCATGATCCCCACCACGGTCAGGGCTGCCACCCCACCCACCCGATACAGGTTCTTCCAGCGGGATTCTTCGTTAATTTCTGCGATAGCTGCTTTTTTCATGAGCGGCGAACATCCTTCATCTGTTGGGAATGCTTTTACCCCACCATTATCCCACAGAAAACGCCGCGCTTATTCCGTAAGATCAAGCCAGCACCTGTTCTACTGGCCTGCGCAGCGAGCGCGGCAGTGCCGGGCCGTAACCGTAACGCACCAGCAGTTGCGGCAGCGCGTCTCCCAGCCCCATCGCGCTCTGAAATTCCCCGCGCAAACCCGCCACCTCGATAGGTTGGTTCAGGAAAGCCGATTGGATTCCTAGTGAGGTCAAGGTCAGTGCCAGCCGCTCGTATACCTGCCCCGTTCGCACCCACGCCGCGGGTTCATCTTCCTGCGAGGCAATCACCACTGCTCCTGCCAAGCTGCGCATCTTGTCGGCGTCCGCCTGGGCCTGCTGCTGCGGCTTCATCCCCGCCACCACGCGTTTGCCCAGCCAGCGCGGCACCTCTGGGTTACCCGAGCAGCGGGAGAACAACCCGTCCGCAGTCGCCATGGCCTCTTTGCGGGTGAAGCGCAGCCAGGCGATCAGTTCATCCAAAAACTCCCGGTCCGCATACTGCTGCAGCGTGCTCGAATAGACAGCATCGGCTGCCACAGTCAGGCGTTCCCGCGTGGAAGCAAAGCTCAAACTCACCCCCGGATCCAAAGGCAAGCCTTCAATCTTGGCGAAATCCTCGCCCGCCACCGGTCGCCCGTCATACTTCGAGCGAGTGTTTTGACGCAACGGAATGGCCTCAAACAGCGGGCCTTGCAGCGGCGAACCCGGCTCAAGTTTCACACGAACAGACTCCTGTTCATCTGGGTAGTCTACCTCGGCATCAAACCCGGCAGCACACGCCGCAATCAGCAAGTTCTCCAGCGCACAACCCAGACTAATCCACAATTCCCGGTCTTCGGGGTCCACCACCGCCTGCCGCCGCGACTGGTCGGGCAGCAGCGTAATCTCGTTCTCCGCCACCGCGAACTTCCACGCCTGGGCATTGTGCCCATTGGCTGCCATAGTCGCATATCGAATCAGTTCTCGCATCGGCTCATCCATGCTACTCTCCTCAAACACGGAGCGCGCCTCCAGCGCCGCTTCGTCATAATCCAGCCACGGCGCATAAGTCGCCAGCAAATACCCCCCGGCTGCTGTTCCACTCGCCGCCGCCAGCAGCTTGATGAAATCTCGGCGGTTCATTCGCCTGCCAAATCCGGCGTTCATTGATCACCGCGAATATAAGGCGCTAAAACTTTAAGTACCAGGCCAGCGCCCACGTGGAAATCCTCTTCGGTCACCACGCGGCCAAACGTCTCCAGGTAGTTCAGGTAATGGTTCGCAATGATCCAGATGATTGTCAGCACTTCCTCCTGACTCATTCCCTGCGGAAAGACCAGCAGCCCGGCCTCCACCGCCCCCTGTACCAGGCGGCTCTGCCTTTGAAAACGCTCCTCGTAAAGCCGAATATGCCGCCCGGCCAGTGCTGGGTCAGCGTTCATCAGTGCCACCATCTCCCGGTTGAAGAAGCGATAACGCCACAGCATTCTGAAGTTACCTTTGGTGAACTGTTCCACGCTGTCAACGGAAGCCGCCCGTCCCTCAATTTCCGCATAGACCTCTTCCCAGTTAGCCACCATCCGGTCGTATATTTCGCGGATGATGTGTGGCTTGTTTTGGAAGTGGTAATACAGATTTCCCGGACTAATTCCGGCTGCTTCGGCGATGTGATTGGTGGTAACTTTGGCCGTGCCCAGTTGGTTGAACAGTTCGAGCGCGGTCTGGAGGATCAAATCTCTGGCAGTCATCGGCGCCTCGCGATTTAGAGTAATTGCTCTAATTTTAGAGCAATTACTCTAAATCGTCAAGGGCAAAGCAATGAAAGATGTTACTCCGACAAAAATTCCAAGATTGCCCTCTGATATTCGGCTTGCTGTATCACAGCGGTGGCGTGCCCGCTGCCGTGGAACAGGTGCAGTTTTGCTTGTGGATATAACCCCTTGAGCCTCGCCCGCACTTCGTCCGGCGTGCCCGGGTCATTGTCCGCCAACAGCAGCAGCACCCTGCCCTCCCATGTCGATAGGTCGCTTGGGGAAAACTTCTGATCGTGAAAATCAGCGGTCCGCCACAAAACACCCAACATATCGGCTTTGGTCAGCCGATATTGAAGCATTTCCTGATAAATGGCATGCAGCCCCGCGGTCTCTTCTGTTTTCTCTGGCATCAAGCCGCCCAAGCGCTTTCCCATGATCCAGCGCAGAATCCCCTCAGGCAGCAGGCTGAGCGTGCGCGTGGCCTTACGGATGCTTTGTCCACCCTCAAAATTTGGCGGTAGGGTGTGCGACAGGACCAATGATCGGGTCATCTTCGGGTAGCGCCGCACGAAAACCTGGGCCACAAATCCCCCATACGAACCGCCGATCACATGCGCACGGTCAACCCCCTCGCGTCGCAAAATCGCGGCAATACCATCCACCAGCGCATCCATAGATATCAACGGAGGGTACTCAGGAGCAATCACCTGGTATTTGTCTGCCAAACCGACAATGCTCTTCCAACTTACTTCTGGCGCGCACAACGCACCCGAAAGAAACAGCACCACCTCATCCTTTGGCTCGGTGTTGATGTAAGCCCAGTCTTCACCCTCATACGAGAACTGCTGGTAGGAATATTTTCTTAAAAACTGCCTGAATTCATTTGTCTCAGCCGCCGGGACATCCTCATACAGAGCTGCAATCTTTGGGTTGGCCAACAAATTTGTCCTGTTCATCTCCGCTCCTCCACGTGCCAGGAAGCGAGCCCCTTGCGGCAGGTTCTAAATCATCGATCAATCTCCAGCATAGGCTCGCTTTAGACCAGCGATATCCAGTTTTACCATCTTCAGCATTGCCGCTGTCACGCGCTTCACCTTCTCAGGGTCCGAGTCATTCATCATCTCGCCCAACACGGTCGGCACAATCTGCCATGAAACGCCATAACGATCTTTCAACCAGCCGCACTGTTCTTCCACACCGCCATCCAGAAGTCTCTCCCACAGTCTATCCACTTCTTCTTGCGATTCACAATTCACGTAAAACGAGATTGCCGGGCTGAACTGGAAATGCGGCCCACCGTTCAGGGCCATGAATTCCTGCCCCTGCAGGGTGAACGTTACGGTCAGCACCGTCCCCGCCGGCATGGGGCCTCCCTCGCCATAGCGGGCAACTTCGAGAATCTTGGAATCTTCAAAGATCGAACCATAGAAGTTCGCGGCTTCCTCAGCTTGATGATCAAACCACAGGCAAGGCATTATCTTCTGCATATTGTTAAGCTCCTTTACAAATAAAATTGGCAAGTGAATGCCCAACGTTTATTTTATAACAAATTTAACCAATTTAAGTCAACATTTATCGTAACTACTCAGCCAGAGGCGGAAGAGGCCTGAATTTGAGGTGTGTGTGGGGGGCTTCGCCCCCCACACACACCTCAAATTCAGGAACTTTTCCCACGTTCTGCGCAGTTACCATTTATCCGATGTTCTCCAACCATCGTCGCATATACCAGATCTTTACCCCCCGAGCCTCAGCAGTACCTAGAATAGGCTCATAAGGTAACCATCCGTGAATACTCAAAAGCGAACCTCTCCTCTTCTGACCATCGCCCTCATCGTTGGGGTCGTCGGCATCATACTTTTTACCCTGGCGGACCGCTACTTGATCGAGCACGTGGAGATCGACCTTTCTGAGCAAACCGCCAGCGCCTCTCCTACACCAGCGGGCATCGCTGCCGAGCCGGTGGCACTTCACAGCACCCTTGCTCTGCAAACCACCCCCGTTCCCGCCATCTCCGATGATTGGAGCTACACCAGCGAGTCTGTGTCCATCCAAATTAACCAAGTCTCCACCGGCAGCGGTGAAAACACGGTCACCTATTATGTCGCAGACGTGACCCTCTCCGACGCTACCGATCTGGCCGGCGCATTCGCCGATGACCGGTTCGGCACCAACATCATCGAAGTCACTTCCGAGATTGCCGCAGACAACAACGCCGTCTTTGCCATCAACGGCGACTATTACGGTTTTCGCCAGGATGGTATCGTGATCCGCAATGGAGTCGTCTACCGCGATGAACCCGCGCGGGTCGGGGCGGCCTTCTATCAGGACGGCAACATGATGATCTACGACGAGACACAAACCAGCGCCGCGGAGCTAGTCGAGCAAGGCGTTTGGAACACTCTTTCCTTCGGCCCCGCCCTGATCGAAGATTCCCAAATCATTGACTTCGAAGGCCGCGTGCAAATTGACACCAACGTCGGCAACCATTCCATTCAGGGCAACAACCCCCGCACCGGCATCGGCATCATCGCCCCCAACCATTACGTCTTTGTAGTCGTCGATGGCCGTAGCAAGGGTTACAGCCGCGGCGTCACCCTGGACGAGTTTACTAAAATCTTCGCCGACCTGGGCTGTACCGATGCTTACAACCTCGACGGCGGCGGCTCATCCACCATGTACTTCATGGGCCGGGTAGTCAACAACCCCCTCGGGCGCAACAAAGAGCGCGGCACCAGCGATATCCTGTACATCGGCTATTGATGAGCCTGAACATCACGCGGCGCTGAGAGCCGGGATTTGCTCCATGATGTATTCCGCCAGAGCGGTAATGGTTAGGGCAGGGTTGACGTTTAGATTTACCGGCACCACTGAGCCATCGGCTACATAAAGCCCCGGATAGCCAAACACGCGCCCCTGCGAGTCTACCACGCCCTCTGCCGACGAGGCTCCCATCACACACCCGCCGAGAATGTGCGCAGTGGTGGGCGCGTCTAGCAGCACCTCAAACCAACTTCCCTTAGGATACCCCTTCATTTTCTCCGCCATCCGCCGGGTCACCTGGTTAGCCACCGGGATATAGGTGGGGATGCGGCTGCCCTCCGGCGGCAGTTCAGACGACAGGCCGATTCCTTTCCGACGCAACCTGAGATAATTTTCCGTCGACTGCATCACCAGCAACACCGAAGTGCGTGCGCTTTGCCCCGGAATCCACAAGGCTCGCAAGAACTGATAAGGATGCCTCAGGATGTTCCCCAAGAAGCGCAGCGTGCGGGGAACTCGCCCACCCCCATCGGTAAGCACCGTAGCAATAGCGTACAAGACATCAGAGCCTTTGTTATACCGGACCACCTCGATATGCGTGTTTTCATCCGGGTAAATTCCGGCCGTGATGGCGATATGGTCGTTCCAATCCCGCTCCCGGTCGCGCGAATCCACACCCAAAATGGCTTCCGAATTCGTCCGGGTCAAATCCCCCAGCCGTTCAGAAAGGTTGGGCAGCAGACCGCTCTGCTTACACCTCAGCAGCAAATCCACGGTGCCCAGCACCCCGCCGCTAAACACAACATTCTCTGCTTCGAATGCTCTCTTCTGCCGGAAGATGCCGTGAGAGGTGCGCGCTTTCACCTCATACCCGCCCCCTGGCAAGGGCCGCACGCCCACCACCTCGGTCTCGGGATAGATCACCGCACCCCTTTTTTCGGCCAGGTACAGGTAATTCAAATCAAGCGTGTTCTTCGCCCCAGTCGGGCAGCCAATCATGCATGCGCCGCATTTTTTGCAGCCAGTCCGTTCCGGCCCTTCTCCGCCAAAAAACGGATCCGGGACGGTTTTCTCGGGCTCTCCAAAATACACTCCCACCGGGTTAATGTGAAATGTATCCTCCCCACGCACCTCAATACCCACTTCGCGCAAAATCAGGTCGGCGTTCCCAACGCTCGGACATTCAACCGCGCCTAACATGCGGCATGCCTCGGCGTAATGGGACGCCAAACGTTCTTGCCAGTTTCCCGGTCCCCATTCCGGCTTCGAGAAAATCGCTTCGTCTGGCACGATCAACTGGTTGGCATAAACCAGGCTGCCGCCCCCCACGCCCACGCCGTGTAGAACCAGCACATGCCGCAGCAAGGTGAGTGCCTGGATGCCCAACAAACCCAAGCGCGGCATCCACACCGCTTTAGGCAGGTTCCAATTCGTTGCCGGAAAATCCTTCGCCCTGTAGCGGCGGCCTTTTTCCAGAACAGCCACTCGGTAACCTTTCTCGGCCAGGCGCAGCGCCGCGACCGAGCCACCAAAACCGGAGCCAATCACCAGGAAATCGTACTTATTTGTAGAAGACATGAAACCCTCTTGGGGATGGGGAATTACTCTTTATAACCCTGGCATGATTTGCGAGATGCGCTCCACCACTCAGTTCTTTGGGAATTCCCGTGGTATGTACGACATTTCGGTGTGTATACGGCCATTTTCAGGTTAATTTTTTGAAAGTCTCAACGCCCGGAATCCGTATTGAATGTGCTAAAATAAAATTAAGGCTAATCTGCCTATTTACCTATCCAAATCCGGAATATGCCAGAAAGACTCTTCACCCCTTCGAGAAGACCATGACCTACGACAGAGCACTGATCATCACACTCCTGATCACTGCCGCGTTTGTCATGCTCTTCTTCTCCTACTTCGCCTGGAAACGAAGAAGGCTGGCGGGCAAGGCAGCTTTATATTTATCCATCTGCCTCGCCTTGGTAGCCATTTACAATTTTGGCTACGCCATGGAGCTTTACAGCAACAGCCTTGAAACCATCATGGCCTGGGTCCGCTTTCAGCACTTCGGCATCCAGGGGATTACCCCCATGTGGCTTCTGTTTGCGCTCAGCATGACCGGCTTCGAAAAGCACATCACCCCCCGGCGCATCGCCATGCTTTTTGTCATTCCCGTGATCTTCTTCCTTTTGGCACAAACCCTGGGCACCCTCAACCTGGCCCACCCCAACCCACGCCTCGACACCAGCGGATCCTTCCCCACCTTCACCTATGACCGCCGCCTGTGGGTCTACCTGGTACTCGTCTTTCAAAGCCTGTGCCTGGCAGCCAGCACCGGCCTCTTCACCATGATGCTCTTCCGTTCTGCGCCGGCGCTGCGTAAACAAGCCGCCCTCTTCTGGATTGCCTCGCTTGTTCCCTGGGTAGGAGCCATCTTATACAACTTCGGGCTTTCTCCCAACAACCTCGATCTCGTCTCCATCGCCATGGCCGTCAGCAGCATGGTTTTTGTGTTAGGGTTCATGCGCTACCGCCTGCTAGATATCGTTCCCCTGGCCCGCGACATCATCTTCGACGGCATGGCCGACGGCGTGCTGGTGCTGGACCAGCAAAACCAGGTTCTCGATCTCAACCCGCGTTTCCTGCAAATGTTCCCGCTGCTCAAAAAAGGCGCTGTCATCGGGCAGCCCCTGCAAAAAGCCTTCCGCGCCTACCCCGACCTGGCCAGCCTGATCGCCGAAGACTCCGAGAAACCATTTGATCTCAAAGTACAAATGCCCGAGGGGAATTGTTGCTACAAGGGCACACTGGCGCCGCTATACAACTGGAGCAAAATCCGAATCGGCCGGATCGTTACCTGCCACGACTATACCGAAACCAAACAACTTCTGGATAAATTGGAAGACCTTGCAGCTCGTGACGGCCTGACCTCACTATTCAATCACCGCCACTTCTTCTACCTCGCCGAACAAGAACTCAACCGCTTCCAGCGTTACGGGGGTTTCTTGTCGCTGATCATGCTAGACATGGACTCCTTCAAGAAGACCAATGACGCCTACGGCCACATGGTTGGCGATGCCGCCCTCAAGATGATCGCACAGATCTGCCTGGACATTTTGCGCAAAACCGACATCGCCGGCCGCTTTGGCGGAGACGAGTTCATCATCCTCCTCCCCGAAACCGCCCCCGATGCCGCCGCTTTAACCGCCGAGCGGCTGCGGGCTGCCGTTGCCAACCAGCCCCTCGACCACGAAAACCGCACCTTCAACATCACTGCCAGCCTGGGAGTCACCGGCATCACCTCGCCCAGCGCCATCACCCTGGATGAACTCTTCCGCCACGTCGACCTGGCCGTCTACCAGGCCAAAAACGAGGGCCGTAATCGAGTTTGCGTGGTTTTGCCCGATGAAAATAAATAGTGATGCTAAAATTAATCCATGTCCGAAGCGCCCACAACCCCACCTACCGAGAAAAACATCTCTGTTCACGTCTCGATCACCTGGATTCATCTACTAATTGGTTTAAGCGCCGCGCTCACCATCTTCACCCTGTTCAACATCCCTAATAAAGAGCCCCTCGACAATTACACCCTGTTATTCATCACCTGGGGCGCCTCCATTCTCATCCTGCTATTCGCCCTCTACTGGCTGGACCGTTCTCGCCCCACCCAGCCTTCCTCCCTCACCCGCCAGGATTGGCTCCTGTTCGGGTGGCTGGTGCTGATGGCTTTCCTCCTGCGTTTTTGGCGCATCTCGTCCATCCCCTTCTCTATGAGCGGCGACGAGTCCTCGCAAGCCATGGACAGCCTGCGCGTGCTGCAAGGCCTCATCCGCAATCCGTTTACCACAGGCTGGTACACCGTTCCCACCATGAACTTTTTCTTCAACAGCCTGTTCATGTCGGTGATCCCCGATAAATTCATCGGTTTGCGTCTGCCTTATACGCTCTTTGGCTCATTCACGGTGGGCGGCGTGTACTTGCTGGTGCGCCAGATCACCGGCCGCCGTTTGGCGACCCTCACCGCCTTGTTGACCCTCACCTATCACTACCACATTCACTACTCGCGGGTGGGCTCAAACCAGATCGTCGACCCCTTCTTTATGGTGTTCGCCTTGTACTTTCTGTACCGCGCCATGCAAGAAAACCGGTTGTTTTTCTGGGGCCTCAGCGGGGTGTTCACCGGCCTGGCCATGTATGCCTATGCCGGAGCGCGCTTGACTCTTCTGGTCATCAGCGGCATCCTTCTCTTCCTCGCCGCGCGCACGCTAGGCAAGTTTATCAAGCAGCACTGGCATGGAGCGGTCATTTTCTACCTCGGTTTTCTCATCACCGGGGCTCAAATGCTCCAGTTCGGCGCGCTGCACCCCGATGATTTCAATGCCCGTGTCAACCAGATCGGCATTATCCAATCTGGCTGGCTGGCCCAGGAAGCGCAAACATACCAGATCAGCCAGGCCGCCGTCCTGTGGGAGCAGTTCTACCGCTCCTTTTTTGCCCTCACCTACTACCAGGACCGCACAGTCTGGTACAAGCCTGATGCGCCAATGCTCGACCCAGCCTCGAGTGTGTTGTTAATCTTCGGGCTGCTCTATGGCACCATTACACTCTTTAAAAACCAGAAATTTTTGCCTTTTGCCGCCTGGTGGTGGGGCGGCACCCTGCTCGGCAGCATGCTCACCGAAAGTCCGCCATCCTCCCAGCGACTGGTCACCTTGATCGTGCCTTCCCTGTTCTTTGTGGCCTATGCCGTCGACCGCTTGATCCAAATGCTGCGCCGCGCCATTCCCCAACTGGGCGGCAACTTGCTCTATTACATCTTTTTGCTGGTCTTTGCCTTCAACAGCCTTTTCTTTTACTTCGTCGAGTACACCCCGCGCCGGGCCTTTGGCGGCGGCCCAGCCGAAACCGCCACTATCCTGGCGCCTTACATCAACAACGTTAATGGCAAATACCCCGTATACCTACTGCCCGACCCCGGCACCAACACCGAGTTTCCCACCTGGGCTTACCTGTTTGAAGAGCCCTACACCCTGCTCAAAGACCCCCTGGCCTCTCCCCTCCAAGTTGACGGCCTCAACAACAGCAAAGGCGCACTCTTCATCGCATTCCCCAGCCGCTTCGCCGAATTGGAAATACTCAGAGAGCAAGCTCCCGGCGGCCAACTGACCCACATCGAGTCGCAGAGCATTTGGAAATCTGAGATTATGCTGTACCAGGTTCCGCCTGCCCAGGATCCATGAAATGACAGAGAATCCCCTGCCCCCTGCCCCCGTCAAAAAAGGCCCCAGCCCGCTCATCGAGTTCGACCTCAAACTGCGCCCGATGGACCTACTGCGCTGGCTGCTGGCGGTTGGGTTGGGCACTTGGGGAGGCTGGCTGCTTTACCAGCAAGCCACGCCCTTCCCCACCGAGCCACCCTCCATTTTCTCCCTGGTTCTCATCGCCCTGGGTTTCGCGGCCTTTTTCTTCTTCCCCGAAACCGACCTGGAAGGATAGCCTCTGCTCAGGCCCGCTTCTTTCCCTTGGCAAGCGCTTTGGCCCGGTTTTCTTCCGCTCGAAATTCCGTAATCCGCATTATGAGGTCAAAGGGAATGGGTTGGTCCAGGGGGAATTGCACCGAGCCTTTGGCCCCGGCGTAACCCGACAACTCCTCTTTAAAATGCTCGATGCCTGAAGGCGCCGGGTAAAAACCAATGTGGTTCTTATAAGCCGCGAAGTGCACCAGGTTGCCGTTCAGATAAAAGGTGGGCATCTGGTAACTGATCTTTTCCTCTGCGTCCGGCGCCGCCGCACGAATCACCGCTCGCAATTCTCGCAGAGTCTTTTGAACCTCCTCAGGAAACTGGGCAATATAGTCGTCGATCGTTTGAATCTGCATTTTTTTTGACTCCACACCGCAGTCAGGATTTAATGCCTTTTCCGTTCGCGGCTGTTGATGGTCATGCCGATCAGCCGTGAGACCACCACGGTCACGTAACCCACGCCAGAGAACTGCTCCATCATGGCTACCACGCGCGCAGGAACACTGATGGGCATGATATCACCCAGGCCGGTCGCCGACAGGTTGGTAAAGCTGAGAAATAGCAGTTCCACAAAGGTGGCTGCCTCTCCAGGCCGCGCGCCATTGTAGAAACTGTTGGGCAGCCAGGTCTGCAACACCAGATACGCATATCCGTAACCCCATGCCAGCAGGGTAAAAGTGGCCCCGGCAGCAAACAGCTCATCGGTGGTCACCCAGGTATCCCGCATCATATAGGCAATCAAGCTGCCTGCCGCGTAAAAATAAAGCACCGCTTCCAGAACCGCCGACCAGCCCAACAAGAAGGGCGAATCAAGAAACGCCGATAGAATCGACAACACAAAGGCCGGAATGGCCAGCACCCAGGCCACCCAATTCACCGCCGGGCTGCGATCCACCACCCAAACGATGAGCATCAAGATCAACCCGCCAAAGGCGCTCAGCACGGCCCGCTGGCTGTGCAGACCGTCAAACACCGCATATAAAATCAGCAAAATGAACTGCGCCGCCAGCAAGAAGGCAGAAGGGTGGTGGCCCTTAATCCATTCCCGAAGGCTCACTTTGTCGTTTTTCATAGGATAAATTATAGACCCTTACCCGGCGAAGTCAATTTCTTTGCGGGTCGATTCATTCAAATAATTCGCCAGTAGGATGAAACTGACCGACATCAACAGAATGCACAACGACGGAATGATCAGCATCAGCGGGTTGCGGCTCATGGCTGATCGGCCCGCGTAAAACATGCCGCCCCAACTGACCACAGTGAATTCCCCGCCGTCCACAGCGCCGGTCACCCCTACCCCAATGTAGCCCAGGATGGCTTCCAGCAAGATCACCGCTGGGACCTGATTGATGATCCACACCAGAATCAGGTGCAGCACATTCGGCAGCAGGTGGCGCGTGAGGACCTCCCAGCGAGACGCCCCCAAGGCGATGGCCGCCTCCACAAACAACTGGGCTTTCAAGGTCAAAGTGCTTACCCGCACCATTCGTGCCAGACTCACCCAGCTCACCGCCGCAAAACCCACCGCCAGGGTGATCAAGCCGTTCAACCAGGTTGGTTCCAGGTAACTGCGGAAGATGAGAATAATGATGACGGCAAACATAATTCCTGGTAAGGACTGGACAATATCGCTGAGCAGCGTAATCCCCGCGTCCACCCTTCCCCCCGCATAACCCGCCACCAGTCCCAGCAAAGTGCCGATCAACGCAGCCAGGGGCACAGCCGTCAGCGCCAGGAAGTAGGCCGTGCGCGTACCATAAATCAGGCGGCTGAGAACATCTCGCCCGTAGGCGTCTGTACCCAGAGGGAACTCAGCTACCCCCGGTTTGTAAGGATTGTCCACCCAGGCTGGTGGCAAATTGGACTGCCCGCCCTCCAGGCTCCAGCGGTAGGGGTCATGCGGAGCCAGCCAGGGTGCCAGAACAGCCACCAACCCCAAGCACAGCATCACCACCAGGCTGAACCACACCGATTTGCGCCGCAAGGCCCGTCGCCAAAAGAAAGAGGCGTTCATGGCGCCCCCGGGTGCTGAATCACGCGAAGGCGTGGATCCAGGGCCGCGCAGATTCCCTCGCCGAGCATATTGATCAACAACATCCCCATTGCGTAGATCAAGGTGATGCCCAGAATGACGGGGTAATCCAACTTGAGCACAGACTGCCAGTATTCCCGCCCCACTCCCGGAAAGGCATACAGGCTTTCTACAACAAACAACCCGGCAAACATCTCAATCAGCGCCGGGCCCAGGTAGGTGATAATCGGAACGAGCGCATTGCGGGCCACATGCACCAGCATCACCCGCCGCTGCGTCAGGCCCTTGGCCCGCGCCGCCCTGACGTAATCCTCGCCCAGAATGTTCATAAACGACACCTGCGTCACTCGGGCGAGGCTGGCCATAGGCATGACCGCCAGCACCACCGCCGGGACGATCCAATCGCCCGGCGTGTCCCAATCGGGAAGCACCTGGGTGATACGCAGCCAGGAGGCCAGCAGGATGATGGCCAACAAGCCCAGCACAAAATTCGGAATGGAGATCAACGCCGCCAGGGCCACAGAGATGGCCCGGCTGGTTTTCGACTTTGGCCGGGCCGCGCTGACAATGCCCAGCGGCACGCCTAACCCCACAGCGATTACAGCACCCAACAATACCAGGCGAATGGAATACCCAAAACGGCTTTCCCAAAGGCTGCCTCCGCGTGGCGGCTCAAACAAAATGTCTTCCACCATCCGCCCGTGCTGCTGGATGGAGGGCCCCAGGTTGCCGCAGATGACGCCGCAAAAAAAGCGCCCGTCCTCGCCGATATCGCCAAACACGTAACGTGTGAACTGCCGCCACAAGGGCAGATCCAGCCCAAAGCGGCGATTCAACTCGCGAAGCATCAATGGATCGGTCGCCGTATTAGCTAAAACGCGGGGCGTGCCGGCAAAATTGTTCCAGGGCGTGCCCGGAATGGCGTGCATGAGCAAGAATGAGATCAGCGCCACCCCCAACAGGATGGCGACCATCCGTGAAACCCGCCGCGCCAGAAAACGGATCACCGGTATCCTTCTGCTTGCAGGTTGAACAGGCGCGCATAGGCCCCATCCAGCACAATCAACTCCTCGTGGCTGCCCACCTCCAGAATCTTGCCCTCCGACAGCACCACAATCCGGTCCGCCATGCGCACGGTTGAGAAGCGGTGTGAAATCAACACGGCAATGCGGTCTTCGATCAATGCGCCGAAGCGTTGGAAAACCTCGTACTCTGCTTCAGCATCCAACGCTGAAGTGGGCTCGTCCAGCACCAGCACCTCAGCCTTGCGCATGAAGGCACGGGCCAGGGCAATCTTCTGCCACTGCCCACCCGAAAGCTCCAGCCCCTTCTCCCAACGCCGCCCCAGCATCGACTCATACCCCTTCGGCATCTTGGCGATGATCGGGCTGGCTCCGCCCCGCTCCGCAGCATCTTTGATTCGCTCCATGTCATCCAGTGCATCCACCTGTCCAAAGCCGATATTCTCTCGCACCGTGAACTGGTAGCGCACAAAATCCTGGAAGATAACCCCAAAACACTGGTGCAGGCTGGACAGGTCGTACTCGCGCAAATCCACCCCATCCAGCAGGATCTGCCCCTCGCTTGGGTCGTAAAGCCGCGTGAGCAGTTTGATCAAGGTGGTTTTGCCAGCGCCGTTGAGCCCCACCAGGGCGATGCGCTCACCGGGTCGAATGTGCACGTTGATCCCGCGCAGCACGTCCACCTCCGAGCCCGGATAGCGGAACGAAACATTGCGAAACTCAATCCCCTGCCGGACGGGCGCGGGGGCCGGGCGCCCGTTCAGCGGGGCAATGAGCTGCGGCTGCAATTCCAGATAAGTCAGCAGATTATCAAGGAACAGGTTGCTCTCATACAGGCGATTCAGGCTGTCGAGCAGCGAGCGGATCGAGCTTTGTGACTGTCGGAAGATGGACAGGAACATGGTCATGTCGCCCAGGGTAATCTGTCCAGCCACTGTGCGCAGCACAATCCAGGCATAGCTGCCGTAGTACGCCAGGCTCGAAAGCAAGCCCCAGCCCAGGCCTGCCCAGGTGCGCTTCTCGGCAATGGCCCGGTCTTCTTCATAAAACTTGGTAAACAGGGTCTGGTAGCGCTTGAGCAGCGGCTCGCCCAGCCCAAACAGCTTGATTTCCTTGACCGTATCGTTGCCGGTCAAGAGCATCTCCAGGTAATTCAGCAGGCGAGCCTCGCGCGCGCGCCGGCTGACGGCCCGAAAAGCCCGCTCGGCGTACTGCGATTGGGACAGGAACGAAGGGATGGCTGAAACGAACACAATCACCGCCAACCACGGGCTAAAGCTCACCAGCAGGACCACTAAAGAAATGATCGTGATCACCTGCTGACCCATCTGCAGTGTCGAATTGACGATGGACAGCGCGCTGGTGTCGGCCTGGCGGCGGGCGTTTTGCAGCGTGTCGTAGAACGCCGGATTCTCAAAGAACTGCAAATCCAGGCTGATGGCCTTGCGGATGATCAGGCTGTTGATGTGGTTGGTTAGTTGCGACTGGACGATGCGGTCAAACAAAGAGCGGATTTGCCCGGTCAGCGAGCCGGTCAGTACCAGCCCGAATTCCAGGGCCAGGTACGGGCCGACAAAGCGCAGCCCTTCCATTGGGCTCATGCCCTGGTTAGCCGCGCTGAGAATCGAGTCGATGATCAACTTGCCCACCCAGGCCTGCGCCGCCGGTAGAAAGGCCGCCACCAGCGTCAGGGCCACCCCCATCAATGCGGTCGTGCGGCTGGCCATCCACACCAGCCGGAAAGCCTGCGGCGTGTTGCGCAAAGCTTCCCAAAATTCGCGCACCTGTTTGCTGAACCCGGCCAATAACCCGGCCGGGGATTGTTTCTCTCGGGTAGAGTTGTTGAAATTCATCAATGATCTCCGTGATGGAAGAGGTACAAGAGCCTTAGATTTGAAGTGCTTGCAAGGTGCACACTGGCGGATGCTTCAAAATCAGGGGCTTTTCCTACTGAGCAGTGACCCTTTTTATTATAGCCCCACTTCGCTACTCTATGCCGTGGACACGCGTCTGCGAGCGGCCACCCTCATGTGCGGCAAACACTCTACATTCTGCGGCAAAAGATTGTACAAGTCGCCTCAAAAGGTGGCAACCCTGTCCCGAATCAAGGATAATTAGTCAAAGGACAAGGGCCGGGCAATTCTTACTGGTATTCCGGCCCTTGTCCTCGGAGGGATGCAATCATGTTCTTTCGCCACCGTTTTCAAGTTCACGCGCCGCTCTCAAAAGTCGCCGAGTTTCACAGCCAATCTGCGGGCATGGCTGCCATCACCCCGCCTCCGCTAATTGTCCAACTGCACCATGCCCCGCCTACCCTCCAAGAAGGCGACACCATGGATTTCAGCCTCAAGCTGGGGGCGTTGGGTATCCGCTGGCTGGCCCAAATCGAAGGCGTCACTTCCGCTGGGTTCACCGACCGCCAGTTGCGCGGCCCCTTTGCCGAATGGGTGCACCAGCACAAATTCTCTGCTGTGGACGAAAACACCACCGATGTAATCGACGAAATCAACCTGCGCCTCAGCCGCGACCCAATCATGTTCTTTCTCGGCCTGGGCATGCGCCTGGGTCTTCCCTTCCTCTTTGCCTTCCGCGCCTGGAAAACCCGCAGGCTGCTTGCATGAGCCGCTCGGCCCCTCGCGTGGTGGTCATCGGCGCGGGCGTTGGCGGCCTCACCACGGCAGCGGCGCTGGCGCGTGCCGGGTTGGAGGTGACCGTTTTGGAAGCGCAAGTCTACCCCGGCGGCTGCGCAAGCACCTATTTCCACCAGGGCTATCGCTTTGACGCCGGGGCTACCCTGGCAGCCGGGTTCTATCCCGGCGGGCCGATGGACAAAGTGGCGCAGGCCACCGGAATTGAGTCCTGGCCGGCCCAAGTCACCGATACCGCCATGATCGTGCACCTGCCCGACGGGCAGCAAGTGCCACGCCGCGCCGGAGACTCGCGCTGGGATGACATTCATGCCGCCTTTGGCCAACCCGGCCTGGATTTCTTCCGCTGGCAAGAGCGCGCCGCCGATGCCCTATGGGACCTGGCTATGCGCCTGCCGCCCTGGCCGCCCCAATCCCCCGCCGACCTGATCGGCGCTGCCGCGGCGGGGCTGCCCTGGATGGTTTCTGGCTCTCGCCTTCCCCTGGCTGCCGATGCATTCCGCCCGGTAGCAGCCCGCCTGGGCAACGCTCCCGAAGCCCTACGCCTATTCGTCGATGGGCAACTACTCATTTCGGCCCAGGCCGAGAGCGACCGCGCCAATGCCCTCTACGGCGCTTCGGCCCTCGACCTGCCCCGCCGCGGGCTTGTGCATCTTACCGGCGGCATGGGCGCCATTGCCGAAACCCTGGCTGCTGCCGTGCTCAGCAGCGGCGGGCAAGTGCGCTACCGGCAAGAAGTGACACGCATTCACACGCAGCCCGGGCAGCCCGCCTCTGTCGAGACCAAACGCGGCGAGTCAATTCCCGCAGACGTTGTCATTGCCAACCTGCCGCCCTGGAATGTGCGCGACCTGCTTGAAGGCCCTCTACCGCCTGCGCTGCGCCGCCTGCCGCCCCGCCCTCACAATGGCTGGGGGGCCTTTATGCTCTATGTCGGCCTGGATGGTTCCATCCTCCCACCAGATTTCCCTCTGCACCATCAAGTTCTCGCCGGTCGCCCACTGGGCGAAGGCAACAGCGTTTTCCTTTCCCTCAGCCCAGCCTGGGACGCCTCTCGCGCCCCTGCCGGTCAACGCGCCCTCACCATCAGCACCCACACATCGCTTGACGGTTGGTGGGAGCTTTTCGAGAACGATCGCCCGGCGTACGAAGCGCGTAAGGCTGAGTTGACCGAAAAAGCCCTCGATACAGCCGAAATCGCCCTGCCCGGCCTGCGCGAAGCGTCCCGCCTGGTGCTGCCCGGCACGCCGGTCACCTTCCAACGTTTCACCCGCCGCGCCTGGGGCTGGGTGGGCGGCTTTCCCCAAACCAGCCTGTTCAGCACGCTCGGCCCACGCCTGGAAAGAAACCTGTGGATGGTCGGCGACTCCATCTTCCCCGGTCAATCCACCGCGGCGGTTGCCCTGGGTGGGCTACGCGTGGCTCAAGCCGTCTTGCGCCAGATCCCCAGGCAAGGGTAATACCTGCTTTTTACCGGTTAGCAGTCTACATAGACGTGTCCCGTCCCGAGCCCTACTACCCCATCAAAGAAAGAACCCCCGAACAGATGCCAGTCCAGGCTATTTAAATAATCTACGGCTGTCTCAGCCGTCAATGACTGGGCATCCTCTGCCGTGATGATTCCCATATAATAGCGACCCGAAGCGCGGAACGCCTCATACTCCACAAAATAATGCACCCACAGCCGCCCGCAGTGCAGGCAGCGCCGCAAATTCACCTCGCCGAACCGGCCGTTGGTTTCGTCCCTGCCCACAAATTTAACCTTTTCATAATGATTGAAGGGCTGGGGTAAATCCAGGCAAATACATTTTTCCGGGTCAGAGGGTGCGCGCTCGGGGAAAGCAGCCAGGTTCACCTTTTCAATGATGTCTGCCTCCGCCACGTCTCCGTGAAGTTCGCACACCAACATGATCCAGTCGTACACCCTCAACACATCCCCGTCCGACTCAACCAGCAGGTTCCGGTACCCTTCCCCGGTCAATCGTCGGGCCACAGTCAACTTGCGCAGCAAAGTCTCGTCGTACTCATTAGCCCGAATGGAAACGGCTTCTGAGTCGAAGCCTAATGCTCCCAGCGTTCCGGCCAGCTTTTCTTCCGTGTTCAATGAAGATATGTGAATCATATGGCATCAACCTCCGGATCATTCAATTATATCCGCGCAAATCCCCACGCCACCCCAAAAAGGCCAGGACTTGCCCAATTGTGACTATTTTGGTACGATTATTTTAAGATCAAACTATGAAAACCAAACGACTGCACCGCATTCTTTTCACCACGCTCAGCCTAACCCTTCTGCTGGGCGGCTGTGTTTTGCCGCAAACAATGACGGACAACTTGCCCACCGCCGGTCTGCCCACCGAGGTTGCAGTTTGGCCCACGCTCACTCCCCCCACCCCCACCGCCACTGCCACGCCCGTCCCCACTGTTGTTCCCACGCAAACCCTTACACCGCTCCCCACGCTCACCCCCACGCCCGTCCCGCACCCGTTGGAGATCACCGCCATGCGCGCCGGGTCCTATCCCGGCAGCGACATTGTCCTCGAGCGAGAATTTGAACCCGGCGACAACTACCACCGCTATTACGCCTCCTACCTCTCCGAAGGACTGGTCATTTACGGGCTGCTAACCGTTCCCTTCGGCGAGATGCCTCCCGGCGGCTGGCCCGCCATCGTCTTCAACCACGGCTATATCCCACCCGATGTGTATCGCACCACCGAACGCTACGTTGCCTACGTGGACCGGCTGGCCCGCAGCGGTTACATCGTCTTCCGCATTGATTACCGCGGACACGACCAATCCGAAGGCACGCCCACCGGCGCTTACAGCCACCCCGGCTACATGATCGACGTGCTCAACGCGGTTTCATCACTGCAGCGTTTTCCCCAGGCCAACCCCGAAAAAATTGGCATGTGGGGTCATTCTATGGGCGGCTACCTGACCCTGCGCGCCATGGTCATTGAGGACTCGGTCAAGGCTGGGGTCATTTGGGCGGGGGTGGTTGGTTCTTACCCCGACCTGCTGTACAACTGGCGCCGCAGCAGCAGCGCGCCCATTCCCACGCCCCAGCCTGGCTCGCGCCGCTGGCGCGACTCCTGGGTCGAGACCTACGGCAGGCCCGAGGAAAACCCCCAGTTCTGGGCCTCCATCTCGGCCAACAGCTACCTGACCGATCTCTCCGGCCCGGTGCAACTGCATCACGGTACTGCCGACGCAGACGTGCCTGTGGAGTTTTCGCAAACCCTATATGAGCAAATCCAGGCCGCGGGCCGCGAATCCGAGTTATTCACCTACCCCAATGACAACCACAACATCTCCAACTACTTCACCGCCGCCATGAACAGCACTATCGAGTTCTTTGACCGGTATTTGAAATAACCCCCGCCGGAAAAAGCGGGGGGATTTCAGAGTCGCCCAAAAGATCGGCGTTGACTCACCGAAGCCGAGAAAGTTGCCGACCTCGGGGTATTTTCGGGCGAAAGACTTACCAGAGCGCTTAACCAGCTTTCTTCGCGGGCTGCTTGGCGTTCTGTTGTTCCTTCTTCTTGATTGCCTGCTCTTGTTTTTGCTTGCTAGCCTTGTTCTTGTCTTTCTTGCTGCCTTTTTCTCCCATGATGGATCTCCTTATTGTTTTTCCTGGCCAGGCACCGAATGCAGCCAGAATCATTTTACTTACCTCATTATAGCCCTTTTACACTACCTATGGTTGGTTTCTCAAATGGTGAGGAAATCCCCTAAATTTGAAGCCTGCAAGATCGCCGCGACCGTCTCATCAACGCTGAGGGCCGAGGTATCCACCACCACCCACCCATCCTCTGCCAACCGCGCAGCAGATGCATTCAACTGCCGGTATACAATCTCAATCCCTTCGTCGATATATGCCAGCTCCGGGCTACCCTCAGCGCGCTGCCGGTTACGCTGGTGGGCTGCCTCCTGCCTGGGATACAGGACCACTTTGTGAAAATGCGGATGACCAAGCAGGGCCTGATAATCGTTCAGATGTTCGGCATCCCAAAAATCATCAATCACCACGCCAAAGCCTGTCCGGTGGTATATCAACGCCGCCTCGGCTGCGCTCTGCCGCGCCAGAGCAATTTGCTGAGCCAACTCATCGCTCCATACAGGCCCGGGCAGCAACAACCCCGAGACCACCATCATACGCAAATCGTCCACAGGCATATGGATGCTCTTTGAAAAACAAGCTGCCAATGCCCGGCTGGTGGTGCTCTTGCCTACCGCAGGTGGGCCAACAATCAAAAAAATGGGTTTCATTAGGGCCTTTCTCCCGACCTCGTCGGAAATCTCCTCCCCATACACAACAACTCTAACAAATCTGGTCCCAGTTCTTGTACTAAACCTTGGGACTCGCCTTCGGCAATCATGTTAAGAAATGACATTACGCAACTCCTTATCAACCAGGATCGAAACGGTCACGACTTGTTTCTTGCCGTGTTTTCGTCATTGTAATTGTTTCAGACGAGCCAGTCAAGATAATTATTATCTTTATTATAAACATATAAGCAACTGCTCAGAGTGTAAGAAAAATTCAGGCCTCTTCCGCTTCTGTTCGGTTCTCCAACAAAAATCCCCGCAGGGGGAAATCCTGCGGGGATCGGGTACATGGGTGGGTTAGTCGATTGTACCAGGAGTCGGGTTATTCGCCCTTGGCCTGTTTCCAGGCATCATACTGCAATTGGACCTCGGCCATAACCTTGTCCATACCAGCAGCCTTCAAGGCGTCAACATACTTCGGAATTTCGACGTCGGGATCAACCGAGCCCGTGAACAGAGACCGGTTCATACCGTCCACCACTGCCTGAATGGCGGTCAGTTCAGCCGCCACAGGCTCGGTGCGGAAGCGGAAGCCCAGCGTAGGATGAGCAACCGAATCGTTCGAGTATTCGATCAGCATCCGGTTCTTCTCGGGGTCTTCTTTGTTGGAAACAGCTTGAATCTGCGTGTCACCCAGGGTCCAGGCGCCGGCATGAGCACCGTACCAGGCGCTGTTGATGATATTGACGCGACCGTCAGATTCCACTTCCCAGTGGGTGCCTTCCACGCCGTACAGCATCATGTTGATCAGCTTGGAGTCGACATGCATCAGGTTGAGGAACTTCATCGCCTGCACGGGGTATTCCGACATGGCGGGGATCGCCAACATCGAGCCACCCGCGTGGTGGGTCACGTTGATCTTGGCCTGTCCATAGATCTCTTTGAGCTGCAGGTCAGCGTTGCCAGAGGCATTGACCAATTCCTGCGCTTTGATATTGCTACCCTTCAGCGGCTGAGTGCGGGCCAGGAATTTGCCGGCGTTGAAATCCTGAGCAGGATCCCAGGTCGACAGACCAGCATCCGGGTGGATATAACCCTTCTGCGCCCAACTGTACATCAACTTGGCGAAATCCTTGTTGATGTCGGTTTCCCAAACGCTGTAGATAGTCTCATCGTAGACACCATTGGCATCGGGCATCATCTTCATATTGATGACGTTGCCGGGGATGCTGGAGCTGAGGCTGGGCAGCCAGGGCTCAAAGCCCCACCACTGTTCCGCAATGTAGGGGTAATCGTTGGGATAGAGCTCTTTGGCCTTGGCCAGCCAGGGTTCCAGGTCTTCCATCGACTTGATCTTTGCGGCTTCTTCGTCGGTCAGACCAATTTCTTCAGCGATGGTGGCATTGTAGATGAGACCCATCGGAACGGTCAGCTCTTTATTGGTCGGGACGGCATAGTTGACGCCATCCACCTGGGTACCGGTGATGAACGAGGGGTTCAGGGTGCGCAGGATGTCCTGACCATATAGCTCGAGCAGGTTGCCATCGGGGCCATTGTCGTCATTCAACGGGGTCAGCAGACCATCGCTGGCCTCTTGCATGTAGTACGACCAGTCAGCGGTGAAGATGATGTCGATCTTCTCGCCGGCTTGCAAAGCTGTGACAGCCTTCGAAGCCCAGTCGCCCCAGCCAATGATGTGGAACTTGACGTTGACGCCGATGAGCGGCTCAACGTATTCGTTGATCGCCTGCTCAACGGATTCGCGCTGGTCGGTATCGCCGTTGCCAATCCAGTAGTAGTCAAGCGTGACAACTTCTTCAACAGGAGCTGCGGGGGCTACAGGTTCTTCTCCGCCGCTGGGTGCTGCAGTTGGCGCAGCAGGTGTACAACCAAACGCTGCCGCCATTACGAAAATGACCATCAGTAACGAAACGATCTTCTTTACCATGTCTCCTCTTCCTTTATCGAATCTTTTCTATATGGCCCACCCACATAGTTTATATGTAGCAATTGGCACGCACCAACTGCCAATAAAACCCTTAACCCTTCACCGCGCCAATGGTCAGGCCGCGGATGAAGTAACGCTGGAAAAACGGATAAGCAAAGATGATGGGGCCTACCGTGACGACCGCCATCGCCATGCGGAATGTTTCCGATGGCAACTCCGACAGGTTCACAATGCCCGGCATCTTTTCCGCGTTCTCCAGCAAGAAGCGGATATTGTTGAGTGTGGTATAGATGGTGAACTGCAAGCTGTAATATTTGGCCTCATCCACCAACAGAAGGCAGTTATAGAAGTTGTTCCAAATGCCAATGGCGGCAAACAAAGCCACCGTTGCCAGGCCCGGCAGTGCCAGGGGTACCACAATCTGGATCAACGTGCGCCACTCGCCGGCCCCATCCATGCGAGCCGATTCAATGACCTCGTTGGGAACATTTGCCCGGTAGAACGTGGTCATCACAATCACCCAAAAAGCGCTAAACGAGGAGGGCAAGAACAGCGCCCATAACGTGTCGTTGATGTTCAACACCTGCCGCATGACCATAAAATACGAAACCAGCCCACCGCTGAACAGCATGGTGAAAAAGGCATAGAAGGTGAAGAAACCTTTGAACTTGAAATTTGGCCTCGAGAGCGGGTACGCATACAAGCCCACTGATATGACCGCCAGCACCGTGCCTGCCACCGTAGAAATCAGTGTGTTTTTATAGGCAATTCCCACAATCGAGCCCTGCCCAAACAGGAACTTATACGCTGCCACAGAAAATTCCTCAGGCCACAAGCGGTAGCCGTTGGCTGCCAGCGAAGATTCCTTTGTGATAGAGGAAATCACAACAATCCATATTGGGATCAAGGTCAATAAACTGAAGAAGATAAACCCTGCATTCAGGATCGAATTGGCCGTCGGTGAAATCGACAGCATATCCCGTTTGCCTGTGACTTTGCGCAGAGGTTTGCCTGGCTTGCCGGAAGTTGATAGAATGCTTTTTTCCATTGTTCTCACCTGTTTCCTTAGAACAATGCCAGTTCTGGCCGGGTCTTTCGCACGATAAAATTCGTGACCAGAATAAGGACAAAGCCCACCACCGACTGCACAAACGCTGCAGCCGAAGGATACCCAATGGGGGTTGAGCTTCGCAGCATGTTATACACAAACACGTCCAGGGTGTAGGTCACATCCTTCACCAATGCCGCTCCGTTTGGCAGGGTATAGAACATATCAAAATCAGAACCGAAGATGCGGCCCACCGCCAGGATCTGCAAAAGAACAATGATCGGGATCAAGTGTGGCAGGGTAATATGCATAAACTGCTTCCACTTTCCGGCGCCGTCAATCGCAGCGGCTTCATAAAGCTCGCGGTCAATGCCGGTGATCGTCGCCAGGTAAATAATGGACCCGTTGCCTGTGTATTTCCATATATTGGCGACCACAAAGATGATGGGCCAGGCAGCGGCTGTCTTGTAAACCTCCAGTTTCTCAAACCCCATGGGAACAATGATGCTATTGATAATCCCCATATTGCTGCCCAGGGCGTAAACAACATAAGCTACAACGATCCAGGAGATAAAGAACGGCAGGAAGAAAATCGAGTGGTAGAGCTTGGCCATAAACCGGTTGGTCAGCTCAAAAATCAAAACTGCCAGCAAAACCGACAACACCAGACCGATCACCATGAAAACCAGATTGTACACAACCGTGTTGCGGATATAGGTTAGCGTGCTGTCAATATTGGTTGGTAAAGTTAGGTAGCGGAAATTCTCAAACCCCGACCAGGGACTGTTGAGAAGGCTGTAGAAAAACTTATTCTGCAGCCAGTACCCTTCAGGAGGCCTGCTCAGCCGGTAGGTCTTGAAAGCCAACAAAATCCCGGGCATAGGCAGGTAATTAAACAGCAACAAGAAGATGGCGCCTGGCAAAACCATGGTCAGATAAGATAAATTGCTGTAAATCTTATCTCTTCCCCATCCTCCCTTCTTCTTGATTGGAGCCGGACTTGCAGCGGTCGTCGTTTCAATTGACATTTGACAGTCTCCAGTTCTAAAGATCAAGTTCGCGTTATTATTTAGCTGTCTACGGTCTTTGCATTGAAAAGTTCTACAGGTAAAAGCGAGGCTTCGTCAAAAAAACGGCCCGGCACGACTGTAGCAACGATGGTAACAAAAATTGCCCATTTGAACGTTCACTTTTGTGACTAAACAATTCATTTTTGTGACCACCTCAATATTTGAACTGAACTGGTTATTTAGGGGAATGGTCGCATCCTGATGACGAACAACGTACCAGGAAAAGAACCGAATGAAAAGAGAACTTCCGCTTCCTGGGTGAGTGCCTGCCGCCCACCCAGGAAAGGCTAAACCTTCCAAAAATTGTGTTCGAGCGCCACCTATGCCGCGCTTCTATCCATATTTAGATTGTAGGGAGATTCTTGGCATAGTCAAGCGCGCATTGTCATCAAAAACCAATGACCCCAAATACATCCAAATACTCCCGAGCTCACGCAAATTTACCTGAGTTTGGGATAAGTCTCTTTTGAGGCATATTGCCCGGCAAAGCCGGCCAATATGCCTCAAAAAAGGGCACTTCACTCCCTAACCCGAACTGACGTAAATTACACAGCCAATGGTGGATTAGGCCCATCTGGCCGCAGTTGTTGATGGTCGGCGATCAATGCTTCGACCACCCGAAAGGGTTGCTCTGCGGCAGCCAGGTTACTGTCGATGTTAGGCGCCAGGGTAATCAGCGCTTTCCACAGCGCCCAGCCGCGCCCCCGCGCCCAGGTAGACTCATTCACCGGCAGATTTGCAATGAACGCCTCCCGGCTCTCCCCCTCAAAAAACGTCCACGCGATGACCGTATCGCAAGCCGGGTCGCCCACGCACGAGCAGCCAAAATCAATGACCGCGTTCAAACGGCCGTTTTGCACCAGTAGGTTCGATGCGCTCACATCCCCATGCACCCACACCTCTGGCCCAGACCATTTTGCCGCCAGCGCCGCCTCCCAAACCTCCCAGGCAGCGCGGGTATCGATCTTACCTTCCATGGAATTCAGAGCCTCACGCATTTCGCCGTCATATACAGCCAGGTTCCCGCCCCGGAAAAAATTCTGCGCACCCGGTAGCGGCCCTCCCGTTGGGTCAATCCGCTGCAAGGCCGCCAGAAACTGCGCCACATCGACAGCCAACGAACGCAAGTCCGCGATCTTTGCCCGCTCCGCAATCTCGCCCTCGCGCCAGCGGTAGACCGACCAATGCCAGGGATACCCTTCGCCTGGCTCTCCCATCGCCACCGGCTCAGGGATTGGCAGCGGCAGTAGTGGCGCCAGCCTTGGCAGCCAGCGCTGCTCCTTCTGCACCTGATCCGCATAAGCCGCAGCGCTGGGCAGCCGCACCGACAACTCCTCGCCCAGCCGGAAGGTGCGGTTATCCCACCCATCCACTGCCACCCTCCGCACGGGCAAATGCGCCCAGTGTGGGAACTGCCCGGCAATCAGCTTGCGGACCAGCTCCTCAGTGATATTTTCTTTTGGAAAAACCACAACCTCAGAACTCATCTCTTAGTTTTCTCGCTCCATAAAAAGCGCTCGCCACAGCATGGCGAGAGCTTTTATCTTGGTTACTACTCAGCCCATCGGGGAAAGAGGCCGAATTTGTGGTGTTTGGCGGGGCGAAGCCCCGCCAAACACCACAAATTCGGGACTTTTCTACCAGTGCCTGAGTAGTTACTTATCTTGTAAACCAACGCCTCAGATCCGCTTGATCAGGCGCAACAAGTACAACAACACCACCGCGCCAACCAGCGCCGTGATCAGCGAGCCGATGATCCCGCTGGCCGAGAGACCCAGCACGCCAAACAGCCACCCGCCCAACACCGAGCCGATGACGCCAACCACCAGGTCGCCCACCAGGCCCAACGACTTGCCTTTCATGATCCGGCTCGCCAGCCATCCAGCGGCCAGCCCGATCAACAAAAATAAGAGTAAGCTACCAGCATCCATTTCAAATTCCTCCTTTGCGCTACTATAACACAAACGGTTTACAGTAACCACCTGCCCGCGAAGTAGCCCGCCAGGCTCACCAGCGTGCTCAAAACCACGCCCCAGGTGATATCCACCACCGTGAGCAAAACCGGCCAATCCTTCAGGGTAGCCAGATTGGTCAAGTCATAGGTCGCATAGGTAATCAACCCATACAACGCCGCTCGCAGCAACGTCACGCGTAAAGATTGCGCCTCTAGACCCGGCAAAACCACAAAAAACACAATTCCCAGAATGAACAGCAGGTAGAAAATGATCGCTGCGACCCAATTGGTGGTAGGCGCCATCAAAAAACCCAGGTGCTTGCGGTAAAATCCGCGCGCAATCACTCCCAGCCAGAGCATATCGATGGCAAAGAAAGCAACCAGAGTCACGCCATAGAGTTTGACCAAATTCAACATTTCACCCTTCCTTTCGAACCCTGAACACCGGGTAATCGGCGGCGATTTTCTCAAATTCTGCCAGCGGCGCATTCAACGCCACGCTCACATGCGGCCGGGCCCCCGGCGCGATCCGCAAATACTGCTTCAATATTGGGGCGCGCTGACCGGTTTCCACCTCTTCCAGCATCACTTGCTCCACCTTGCCGTGCCGCAGCACGGCCTTCCCACCGGCTGCCTTCACGTTTTGCACCCAATTGGCTTCCTCGCCCAGCATCGACACCAGGTAGCGCTCCCCCTTGATCACCGTCATCGCCAACGGAAAGCGGATCATCTTCCCCGACTTCCTTCCCAGAACCTCCAGCGTGACCATGTAGTTTGGCGAGATGCCCAGGGCGTGCAGCCAGCCCCAAAACCCGTTGAGCATTTTTGCCAGCCCGTTTGGACGACCATCTTTATACAGCCAACGATGAAAGGCCATGGAACCCTCTCAGAAGTTATCACACTACCAACAGCTTCTTTCAGAAGAAAAAATTCCCACCGGGTTACTGTGGCAAAAGCCACGCCGATAACCCGCCCCCCAGTAAAATGATCAATCCCAAAAGCAGATAAATCCACGCCCCGGCTGCATCCGGTTCCAGCACCGCTTTGCTCGGGTTCGTCGGGTCATAATAAACCGTCACCAAAATCCCCTGTGGATAAAGGCGCAACTTTTTTCTGGCCGTTTCCAACGCATAGGACGTGCCCCCAAAGCCGACCTGCCTGCCCTCGTAAGTCTGGTCGTTTACTCGATACTCATAAACCACTTGCAGAACATAACGAGGGGTTGTACGGCTTTTCCGGTCAGCCCCGTCAAAAGCATCTAATCCCGACGCCAGCACCACCCCATCGGTCGTGGACCAGTGCTTCTGGGCAGCTCTTGCAACCCGGTATTGGTACGCGCCTGCAGCCAGGAACAGCCCGCCTACTGCCACAAGAACGATCGTCAGGATGATATTTCCGGCCATATCTCCACTCCATATTCGGGATGCAACAAAACGCCTTTGCCAATTATGCCATAAATTCACAACGGACAACTTCTTTATACTTTCTTAGTACGACCTCATCTCTCTTTCAGATATAATGAATAGGAGCGTTGAATACACTCTCCCCGGGAGACACTATGACCCTCAATACCATCTATCTCATATGCGCAATCGCCGGCGGGACCATCCTGGTTCTGCGCATCATCCTCACCGTTATCGGTCTCGACCACGGTGCTGACGCCGTGGACACCGTGGATGTGGGCTCCGATGCTATGGACGGGCACGCCGTCAGTGGAATGAACTTGCTTTCCTTGCAATCCCTGGCCGGCTTCTTCACCATGTTTGGTCTGGTGGGCTTGGGCTTGCTGCAAGCCCAACTGGCCCCCATCTGGAGCCTGTTGGGCGCGCTTGTCGCCGGGGGCATCACTGCCTGGGCCACAGCCTTCATCTTCTTCCAAATGGGCCGCCTTCAATCCGAAGGAAATATGGTCATCAGCGATGCCATCGGCCAGGTCGGAACTGTATACTTGACCATCCCAGAGAAAGGGAGCGGAGTAGTTACAGTCACTGTCAAAGACACCCTGCGCAATCTGGACGCAGTATCAGAAAATGGCCAGCGCATTCCCACTGGCGCCATCGTGCGGGTAGTATCTATCACTGCCGGCAAAATCCTGGTCGTCACTGAACAATCTGCCGACCATTCCTAAACCTCAGGAGGTTTTTCCATGGGAGATTTTCCCCTTCTGACCCTCGCGGTCATCGTCTTCATCGTTTTGATGATCTTCGCGGTCCTCTACATGACCAGCCGTTACCAGCGCTGCCCTTCGGACAAAATCCTGGTCATTGCTGGGCGTGTGGGTAAAGGCAATTCCAGCAAGTGTATGCATGGCGGCGGCGCATTCATCTGGCCGGTGGTCCAGGAATACCGCTACATGAGTCTGACCCCGCTGACCATCAACATTCCTCTGCAAAACGCCCTCTCGCTGCAGAACATTCGCATCAATGTTCCCTCCACCTTCACCGTGGGCATCAGCACTCAGCCCGAGATCATGACCGTGGCAGCCGAACGCCTGGTGGGTCTTACCCCCGCGCTGATCGAAGCGATGGCCAAAGAAATCATCTTCGGCCAGTTGCGCCTCACCGTCGCATCGCTGACCATTGAGCAGATCAACCAGGACCGCGAGAGCTTCCTAGAGGCCGTGCGCAAGAACGTGGAGCCCGAACTGAACAAGATTGGTCTGTACTTGATCAACGTGAACATCACCGACATCACCGATGAAAGCGATTACATCGAAAGCATCGGTAAGAAAGCCGCCTCAGAGGCCGTCAACCAGGCCAAAGTGGACGTGGCCCAACAGACCAAGAAGGGCTCCATCGGCGAATCGGATGCCAAGCGCGAAGAGACCATCCGTGTCTCCGAGAACCTGGCTGAAGCAGAAAAAGGCAAGAGCGCAGCCATGACCGGCCAGCGCATCTTCGTCCAACAGCGCGAATCCGAAGCCGTGCGCGGCGAAAACGCCTCGCAAGCCGAAATTGCTACCTCCAATGCCGAACTGGAAGTACAGAAAGCCACTGCCCTGCAGCGTGCTGAAATTGCCAAGCGCGAAGCCGAAAAAGCCATCCAAATGGCCGAATACGAAGCCCGCATGGCCCTGCTCAAAGCCGAAGAAATTGCCCAGCAGGAAATTAACAAGACCAAGCAGGAAATCGACGCCGAAGCTAATGCCGAGCGCATCCGCCGCGAGGCCCGTGGTGTGGCCGACAGCACCTTGATGAAATACCAGGCCGAGGCCGAAGGTCTCAAGGCCCTCCTCGAAGCCAAGGCTTTTGGTTACCGCAAGCTCATCGAGAGCTGCAACGGCAACGCCCAATCCGCCGCCAGCCTGCTGGTCATTGAAAAGCTCAGCGACATGGTCAAGGCTCAGGTCGAAGCCATTAGCAAGCTCAAGATCGACAAGATCACCGTCTGGGACGGCGGCGGGCAGAACGGCGCCAACGCCACCGCCGACTTCGTCTCTGGCTTTGTCAAAGCCATCCCTCCGCTGCAAGAGATTGCCGCCATGGCCGGCGTGGAACTGCCCGGTTATTTAGGCAGCGCTACACCGCAAAAAACCGAGGGCGAAGCCCCCGCGGAAGAAGCCAAGGCATAAATTGTAGCTTCAACGTATAAAAATGGGCCGGGTTGCAGATGATGCGGCCCGGCCCATTCTTCTACCAGGCATATGCTACAGTGTCTATCTGAGAATCAAGGGAAGATAAGTAGAATGGAGACGCTCGTATGCCCCTATGTCATACCAGCCGTTAACCGGTCGAGTATTCCCTTCCAGGTCGGTCGGCAAACCCGTCGAACAGGCGTCAATCGCCGGGCTGGTAGATTTCAAGTGATAATCCGCCCCAGGTACGACAAATTCCGGATCAACATTCACGCCGGCCAACCCGCCATCATCAATATTGCACGCGCTTTCCACAGGCACCGCCGAAAAACCATCCGTCGTGTTTCCCCAGGCAATTGAATTATAGGCAATGTTCGCCTGGCCAGAAAAACCCGAGCCACCGACATTATCCGCCAGGGTTGTGTGATAAATATTGAATATACCTTCGCTTCTCCGAATGCCTGCCCCCGAAGCTATCGTCACCGAGTTGTGATGGATCAGGCAGTTCGAAACGTTCGCCACAGAAGCTGTCCCAATCTGGTAAATTGCCCCCCCGCGATACGCCGCGTTATGGTGCAAATAGGTTTGTGAAACAGTCAAATTGCTTCCATTAGAATAGATCGCGCCACCATGGCCGGTAGTATTCCCATCACTGTCGGCGGTGTTGTTGAATAATCCGCTGCATTCGTCGCTGAGCGGGTCGCATGCTGTCGATAGAATTGTTGCCGCGTCGGGAGTAATATCCTGACGCATTGCCGTAATAATCACTGCACCTTCTTCATAAGTCGCAACTATTTTAACCGTTGAGGTTAAAGCGGCGATCGCGCCGCCGTTCTCTGCAGCCTGATTATATAGAAAATCGCAATTGTCTGCATCCAATGTGCTGCTGCTCACGAAAATTGCGCCGCCCGAGCCACTGGTGGCTGCGTTGCCGGCAAGCGGCGCGCCAAAGATTGCCCCGTCGCACTCCACTTTGGGGCTGTCCACCGCATAGATCGCCCCACCATTCAGCGCCCAATTTGAGTACATAGTTGGACCTGTAGATTCATAGTCATCCAACCATATCCGAGAGCCCCCCGAAAGATAAACCCCACCGCCCTGCCCCATCGGAGCGCTGTTTCCCGAGAAAACAACCTGTCCGTATGTGTCAAAGAAGCCTTCATTATTCGCATAAAGCGCGCCTCCGTTGGCCCCGGCTGAATTTTCTGTGAGATTCAAGGGGTATCCACCATCCGCATGAATTTGCACCGTTTGATTATTGTTCAAGTAGACTGCGCCGCCATGGCCGTCAGCATGATTAGTTTCCAACCGGCTGGCGCCGCCACTCGCCACCAGGTTCGCCCTTCCAGCCCCCGCCACCGCCACGGCGCCTCCGTTGCCCCCGGCTTGATTATCGAAAATTTCCCACTGCCCATTTATAAACAAAAAACCGCCTGCTATATACACTGCCCCGCCATCGACATCACTGGTGTTTTCCTGCAATATCGAATCCGTAAGCGTAATTGTGCCGGCGAGGATATATATTCCACCGCCGTTTGCAGTGGCCTGGTTATTGACGATGGTTCCGGTAAAGTTGACCGTGCCGCTTTCAACATACATTCCTCCACCGTTGACGGCCTTATTCTCATAATTTGTATCGTTGTAGCCAATATAGGTGCTGGTTGCCGTGAGTTCGGCGTTATTCGCCAGATAAACTCCCCCCCCAGAATTTGAAGCAGAGTTACTGTAAAACATGCCATTAAGCGTTACAGTTGCGCCATCGGCGTAGATACCGGCCCCATTGTAAGCAACATTCGAAGCAATAGTGGACGAATCTATGACCGTAACGATGCCTGCATTGCTAACTTCAATGCCTCCTCCGTGTCCGTCAGCCGCCGTCGCAGTGTTATGGTTTATATTCGAGCCTGTCAATTCCAGTTCACCACCCACCACAGAAACCCCGCCACCTGACGGCGCGGAATTAAAGTTAACATACGCAGTGCCATCGTTGCCAACCAGCCTCCCATAAACGCGCGCCCCACCACCAGCCACTGTTGCCTCATTATCAGCAATACCTGAAAAGTCTCTGAGGCTCACCTCACTCCCACTACCAATATAGACACCGCCGCCACTACTGGCCCGGTTTCCTTCAACACCGCTATTTTCCAGTATCACGTTTGAATTAGAAACTACCCTGATGCCGCCGCCCATAGCGCTGTTGCCATTCGTAATATCGAAATTTCGCAATGTGACTGCGCTGCCCGAAACCGTTAAAGCGCTGCCCGCGCCGCCACCATTGACGGTGCTGATAGCATAGGCAACAGGAGTCGTACACGCAGCGTTATACCCGCCAATGATGGTCAGATCCTTAGAAGTGATCGTCACAAGCTCACTGAATGTGCCTTCCATCACTTGTATCGTATCGCCAGAGGACGCAGCATTGACGGCTGCCTGAATTGTTGCGTACGCGCAAGCGCCACCATTGATTCCAACTCTCAGAGTGGCCTGAGGCACATCTTTTGCGGCCACATGATGATGAGACATCGCCGGCGTCCAGGCCGCCCAGCCTACAGTCAACATCACAACCAAGCCAAAATGCATCAACTTTTGCCCGATTCTCATTACTCGCTCCTTAATGTCACAATCTGGTCATGCACAAGCGATCGATCACCGCCACCTTGCATGTGGATAAGAAACCAGTATTCGTTTTGATTTACACAGTAAGGATGAAGTTAACGGAAGGATTAATTAGGCATCGAATAAATGGAAAGTCATAGATGCAAGCAGATGATTTTCATGTTGAAGTTAACACAAGCCTGGGATTAATTCCAATATAGGGGGATCGTCTCCCCTGATTGCGATTCCTTTTGCCTGGGCCTCAATAAAGTCTTTTATATTGTACACATTTATCGTAAACAATATGAATGAAACCAGCAGGTTCATTGCGCTGCGGCGTAAAAAGCACGAATTGGTATGCTCTATTTCTTCCGCTTCACTCTGGACAATATCAACCGCGCGAGTAAGGAAAACAACCCAACCCCCAAAAAGACACCTCCCACCCCGCGGATCGCCTCTGCCACGCCGCTGTGAAACGCATAACGCGCCGCCAGTTCGGGTGTCGGGTCCTGGTAGGGAATCCCGGCGAAGAGCACGTCATACACAAATCCCGCCAGGAACACAACCACCCCCAGCAGCAGGATCATCCCCGGCAGCCATTTCACCCAGCGTCGCTTAGTCAACAATATACAAATCCCCAATCTCGCCGTGCTTGCTCTCGTTGAGCAGTGAGCTCAATTCGCCCAGGTGCCACAAGTGATGGTCCAGGGTGAAGATGACCACACCCAGCATGGTCTCCCCAGCCCAGGGAAAAGCCAGGTTTTTGGCGCTGTAATCCAATGCCGCCAGCCATTGTTCGGTCTTTGCCTTCATCACTTCCATGAGCGCCAGGATCTGCTCCTGCGTTGGCACGTCCTCGTCGGCAATTTTCCACGGGTCCACGTCAAAAGATTTTCCCAGCCCATAAAGCAAGGCTTCCTTGTCCGACAGATAGAACTTTACGGACTGTAACATGTGAAAAGCCAGCCGCCCGGGGTTATACCCCTTGCGTCCCGTGTGCAGCCAGGCCTCCGCATCGAAAGCACTCACCACCTTGGTATACACCAGCCAGCTACGATTGTATTGCCGGATAAACTCAGTCTTCATCAATTAGTCCCTCCCATATAAATATACTAAATTGCCTTGACCTTCGGAATCATATCACCATTTTCACCTGATACACCGCCAGCAAGTTGCCCGAACCTTCCCATGTGCGCGTCTGGATGAGCTTGAGCGCCACCGGCGGGCGGCCTTCAAAAATCGGCGAGCCTCCACCGGCGATCAACGGGAAGAAGGTCAGGTGGAGTTCGTCGACCAGCCCATGCGCCAGCAAATCGTTCCACAACAGGCGACTCAACAGCACCAGGATATCCTTGCCAGGCTGTTGCTTCAGCGCAGCAATCTCGCGATAGGCAGCCTCCCTCGGGATGATTCGTGTGTTCTCCCAGGGCGCCAGATCGCCGGGCGAGAGCTTGTCGGTAATGACGATCTTCTCGATCGCCCCCATCAACCCGGCAAGCTCCTTGCGGATCGCCGTCGCCTTGGGGTCACCCGGCACCTGCGTCCAATAGTCCCGGTTCCCCAAAAAAGCCGTCCGGCTGAAGAGCAAGAAGTCCGCGCTGCGCAATCGTTCGGCGTTGTAGTAATCATAGCTGTCGTCCCCGGCATAGTCAGGGTGGTTGAATTCGAAGAGCGAGTCGATCCCCTTGTTCTTGTCTTCATAAAAGCCATCCAAGGTGACAAAATTGTTGATAATTAGTTTTCGCATCATGGCCTCCTTTCCCGTTGCCTGATGAGCCATTTTCCCTGTCTTGCCAATCGACAGAACAAGGTTAGATCGAATCGTTATGAACGCTTCCCTACCCGACTTGATATCGTAGGTAAACCATGCCGTTGCCAAAGCGGCGCTCCTCCAACAGGGTCAGTTCCAGGCGGACCTGCTTCGGCAGGGCGGGTTTTCCGCCTCCCACCAGGATGGGCGCAAGGAATAGCTGGCATTCGTCAATCAGCTCGGATCGAAAAGCCTGGGCAGCCAGTTCGGAGCCACCAATCGCCAAATCCCGTTCGGCTGTCGCTTTCAACCGTCGAATCGCTTCCGCATCGAAGTTACGCTCAATCCTCGTCTTGCGAGTCACGACAGTTTGCAATGTCTTGGAGTACACAATTTTTTCGGCGGCCTGCCAGATCTCCGCAAAGTCGCGCGTGATCGGGGACTCAGCGGCCAGGCTGAGATCGGTCTCCCAGGCTGTCATCATTTCATACATTCGCCGCCCGTAAAGATATGTGCCCGCCGCGCGTTCGAGATCGTTGATAAATTGGTGGGTTTCCTCGTCAGGCATGGCCCAATCAAAACCGCCATCTGCATCCTCAATATATCCATCCAGGGATAGTATTGCCGAGTAAATTAAACGTGCCATGGGGAACCTCCGTTTTCAAGCACTATGGTTAAATCCTAATCGCCTCACGGCACATGCGCTTATATTTCTCGGGACATGAACACGCTGTTGGGGTCGTCCCAATACCCTTCGAACGGTTCGCACACCTCAAACCCGTGTTTCGCATAGAGTGCCCGCGCCGGGGCAAAGAAATCCATCGAGCCCGTCTCCAGGCTCACCCGCCGGAAGCCCCTGGTTCGCGCCTCGCGCAGAATGTGCTCCAGGATCAACGTTCCAAGGCCCATCCCGCGAAAGTTGCGTGCCGTGCGCATCGATTTCAACTCGGCGTGGGTGTCGCTCAATCGTTTCAACGCCCCGCAGCCCGCCAACTCCTCGCCCTGCCACACCGACCAAAAAATGATCTCGGGCTGTCTCAGCTTTTCCAAATCCAGCGCATGGATGCTCTCGGGCGGCGTGGTGGCCCGCATGTCATCCAGGTGTTCTTCTAAAAACTGCGCTATGCGGGGGTTGGATAAATCGTCTATTTTAAAACAGAAATCCATTTCTGCCCTCCGTCCATCTGAAGTCAACCCAAATTATACACGTTTCGCTCCGCCGCCTGGAGTTTGGCATTTCGATATTCATGGCTGGTCTTACCACCAAGCATCCCTGGCACTGCCCGCCACACCGTCCGGTGTCCTACCGGGAGGGCAAGTGTGACGGCGCGGGTCACACTTGCCAGGCCAGGGTGAGGGTGAAACCACTACACTTGATAACCCCACCATTTTGCAGCTTTTTAGTAAATAAAAACAGACATAATGTAAAAAACACTTGACATTAAGTAAACTTAATGATACTATATGTGCATCTGAGTTTACAAAAGAAAGGAAACAAAAATCATGTCTTACCAGGAAAAACGAACCCTCGCCAGCATCTTCTCAGGGATTTTGATTCTCGCCGCCTATTGCATCTACGCCTTCAATCCCACCCGTTTGGCCGCCCTGACCCCTGACGATTTGAAGCCCTGGGCCAGCACCATGCTCATCTTCATCGGCATCGGCATCGTCGCAACCATCGTCATCCAGATTGTCTTCCACATCCTCCTCTCCATCTCGCTGGCTGTGCAAACCAAGATCCGAAACATGGAGAGCGACGACAAGGAAATCGAGCGCTCGATCCAGCTCGAGATGGTCGAAGACGAAAGAGACCGGCAAATCGAACTCAAATCTCAACGCATTGGCTTCGCCATTGCCGGGATCGGTTTTGTCGCCGGGCTGCTCTCTCTGGTCTTCAACTATTCACCCGTGGTCATGCTCAACATCCTGTATCTGTCCTTCTCCGCCGGCTCGATTCTGGAAGGCTTCGGGCAACTGTACTTCTACAGAAGGGGTGCTTGATATGGTGAAGAAATTTGAAATCTCCAACAACATCCGCAAACTGCGCTTCTTCGCCAACGAAATGACCCAGCAAGACCTGGCCGAAAAAGTGGGCGTGTCTCGCCAAACCATCATCGCCATTGAAGCCGGCAAGTACTCCCCTACGCTCGAGCTGGCCTTCCGCATCGCCGACGTCTTTGGGGTGGGCATCGGCGAAGTCTTCCAGTGCGAGCTCAAGGGCGAGTAAGTCGTTCCTTCTATAAATCTGATCAACGAAACCTGTAAAGAAAGTAGAGCAAAAAAATGAAACCGTACCGCAAAATTTCTGTAACCGTCGGCATCCTATTCCTCGTCGGCACCATCGCCGGAATCCTCAGCATGGTCTTAACCCAACCCCTGCTGACGGGGAACGACCTGCAAACCGTCGCTGCCCATGAAACGCAGTGGATCACCGGCGCCATCCTGGTCCTGGTCATGGGCCTGCCCCTGGCGATGGTTCCGGTGGTATTATTCCCGGTGTTGAGAAAACAAAATGAAATCCTGGCCATCGGCGCCATTGTGTTCCGTGGCGTGCTCGAAGCCATTTCCTATGTACTGATGGTCATTTGTTGGTTGATGCTTCTCTCGGTCGCGCAGCAAGTATCTGCGGGCGCTGGGGTTGCCGAGATAACCAGCCTGCGAACCCTGGGAACCCTGCTGCTTTCAGCAGGAGATTGGATCGAACTGCTCCTGGCAATTGTATTCAGCATCGGCTCGATCATGATCAACTTCCTGCTCTTCCAAATGCGGATCATTCCCCGCTGGTTGTCTGGTTGGGGTCTGGCCGGCTCCATCCTGTACTTCGTTGCCCCCTTCGTCAGCCTGCTCAGCCCCGCTCACCCCGCCTTTTCGCTGGATACGTCCATCGGCTTTTTGATCGGCCCGCTCGCTCTCCAGGAGATGGTCTTCGCGGTCTGGCTGCTGGTCAAGGGCTTCAACCCTTCAGCAAAACCCGCTCTCGCGGTTGCATAATACCTTCTCCCATTTGAGGTCTCTCATGAAAAACTTGCAAAAACTTGGCGGCTTTGCCGCATTGTACCTGGCAGCCGCATACCTGCTCGGAATCACCCTCTTCTTGGTGGTGTTGGACTATCTCAACATCGTCGACCCGGCCCAAAAGGTGGCACTCATCGTTGAAAAACAGGCGGTCATCTACACGACCAACCTGTTGATGTACGTCATCTTCGGCTTTGTCCTGGTGGTTTTGGCGCTGGCCCTTTATGAGCGCTTGAAGAACGCCTCCCCCGCCCTCATCCGCAGCGCGGCGGTCATCGGCTTCATCTGGGCCGGCGCGTTGATTGCCTCTGGCATGGTCTCCAACGCGAGCATTGCCCCGGTCGTCGAGCAGTATAGCAAAGACCCCGCCCAGGCAGCTTTGACCTGGGCCACCATCGAAACAGTGACCAACGGCCTGAGCGGCGGCAGCGGCGAAATTTTGGGCGGCATATTCACCCTCTTGATCAGTCTCGCCGCCTTGCAGATGCGCGGGCTACCCAAAGGATTGAATATCCTGGGGCTGGTCGTTGGCGCCATCGGGATCATTTCCACCATCCCCGGCTTGAGCGACCTGGCCGGTGTGTTCGGTCTCACCCAAATCCTGTGGTTCGTCTGGGTAGGTTTGGTTCTGCTGCGCCGCAGCCCTGCCGCGGCCTCCATAAAGGCATAAACAATGAAAGCCATTCTTTACAACAAAAGCAATGCCCCCGCTGTTCTGGCGCTGCGCGACGTAGAAAAACCCACCCCGCGCGAAGACGAAGTGTTGGTCAAGGTCCACTCGGTCTCCGTCAACGCCGCCGACTACCGTTCTATGGCGATGGGCTTGATCCCCAAGCGCAAGATCTTCGGCGCCGATGTGGCCGGGGTGGTCGAAGCCACCGGAACGAATGTCCGCCGATTCAAAGTTGGCGACGCCGTCTTTGGCGATCTGGCCGACGCGGGCTTTGGCGGCTTCGCCGAATACGTTGCCGCTCCGGAAAGGCTTCTGGCGCGCAAGCCCGCGGGCGTGTCCTTCGAGCAAGCTGCCGCGCTGCCTATCTCCGCGCTGACAGCTTTACAGGGTTTACGCGATATTGGCAAAATCCAGCCGGGTATGAAGGTTTTGATCTACGGCGCGGGCGGCGGGGTGGGCACCTTTGCCGTGCAGCTCGCCAAGCACTTCGGCGCCCAGGTGACCGCCGTGTGCGGCCCCCATAACACCGAACTGATCTGCGCGCTCGGCGCCGACCGCGTCATTGATTACACTAAAGAGGACATCACCCAAAGCGGCCAAACGTTCGACCTGATTCTGGGCGTCAACGGCAGCCGCCCCTTGCGCCACTACCAGCGCATGCTGGCCCCTAACGGCATCTTCGTTATGGCCGGCGGCGGCTTACCGCAGGTCCTCAAGACCATGCTTCTGGGGCCGTTCATGTCCCTGGGGAACCGCAAAATGCGCTTCCTGGCAGCCAAAGCCAATCCCAATGACCTGGACCAGGTCATCCGGCTGGTCGCCGAGGGCAAGATCAAACCCGTCATCGAGCGCACCTACCCGCTCGAACAAACCCCAGAGGCCGTCGATTACCTCCGCCAGGGCCACGCCCGCGGAAAGGTGGTTATTAACGTGGTGTAAAGGTTGAAACACTGCCTCAATACATGGAAGCCCTTCCGAGGCTGGACATTTCCAGCCCGAAGGGCTTCCGTGACCTGAGCAGGGACTTTAGTCCCGCGAAATTAGTCCCCGCGAGCTTCTTTGCGCACCACGCTCAAGGCGACAAAGGCAAACACGGCGAACACCACAGCGCTGATCCACCCGCCCAGGCTGAACACCTCCGGGCCGTACAGGCCCAGGGCCGTTCCGCCAAAGATGAGCACGCCCGCCAAGACGCCGAACTGCCACATGCCATACAGGAAGATGAACGGCAGGTAATGCGCCCCCACAATCACCATCGCCGCCGGGAAGAACCAGTGCGTTTGATGCAGGGTGGCCGCCCCAACCAGGATGAAGCCAATCGGCACCGTGAAGGCAATCTGCATGGCCAGTTGGTCCAGCGTGTTGCCGGGACTCAACTTGGTAGAGCGCCCCATTAAGCGGAAGATCAACTGGGTGATGGGGAACAAAAACATGCTGACGAAGAACAGCGCCGCCATGCCCGCGCCCTCCGAAACCCACGTGCCCAACGCGGCGGCCAGCGCCCAAATTGCCGCCGCCACCAACTGTCCCACAAACCCGCCCATGTAGGCCTGGCGCAGCTCGCGCTGCGCATCTTGAATATTCATCGATGTATTCTCCTGTGTTTGTTTCGCCGTTCAGGCTTTACTTCATCTCCGCCCGCACGCGATCCAGCCATTCTACCACCAATGCGTGGAATACCTCTTCTTGCTCGATCTGCATGTTATGCCCGGCCTTGTCCAGAATGACAAAGGAGGCCCGCGGGAAATTCTCAATCAACTGCCAATGGTCGCGGTATCCAACCAGTGAATCCTGCCGCCCCATCACCATCAGCGTTGGCTGGCGGTAAGGCTGCTCCACCCAGTCCACGTCCTCTGCGTAAGGCACATGCTTGCTCAGGCTGTGCTCGAGGAAGTCGTAATCGGCGACTTTCAACCCCGGCAGCACATCGCTGGCGAATTTTTCCCACACTCGCCGGGTCTGCACCACGGTGATGCCGGTGAAGTAACGGCGTTCCTCTTCGGTCAGGCTGTCGACGAAGGCCTCGTCTTTTTCCAATACCTGGAAAGGCGGCAGATGGTCGCGCAGAGTCTCCTGGCTGGCCACCGGGCAGATCAGCAGCAGCCCCTCCACCAGTGGCTCACGCGCCTTGAGCACGCCTCTGGCCAAATAGCCACCGTAGGATTCCCCCGCCACCAGGAAGTGCTGCCCCGGCAGAATTCCATCGATGAACTCCAGCACCACGCTCAACATCGCGTCCGAGCCGTCGATCCAGGGTCGCCCCGGAGTCTTGCCCATCCCCGGCAGATCGAAGTAGATGCGCTGCCAGGGTTGATCCAGTTGCTCAAAGGCCGGTTCCAGGCAGCCTTTCATCAAACGGTGATCCGGGCTCCACCCGTGAATCATCACCACCGGCATCCCCGAGCCGTGGATTTCGTAGTAGACCGGTATATCCTTCACCATGTATTCCATCGTTCATCCCTCCCAATCAGAAAATATTTTCTATCATTCCCCAGGGTATTATATCCGAAAACCCCCGATATTGATGTATGTGAGGTGCTTCGCACCTCACACACATCAATATCAGTTCTCTTGGGTAGTTTGACAATGTCACCTTAAAATTTCGAGCTCTTGGCCCCACCCCCACCCCTCCCCGCTGGCAAAAACTCGCAAAATTTGGTTCAGGGGCGGGGAGGGGAGAAGATTTCGCAAAAGTGAGGGGCTGAAAGCCCCTCACTTTTGCAGAATTCTTTCCCTCCCCCGGCAAA
>JAFGLU010000112.1 GCA_016927865.1 Anaerolineaceae bacterium
GATTCCGTGTCCCTCAATGGGAGAATCCGCCGATATGAATCAAAAAAGCCCTCGCTAGAAGGCTTTTCTGTCGGGGCGGGCGGATTCGAACCGCCGACCTCACGGACCCGAACCGTGCACTCTATCCGGACTGAGCCACGCCCCGATACGCTGTTATTGTACCAGCCTTTCCCCATTTGACAAGGTCTCGATTTTGCTCCGCAAGTCAGTCGGGCGCTACCCTCTTCCGGCTGTATAATTACCTCTTATGGACGAGTTGACGCTTTCCATCATCGACCGCGGAAGTTCCTCACAAACCGCGCTGCAAACGGCATTGGGCCAATTCGCGACCCAATCCCGCGCGCGCGTCCATGTTCGCTTCCAACCCTGGCAAGAAGCCCGTCAAAATCTGGGCAAGTCTGGCTTTCCCAATGACGGCTCGATCGACATCGCTGAACTTGATACCGCCTGGATGAGCGACGCCATCGCCTCCGGCACCCTGCGTCCCTATTCCGCCCACGAATTGGATCAATGCCGGGGAAATGACGAGTACCTGCCTGCCCTGCTGGAGTGCACTCACCTCGCTGGAGAAGCCGACACCTGGGCCATTCCCTGGCTGGCAGATACCATCCTGCTGCATTACCGCAAAGACCTGTTCGTCTCGGCCAGGATCAACCCCCAGATGGGGCTGTGCAACCTGGCAGAACTCCAGGCCACCGCCAAAAGCCTCAGCGCCGCTGGGATTCATATCCCCATCGCCTTGCCCTGCAAAGTGTACCCGTCCAATCTGATTCGGATCGTTGCCAGTTGGGTCTGGCGGGCCGGCGGGGACTTCATCCACCGCGATGGCAAACAAGTCCTCTTCGATCACCCCGAATTCGTTCAGGGCGTCAAAGATTATTTCCACCTTTACCAGACCCTTTCACCCGAAGGCCGGCAAACACTGGAAACCGTTGGCACGCAAGAAGCCCTTTTCAAACACAATGCCGCCATGGCCATCGGCGGCACATGGGTCATGCAAGCCCCTTCCACTTTTCCTAACCCCGAGTTTGCCCGCAACCTGGCCGTCGCCCGCCTGCCCGGCATACCATTTGTAGGCGGCTCCACCCTGGCCATCCGCCGCGGTCTGACCTGCGAGCGCGAAGCGATTGAACTGGTGCAATTCCTCTCCACCTCGCCCTCCATCATTGCCTACGCGCGTCAAGCCGGGTTAGCCCCTGCTCGTCTTCGGGGAATCAACTCTCCCGAACTGAGCAGTTCGCCTGCCCATGCTGTTCTGGTAGAATCGACCAAATGCGGGCGGACCTTGCCTGCCGTCAAGCAATGGAATCTGATCGAAGATCGCCTGAGTCAGGCTCTATATTCCATCTGCTCGCAATTGTTGGCCGACCCCTATCGCTCCGTGGACAGCCTGATCAACCGCACCTTATCTCAAACAGCCCGCGAGCTCAACCACGCGCTCACCCAAAAAACAACTTAACGGAGTTGCTATGCCCATCCTCGACCCTGAATTCCTCGAACTGACTGCCGGCCTGGATGTTCATGCCTTTTGGGCCGAAAATTCTGCCTGCAAAGACTTCACCACCGCCAAACCGCGCTGCGCTTTGTCCTTCAGCCCCGACGACCATTGGGTGTTTGAATTCCTTAACGTCGATTCCACCATGCGCTATTACCACGAAAAAGCCTACCGCGACGAACAACACCGCCAGGCCAACCAGGTCTTGCAAGAATACGTAGGTCGCGCCTACTTCGACGAAGACACATGGGAAACCAGCCCCAAGCGCATCGAAAACCTCTTCGAATGCGAATTTTCCTACGTTGAAGGCAGCACCCCCTGGCTCACCCCGCCGACCGACGACCCCGATGAATTCAGCCGCATTTTGGATCGCGCCGAAAAAATCGACATGCAAAGCTGGGCCTTGCCCGAAGCCTTCCTCGAGGAATGGGAAACACGCAAAGCTGCCGGAAAGTCCCTACCTTCCCTGGGTACCGGTGGGCGCGGCCCCGCCACCATCATGACCTCGGTTTTGCCCGCCGAAACCGTGTTCTTCTGGCTCTACGATTATCCCGACCTGATGGCCCGCTTCCGCGACCTGCTGGCAGCCAAAATGGTCGAGCTCAACCGGGTTCTGCGTGCCTTCAGCGGTTACCACGTCAACGACTGGTGGATCACCGATGACAACAGCGCATTGTTCAACAAGCGCCTTTACCACACCTATTGCGCGCCGGTTCTCCGCGCCGTGCTGGATGAGTTCGCCCCGCTCGGCTCGCGCCGTTACCAACACTCCGACAGCTCCATGGGCCACCTGTTGGACGAGCAACGCGAGTTGGGCATCAATGCCGTCAACTATGGGCCTGAGGTAGATGCGGGTCTCATCCGCAGTAAGATGCCCGAGGCCTACATTCACGGGCAAATGCCGCCCTTCCTGCTGCGCAACGGCTCGCCGGATGAAATCCGCGAGCGCATCGTGTCCGACTTTGAGAAAGGCGGGGCCACCGGCGGCATGGAAATCACCACCGCCGGGTCATTGGCGGCAGGCACAGGTGTTGGACGCATGCGTTGGATGATGTGGGTCGTGCAAGAGCACTGCCGTTACGACCGCGCCGTGTAATCCCCTTCCACCAGCCACTTGTAGGTAGTCAATTCGCGCAGGCCCATCGGCCCGCGGGCATGTACCCGTTGGGTCGAAATGGCCACCTCGGCGCCCAATCCAAACTGCGACCCGTCTGTAAAGCGCGTGCTGGCGTTCACATACACCGCCGCCGAATCCACAACCGCCTGGAAGCGCGCCGCGTTCACCTTGTCTTCGGTCAAAATCCCATCCGAATGTCCCGTGCTGTGCGCCGTAATATGCTCAACCGCTTCGTCTAAACCGTTCACCACGCGCAGACCCAGCACAAGGCTCAACCACTCGGTGTCAAAATCCTGCGGCCCGGCTGCCTGTGTCACTTCTGTAAAGCGCCCCGCCAAAATACGCATAGTTTCAGGGTCGCCGCGGAAGGTCACTTCCACACCCGCCAGCCGCTCGACCAGCGCTGGGATGAACCGCTCCGCCACCTTTTCATGCACCAGCACCGTGTCCAATGCATTGCACACCGTGGGCCGTTGAATCTTGGCATTCTCGATCACCGGCAGGCTGGCCGCCAAATTGGCCGACTCGTCCACGAACAGGTGACAGATGCCAATCCCGCCGGTAATCACCGGAATGCGGCTGTTTTTGCGGCAGAAGTCGTGCAATCCGGCGCCGCCGCGCGGGATGATCAGGTCTACATAAGAATCCAATTGCAGCAAGCCCAGAACGTGGGCGCGGTCGGGGTCGTCAATCCATTGGATGGCGTCCTGCGGGAGCCCCGCAGCCTCCAACCCTGTTCGAATTGCAGTCACCAGAGCGCGGTTCGAGCGCATGGTTTCGCTGCCCCCGCGCAAAATGACGCAGTTGCCCGATTTTAAGGCCAGCCCAGCCACATCCGCGGTCACGTTAGGCCGCGCTTCATAGATCACCCCCAGCACGCCCAGGGGCACGCGCACTTTGCGCACCCGCAATCCGTTAGGCAGCACCGATTGTTCCATCACCTCGCCCACCGGGTCGGGCAGCGCAGCCACCGAACGCAAATCGGCCACAATGCCCGCAATGCGCGCCGGGTTGAGCAGCAGCCGGTCCACCATGGCCGCGCTGAGCCCCTTGGCTTTGCCGTCCACCACGTCGACGGCATTTTCCTGTAAGATCGCTTCTTGCGAGCGCTCAATCTCTCCGGCAATTGCTTGCAGCGCTTCAATTCTCGCCGCGCTGCTGGTTTGGGCCATCGCCCGCGCCGCCTGTTTGGCCTGTTTTCCCATTTTTTCCAGGTTCATTTGCGCTCCTCACTGCGGTCCGCAGTTCACATCAAAATCATGTGGTTGCGATGAATCACCTCATCGCCAAAGGTGTAGCCAAGAATGGACTCTATTTCGCTGGACTGCCTGCCGCGAAAACAAATCAGGTCTCGGGCAGCATAATTGCTCAGGCCCAAAGCCAGCGCCTTGCCCTCGCTGCCCACCACCCGCACCGTGTCGCCGCGCTCAAAATCGCCGCTCACCCCGCTCACCCCCACGGGCAGCAGGCTGCCGCCGTGCAGCAAAGCTTTCTCCGCGCCTGCGTCCACGCTCAGCACGCCCTCCGAATGGTCTCCCGCCAGCAAAAATCGCTTTCTGCCCTCCAGCTTATTCACCACCGGGGCAAAGCGCGTGCCAATCGATTCGCCGGCGGCAATCCGCGCCAGCACTTCCGGCTCGTTGCCCCGCGCAATGAACACCGTGGTCCCCGTCCGCCGGGCAATATCGGCGGCATGCAGCTTGGTCACCATGCCCCCCGTTCCCAGCCCGGTCACACTGCCCCCGGCAGCTTCGTACATCCAGCCGGGGATCTCCCCCTTCACCTCGCGGATCAATTCCGCGGCAGGGTCCTCGCGCGGGTCGCTGGTATACAGCCCCTCCTGGTCGGTCAATAGCACCAGGATATCGGCCTCGATCATGCTGGCCACTTGCGCCGAGAGGTTATCGTTATCTCCAAATCGAATCTCGTCCGTCGCCACCGTGTCATTTTCATTCACCACCGGGGTGATCTTCTGCATCAACAGCGCTTCAAACGTGCTGCGCGCATTCAGATACCGCCGCCGGTCAGTCAAATCGGCCCGCGTCAGCAGCACCTGCGCAGCCGGCTGGCCGTAAATCGCAAAGTACTGCTCATACATCGCCATCAAGCGCGGCTGGCCCACCGCTGAAAGCATCTGCTTTTTAGGGATGAAGCGTGGCAGTTCCGGAAACCCCAGCGCTTCTCGCCCGGCGGCCATCGCGCCGGATGAAACCAGCACCACCGCCCAACCGCGCGACCGCACCTGGGCTACCTGCCGCACCAGGTCGACCATCA
>JAFGLU010000113.1 GCA_016927865.1 Anaerolineaceae bacterium
GCGGAGACATGATAGCTGGCCCGGTCGGTGGGGTAGCGCTCCAGGGCCAACACCCAAATATTCTCAAATAGACCCGGCTCGGCCGCCGCCAGGGTGCGTAGTGCTTCCAGGTAGCTGGTCCCGGCGGTTTTGACGTGCAGGCAGCTGCCCCAGTGTTTGGCGATCAGCGGGTAGACGCTGAATTTGTCGGAGCCGGAATGCAAGCTGAGCTTGTAGGTGCCGAAGTGGGCGGTCACGGCTGCGTGACGCGCCATTTCGGCGTCCAAAGCAGCCAGGTCGCCGATGTAGTCAACGCCTTTCTCAAAGTTCCCGATGAAGCGCGGGGCCAGCGAGGTGAACCTGACTCCCTGACGGGTGAGCTCGTTGGCGATGAAGTAGTGCTCCAGCGGGGTGGTGGGGGCGTCGGTTTCATCGACAGAGACTTCGAAGTCGAAATGTTCCAGCATTTCGCTCAGACGGCGGTACATGGCCACGGTGTGGCTGACAGCGCGCCCGTATTTGACTGCGGCACGCAGCAGGCCGGTTTCGTCAAAGAGGCCAAACCCGTGGTCGACAGGCGCTTCAAGATAAAGCGCACGCAGTTCGCCCCAGGGCAGCAAACGGACTTTTTCGTACAGGGCTGAAAGCGGCTGGGTGTCGGCGCTGTTATCGACGTGCTCACCGGGGTCGACCGTGTAGAAGGTGTACCCGGCGGCGACGAAAGGCGGCAGGTCGTCTACGGTTTTGAGGTGGTCGGCATCCGCGCCCCAGGGCGCATCCCATCCGGCGGCCTCTACGGCCCGGCGGGCGTCGTCCATGACCATTTGCGGAGTGCGCCCGGTGCGGGCATTTTCGCGCACGGATTGCTGGGCGAAGATGGGAGCAAAACCGGTGCCGCGCACCGCGGTGATGTGCCCAGGGGTTGCCAAGCCAAGGCGGTCGCCAAAGCCAAATGAAGGTGAAAGACCAAGCGGTGAAAGCATGAACCTGCCTTTATCGAGTGAGCCAGCCGCCGTCGACGGGCAAAATTGCGCCTTGGACGTAATCGGAGGCGGAGGAAGCCAGGAAGACTACCGCGCCCATCAAATCTGCAGGCAGGCCCCAGCGTCCAGCGGGGATGCGCTCCAGGATAGCGGCCGAGCGGTTGGCGTCGGCGCGAAGCGGGGCGGTGTTGTCGGTGGCCATGTAGCCGGGGGCGATGGCGTTGACGTTTACCCCGGATTTGGCCCATTCGTTGGCCAGGGCGCGGGTGATTCCGGCGATACCGCTCTTGGCGGCGGTGTAGGAGGGCACGATGATTCCGCCCTGGAAGGAAAGCATGGAAGCCACGTTGATGATTTTACCACTGCCTTGCGGCACCATGACCCGCCCGGCGGCCTGCGCCAGGAAGAAGGCGGCTTTGAGGTTGATCTGCAGAACGTCATCCCAATCGGCTTCGCTAAACTCAAGCGCTGGGGCGCGGCGAATGATACCGGCGTTGTTAATGAGGATGTCCAGGCGGCCCAACCCACCGATTACTTCGGCAACGACTTTGTTGAGGTCAGCCACACTGGCAGTGCGCAGGTCGCATTGGATCATGTGGTAGCGGCGGCCAAAAAAGCGCACTTCAGCGGCGGTATCCTCGCTGGCGGTGTAATCCAGCCCGGCGATGTCGGCCCCGGCTTCAGCCAGGGCCAGGGCCATGCCGCGGCCCAATCCGCGCCCGGCGCCCGTAACCAGGGCCACTTTCCCATCGAGTTTGAAGGAATCCAGGATCATGGCGCGCTCCCTAATGCCCCAGTTCTTTGAGCATGGCGACGGTTTTTGTCACCCAGCCCAGGGCGGGGTCGTCGATTGTGGCTTGCACGCGCTGGTTACCCGCCAGGAACCACAAGTAGTAGGTAGTGTAGCCGGGGGCAGAGACCACGGTGTGATAGCCGCGCGGCATCATGTGGATGCTGTTGTCGCGCACGGTAAAGTTTTCGTCCTCACCTTCCTCGTTGTAGTAATGGCAGATGCCAAAACCTTCGGCAGGGCTGACCTTGAAGTAATACATTTCTTCGTGGTAAGCCTGGCGGGGAAGGTCGTCTTGCTGGTGCTTGTGGGGCGGGAAGGTGCTCCAGTTTCCGCTGGGGGTAAAGGTTTCGCCGACGATCAGGCGGCGGGCGGGTAGGTCGGGCTGAGAGGCGCTGGTGAGAATCTGGTGAAAGTTGCGCTTGAAGTTGGCCGCGCCCCACACGCCCGCAGCGATTCTGTCCGGCATGATGACGTAGGGTCGGATTTCAGGCTGGTCGCTGGGCGCGCTGGGTAGAGCAATTTCTGCGGCGCCAACGGCCTGGATGGTGTATTTTGCCCCGGCGGGGATATACACCGAGTGGGGCTTGCCCGCGAAGGGGTTGGGCCGCCCGCCGACCTGCGAGAAGGTTTGCCCGTTGATTTCAAAGCTGGCTTTGCCGCCCAGGATGACGGCCAGAATTTCGCGGTCACCGCTGTTGGCCTGGTGGGTTTCGCCGGGGGCCAGTTTTAGCAGGCCAAAATCGAGCAGTTTGCAGGGGTTGATCGGCGGGGTATTCAGCCCGGGGTTAGCGGTCAGGTAGGCATGGTATTTCATGGTGGGTCTCCTATTGTCAGGGTCGAATGTCTGCATCAACCGAATCGTCCAGATCGAAGGCCGGGCCGATTTGCCCGGTGATGCGGACACCGTCGATGCGCAGGTTGCGCGCGTTGCGGATGAAAAAACCGGCTTGGGTCATGCTGGGAATGTCGTCAGCCATCTCGGGATAATCGGCCTCCATTCCTGGGCTCATGGTGATGGAAATATCGCTGAGGGAGATGTCATCAAGGGGCATTTCGGCCAACCCGTAAAAGAACCCGGCGGCCAGCTTGACATCGACAGCCGTGATGTGGCTGTAATTCACGTTACGGAAGGCAGGGGTGCCTTCATCCACCGGGCGCATAGTCTTGTCCGACACTACCGGGTCGCCCTTGGCACCATTGCAATTGTAGTAAAGATTCATGGTGAAGGGGCACAGCACGCCGTCCATGATGATGTTGCTGACGCGCACGTTTTGAACGACACCGCCTCGTCCGCGCCTGGACTTCATGCGGATGCCGCGGTCGGTGCCGATGAACACGCAGTTGGAGATGACCACGTTCTGTACGTCGCCGCTCATCTCGCTGCCGATGACCACGCCACCGTGACCGCGCTCGAGGGTGCAGTTGGTGATAGCAATATCGCGGCAGGCGGCACGGCGTTCGGGATGCTCGAACTGAGTGCCGGATTTGATGGTGATGCAGTCGTCGCCCACACTGATGGTGCAATCGGAGATGCGCACCAGGCGGCAAGAATCGGGGTTGATGCCGTCGGTGTTGGGCGACTCGGGCGGGTTGTGGATGGTCACGCCGCGCACGTAAACGTTTTCGCAGCGCACGGGATTGACCGTCCAGGCGGGCGAGTTGATGAGCGTCACACCTTCAATGAGCACGTTGCGGCAGTCGGCGAAGCCGATCAAGCGCGGGCGTGGAAAAGGCAGGCTGCCTGCGTGGTGGGCGCGCCACCAATAGCTGCCCTGCCCGTCGATCATCCCGCGCCCGGTGATGGCAATGTTTTCCAGTCCGTTACCCGCCAGGAGGGGAGCAAAAGTTTGTTGTTCCACGCCCTCCCAACGGTTGGGGGTGATGGGGTAATCGGCGGGGTCCTGGCTGCCGAGTAAGGTTGCGCCGGCTTCCAGGTGCAGGGTGATGTTGTCGCGAAAGTTGATGTTCCCGGTCAGGTAGCGCCCTGGCGGAAAAATGACTGTGCCGCCTCCGCGTTCGGCGCAGGCGTCGATGGCGGCTTGCAGCGCCCTGGTGTCCAGGGCGCGCCCATCGGCAACTGCGCCAAAATCGGAGAGAGAGAGGAGGGGTGAAATCATCGCACGTAGGGTTTGACGTTATCTAGTTCCAGCGCGGCCAGGATGAAAGGGCCGACGCCTTTGAAGTCGTTGGCAGCGACGGGTTCTTTGACGTAGTATTCATAACTGCCGTCGCGGTAGGGCGTGCCGCCCAACCCGGCCACGCTGCAGGTGCCCTCCAGGGTCAACGCACCGCGCGAATCGATGCGGATCATGTTCTCGAGCAGACCGTGATAGGCTCGCAGAGCGGCGGTGAGAAACTCGGGCGGCAGCCAGCCCAGGCGCACGCCCTTGGCAAAACCGTAAGCCAGCATGGCGGAAACCGAGGCCTCGCGGTAATTGCCGAAGCGAGCCACTTGATCGACCACCTGGTACCACAATCCGCTGGCGGGGTCCTGGAATTGCACCAGGGCTTGAGCCAGGCGGTTAAGCATGGCGACCAACTCAGCGCGGTTTGCGTGGGCGGTGGGCAGGTAATCCAGGACGTCTACGAGGGCCATAACGAACCAGCCGATGGCGCGCCCCCAGAAGTGAGGGGAGCAGCCGGTGAGCGGGTTGGCCCAGCGCTGATTCTTGGTTTCGTCCCAGGCGTGGAACATCAGCCCGGTATGCGGGTCGCGGGCGTGGGCTTCGACGAGAAGGAATTGGCGGGTCAAATCATCGAAGATTTCTGGCTCAGAGAAGGTCAGGGCATATTCTGCGTAGAATGGCCCGGCCATGTACAACCCGTCCAGCCACATCTGGTTGGGGTAGATTTGCTTGTGCCAGAAGCCTCCGCTGGGGTTGCGCGGTTGGTTGCGCAACTGCCCCCGCAAGCACTCGATGGCTGTTGCATAGCGCGGGTCGCCGGTACGATGGAAAAGGCGGAACAGCAATCTACCGGGGTATACCTGATCGAGGTTGAATTCATCCACACGGTAGGTTTCGATCTGGCCGTTTGCGTTGACAAAATGATCTGCCCACGCTTGATCGAAGCCTTGCAGGCGCAGGTCTGCGCTAGCAGCGCCAACCGCGGACACGGCGCGAACGAATAACCCGTGCTCGTAATGCCACTTCCAGTGCGTGGAAGGATAGGACTCCAGCACCGAATTGGCCATGCGAACAGCCCACGAATTGGCCGTGGTGATTTCGGGGGATGAGGCGTTTGTCATAGGAATTACCCGTGGCGGTGTTCAGACTGAGGCGGGCGGTGGTTGGCCGCCCGCCTCTACCCGTGGTTTCTGGGTTACTTAAGGAACCCAGTCTGGAGGAGTGTTTCTTTTGCGTCGGCTTCCAGTTGGGCAGCGCCGAGGCTGTCGAGACCGGCGATATACTCAGCCCAGGCTTCCGCGGTCAGGGGTTTCTGGCCAAGGACGAACTGGACGATGTTCTCGCTGTAGAAGCGGACAAAGTCGGCGGCGTTGCTGGGCGGGTTGATCACGCCAGCGCCAGTTGCCTGGGTGAAGGGCTTGGTCAGGAACTCAGCATAGTAGGCCTTGGGGTCCATGTCACGACCGTTCTTGGTCTTGTAAGCCACATAGCGAGCCTGCATTTCTACGTCGGTGAAGATGTAGACCATGTTGGCCAACTGGGTGAGCGGCTGCATTTCCTTGCTGGTCCAGGCCATCTCAGGCGCGATGCCTTCGGTGACGACATAGCCGTTGGAGTCCTTGACGTAGTTTTCGCCTTCCACGCCAAAGCCCAGCAGGAAGTAGCCTTCATCGGAGGCGGTCCATTCCAGGAAGCGAGCAATGGCTTCGCCCTTACCCTCGTCGATGGCTTTCTGCGAGACGGCGTAGATGCGGGCGGTCTTCATGACCGTGCCCATCGAGGCTTCACCGTCCGGTCCAGCGACAGCATCCATCGCTACCCACTGCCCATCGGGGAAGTTCTCGTCGAAGTCTTTGTAGTTGGACTTGTTGGCTAGGGCGGCGAAGTTTTCAATCATGATGCCGCACTTGCCCTGTTTCCAGCGGGCGCGGAACTCGTCCTTCTTGAGGGTGGGCCAGTCGGGGTCGATGACTTTCTCGTCGTTGAGGTTTTTGATGAATTCGGTAGCCTTCATGTAGTCTTCGGAGCGGGCGTTCAAAGAGACCGAGTCTGAGAGATTCCAGACACCCGCCACGCCGTAGGCGCCGTAAATAAAGTCGAAGCGCGGGCCTAGGCCGGCCTGGGCTAAACCGGAGCCGTCGATGAAGGCGCAGAAGCCATAGGTGTCCTGCGCGCCGTTGCCATCAGGGTCGTTGAAGGTGAAGGCTTTGGCAACTTCCATGAACTCATCCAGGTTGGTGGGGGCGGTCAGGCCGAGCTTATCCAGCCAGTCCTGGCGGATGACCAGGGAGTCGGTCTGGGGCAGTGCGCCAGGATCGGGCAGACCGTACATGGCCCCGTCGAAGGTGGCCAGTTTGTTTCGGTCGGCATCGAAGTAGTGTCCGGCGGTGCGGGTGGGCATCATGGGCAGCAGGTCATCGACCTGGGCGACCAACCCGGCCTGCACGAGCTTGTAGAGCACGTCGCGGCTGACCATGAAGACGTCAGGCAGCGAGTTGCTGGCCGCGGCGGCGTTGATCTTGGTGTCCTGATCGGCTTGCGTGGAGGGCAGGAGCACGAGTTTGAGGTTGACCTTGGCCTGTTCGCGGATGATGTCGTAGGCGACCCAGTCGTCAGGCGGCGGACCGGCTTCAGAAACACGGCCGCCGGCCCACAGTTCCAGGTCTACGACCTCGATTTCAGGTGGGGCGGGGGGTTCGGTAGGCGCGGCGGTAGGCTCGGCTGGTTTATCCGTGGGGGCCGCGACGGCCGCGGTGGGCTGTTCTTGCGCCGGTTCGGCGGTTGGGGATGCAACCGGGGCGCAGGCGCTGGCAAGTAGCGCAAGGAGCACCAGGGCCAGCATCGACTTATAGAAAACCTTATTCATTGTGACCTCTCTTACTTTGAATGGATGGGCGAACAGAATACGGACAATGAGGGGCCTTGCGGCAGGTGACTTTGATCGTTGACCTCCTTCAGCTTACGATTTGACACCCCCAAGCAAGGTGCCTTTGGTGAAGTACTTCTGGATCCAGGGATAAATTGCAACCATGGGGAGCATGGTGAGGAAGACACTGGCAGACTTGATGGACTGGACGGAGGCGGAACTGAAAGCGTCGTACTCAACGTATTCGTTCATATTGGCAGCCAGGAGGATGTTGCGTAATAAAATTGTCAGCGGCTGCAATTTTGCATCGTTTAGGTACAAGATGGCGTTGAAGAATTCGTTCCAGTGCGCCACCGCGTAAAACAAGCCGATGGTCAATAGGATAGGCTTGGAGAGAGGCAGAATAACCGTCCACAGCACCTGGATCTCGTTGGCCCCGTCCAGGCGGGCGGCCTCCTTGAGTTCTTCGGGCAGCCCTTCAAAGAAGGATTTCATCACCAGCAAGTTATAGATGTTGATGCCGCCGGGCAAGATGACCGCCCACCACGAGTCGATCAGTCCCAGCTTGTTCACCACCAGGTAAACGGGGATTAATCCGGCATTGAATAGGAAGGGAATCATCACCATGGTGATGAAGAACTTGCGCCCAGGCAATTTTTCGACCGATAAAGCGTAAGCGAACGGCACGGTCAGGAGCATGTTGACAATCACGCCGCCAATGGTGATGATTCCGCTGTTGGAGGCGGCGCGAGTGAAGGAGGGGTGGCTGAGCAACTGCTTATATGCCTCAAAAGACCACTTCCAGGGATCCAGCCACAAGCCGTAGGCTTTAACATCCAGAAAATTGAGCGGCGTGACTGACATGATCAGCACTTTCCACAGGGGGATGAGGACTGCGATCAAGAGCAGTACCAGGAAGGTGTTGACCAGAATTTGGAAGATGGTATCGTCACCGCGTTTGATGATGCGTGCTTTGGTTGCCATGATGACCTCTTAGTAAATCCCGGAGCCGGCAAAGCGTTTGGCCAACTTGTTGGATACCAGCACAAGGATCAGGCCAATGGTGCCTTTGAAGAGGCCCACAGCGGTTGCCAGGCTGAACTGGAATTCGAGGACGCCTTGCCGGTAGACCCAGGTGTCGAGAATATCACCGACGCTGTAGACGGGCAGCGAGTAAAGCACGAAAATCTGGTGGAAACCGGCGTCCAGAATGCTGCCCAGGCGTAGGAGGGTGACTACTACGATGGTGGGCAGGATGCCGGGTAGGGATATGTGCCAGATACGCTGCAAACGCGAGGCGCCATCCACGGCGGCGGCTTCGAACAGGGTAGGGTCGATGGCCATCAGCGCGGCCAGGTAAAGAATGGTACTCCAGCCGGTTTCCTTCCAGATGTCCGAGAAGATGACCACCCAACGGAAATATTTGGGCGTGGTGAGGAATGGGATGGGGTCGCCGCCTCCGGCTTTGATGATGGCGTTGAAGAAGCCTTCGCCAGGAGAGAGCATGACCAGCAGGATGCCCAGCATGATCACCCAGGACAGGAAGTGGGGCATGTAGGTGATGGTTTGTACGAAGCGGGAAAAGCCTTTGAATGCTGATTCATACAGGCAGATGGCCAGCAAGATGGCCATGGGCATGCCCAGGATGAGCTTGCCCACGCTGAAGAAAATTGTATTGCCAATTAATTGTTCGAAGTAAAACGAGTCGAAGAAGGTCAGGAAATGTTTGAAGCCTACAAATGGGCTATCAAACACGCCCAGGAGGGGTTTGAAATCTTTGAAAGCGATTTGGGCGTTCCACAAAGCCTGGTAGCGGAACAGGAGGAAATAGATCAGGCCCGGAATCATCATAAAGTACACCCACTTGTACTTCGCCAGATTCTTCGTTAGTTTGGACCAGGTTTTGTGTAGGTTGGTATCAGCTTGGATCTTCCCAGGAGTAATTGCTTGATTCATGTTGTTCCGCGGTTCTGTAAGAATGGGGGATAATTCTGACAACCTCAATTATAGAGGCATGTTCTTGAACTATTCAGTACTTCACTTGGATTTTAGCGTCCTCTCTAGGGCAATTGTAGTACACTAGGGTTATGCAAAGCAGGACAGAATTATCTGCTACGGGTCTTGTTCCGGGCAGTCGGCAGACGATTGGCTTTCTGCTGGCCAGCTTGAACACAGGGGCAAGCCGTGCGCTGTGGCCGGGCGTGCTGGATGCAGCTGCGCGGCACGATGTGAACCTGATTATTTTTCCGGGCGGTCGGTTGAGCGCCACCCCGGCTTTTGAGAGCATGCGCAACCAGGTTTTTGAATTGGCCGGGCAGGACTGCCTGGACGGTTTGATTACCTGGGCCTCCAGCCTGGGGGGCGTGCTAAGTCCCAGCGAGACCAATGCTTTCCACCGGCGTTACCAAGGTCTGCCGATGGTTAGCCTGGCGCAGTTCATGGAAGGGCTGCCCACCATTGCCGTCGACAGCTATCAAGGTATGCGCGCTTTGCTGTCGCATTTGATCGAAAAACACGGTTTTCGGCGGCTGGCCTTCATTCGTGGCCCCGAAGAACACTACTACGCTCAAGAACGCTACCGGGCTTACCTGGATACACTCAGAGCTTTTGACTTGCCTCTGGCGCCAGAACTGGTGACCCGCCCACTGCGCTGGGAATCGGGCACCGAGGCGATTCAAATTTTGCTTGACGAGCGTGGCCTGACCCCGGGAAAGGACTTCCAGGCCGTGGTGGCAGTCAGCGATATGCTGGCCTTGTGGGCGTTGAAGGCCCTCCAGGCGCGCGGGTATGATGTTCCCGCAGACGTGGCGGTGACCGGCTTTAATAACTCGATTGAGGAGCGCCTGGCAACGCCGCCCCTAACCACCGTAGATCTGCCTTTTTACAGTCAGGGGGCCCGTTCGGTGGATCTACTTCTGGCGCGCTTGAACGGCGAAGCGGTGCCGGCTTTGATGACCCTGCCCTCCAGCCTGGTAGTGCGCCAATCCTGCGGCTGCCCTTCGGCAGCGGTAGCGCTGGCAGGCAGCCTGCCCGCTCAAATTGGCGACAGAGCTTTACCCCAGACCGCGAGCCGGGAGGAATGCCTGGCTGAGATGCTGCGGGTGATGGAAGGGCAGGCGGCGGAGTCATCCCGCGAGCGAATGGAAGGCCTGTTGGATGCTCTGCTAGCGGCGGTTGAAAAACCGTACAAAGTGGGACGATTCTTGCAATTACTGGATGAAACGCTGAACCTGGCGATGCACGAGCGGCAAGAAATTCCACTGTGGAACGATGTTCTTTCAGTGCTGCGCCGCTGGGTGCTGCCAGGGCGAGGACCGACTGGGCAAGCGCTTGCGGAGGCGCTGTTGGGGCAGGCCAGGGTGGTGGTGAGCGAGGCAGAGAAACGCTCGCAAGCCTATTGGCAGTGGCAAAGCGAACGCCAGGCCGAGAACCTGCGCGAAACAAACCGGGCTCTGCTGACTTCCTTTAACATTGGCCAGTTGAGTGATGTGCTCAGCGAGCATTTGCCCGAACTGGGTATTCCCAGCGCGTATCTGGTTCTGTATGAACCCAACGAGTATGCCCGCCTGATGGCTGCCTACACAGAGCAGGGCCGCGCCGAGCTGGGCCCGGCGGGATGGCGCTTTCCGGTCAAGCAGTTGCTGCCGCCCGAATTTTTGCCCCAGGAGCGGCGCTACAGCCTGGTGGTGGAACCGCTGTACTTTCAGGACAAGGCTTTGGGTTACGCGGTGTTTGAAATTGGCCCGCGCGACAGTGATGTGTACGAGCTGCTGCGCGCCAACTTGAGTAGTGCCATTCAGGGGGCCTTACTGTTCGATGAGATTCAACAGGCGCGCCTGACGGCTGAGAAGGCCGACCGCATCAAGACGCGCTTGCTGGCCAATGTCAGTCACGAGCTGCGCACACCGTTGAATATCATCCTGGGCTACACCCAGGACCTGTTGACTCAGACGCTCGAGCCGGCCTTACGGGGCGAAATCCATAATATCCAGGCGCATGCTGAACACCAACTGCGGGTGATCAATGACCTGTTGGACCTTTCTCGGGCCGAGATCGACGAACTGGATCTGGCCCTGGAATTGATCGACCCGCGCCCGCTGCTGGAAGAGGCCTTCAACAGCATTGCCGGGCGAAACACGAACCCGGCCGTGGAGTGGAGGTTGGATTTGCCTGAGCGCCTGCCGTTCATCCGCGCTGACGCCGTGCGCCTGCGGCAGATTCTGCTCAACTTGCTGAGCAACGCTCGTAAGTTCACCGAGAAGGGCCAGGTGGCACTGGGGACGGAGGTGGCCCCACCGCATGTGCACCTGTGGGTAAGCGATACAGGCTGGGGCATAACCCAGGAACAGCAAGAGCGCATCTTTGAGCCCTTTGTGACCATGGAGCACAACCATCGTATTTCCGGGGGAATTGGCCTGGGCCTGTCCATCACGCGCCATCTGGTAGCGCTGCATGGCGGGCGTATGTCGTTGGACAGCGCCGCCGGAAAGGGCAGCACCTTCCATATTTATTTGCCGCTGCCCGCTTTGGAGCAAGACCGGGCGGTGAGTGGGGATGCCCAGGCGGTTTTGCTGCTGCTGGCTTCGCGCGGCGAGCCGATCGCCGAAATCGAGAGCATTTGCCGGCGGCAAGACCTGCGCCTGTGTCGGGTAGCCACTCTGGAGGAGCTGGAATCAGCGCTGGGCAACACCCGCCCGCTGGCGGTGGCCTGGGACCTCAACTCGGCCAAGCCTGGTGACTGGAACCTGGTGCGCCGCCTGCGCAGCCATCCCACCCTCAGCCTGGCCCCGGTGATTATTTACGGACGGCTGCCAGAGGCTAACGGCAGCGCCGCGGGACTGGGTGTGACCGGGTTTGTGACCAAATCCTCCAATCCGCAAAGCCTGTTGGAGACACTCTCGGCGCTGTGCCCGCAAGAATCGACCGGATGCGTGCTGATTGTGGATGACGACGCTGAAGTGCGCGCCGAACACCAGCGCATTGTCGAGACGCAATTGCCGGGCTGCGCGGTTCAGGCTGTTGAAAGCGGCGAGACGGCCCTGGCATGGATGCGCGACAACCAACCTTCTTTAGTGCTGCTGGACCTGGCCATGCCGGGTTTGAGTGGGGCGGATGTGCTGGACCAAATGCGCGCTGATCCACGCCTGCGGCCTGTGCCGGTGGTAATTTTGAGCAGCAAGCTGTTGGGGCTGGAGGACGTGAAACGCCTGGAACACCACACCCGTGTGACCCTGCAAAGCAAGGGGGTGTGGACCGAGGCGGAAACCGGGGCCGCACTCAACCGGGCTTTGTTTGGCAGTGATTTTCTGCCACCCTATACCAGCTCGCTGGTCAAGCGGGCGGTAGCTTATATTCACCAAAATTTTTCGCGCGCCCTGGCTCGCCGCGAGATCGCCGAGTCAGTGGGGGTGAGCGAAGACTACCTGACGCGGGTGTTCAGCCGCGAGCTGGAGATTTCGCCTTGGGATTACCTGACCCGTTACCGCATTTTGCACGCGCAGAACCTGTTGCGGGGCAGCAGTCGCTCGATTGCCGAGGTTGCCCACATGGTGGGGTTCAAGGACCAGGCGTACTTCAGCCGGGTGTTCAGCAAACAAACCGGGCTCTCGCCGCAGGCGTACCGCGAAGCAGGCTAAGTTAGACGACCGTCTCCCACAGGTCAATCGCGGCTAGGCCAACGCTGCGCAGGCGGGCCTGGCTCGGGGTGGTCAGGTAGTAACGCGCCGCGAGAGCGATGCGATCACCGGCAAAGACCTCCAGCACAGACCCGTCCAAAAAGATGCGTATAGGCGTGCGGTCCTCGACGGCCAGGTCCAGTGGAGCTTCACTGAGCAGGCCGCCGGCTGCGCGGCAGTCGGCCAGGAGCACGCCGCGGTCGGGATCGTAGCCGATGCGCAAGGGCTGGGCAAAGGCATCGGTGATCACTTCCACGCCGGTCCATTGATCGCAATGGGTGGGGAGTGTGAATCTTGCTTCCAGGGAAGGTCCATGCAGTGTGGAGATTTGCCCAGGCTGATCCAGACGCTCACGCGTTCCACGCAATGTATCGACCTTGTCAATCGGAGCGGAACGCAGAGAGCCATCGGCGCCAAGGGAAAGGAGTCGCGGCAAGGACATGGCCCCGCTCCAGCCGGCACGAGTCATCTCAGCAGGGGAGCGAGCTTCACGTAGCCAACCAATGATCACCCGGCGGTTGGATTCGTCCAGGAAAGTCTGCGGGGCGTAGTAGCAGCCGCCCGCGCCGAAATCGACCAGGCGGGCGGGATCGTCGGGGGTGAAGCGGTTGTCTGCATATTGGCCGGTCAGGTACAACGTGTACAATGCTCCATCAGAATGGCAGGCTGAAACGATCAGCACCCAGCGGTCGCCCTGTGGGAAGAAGGAGGGACATTCCCACATGGTCCCGGTCCACAACGGTTCTTTCTGGTGGATATCACCCTGGCAGAGGATGCCCAGGTACTCCCAGGCGCGGAGGTCTGCTGAGCGGTATAGGAGGATGGCCCCGCCTACGCCGCGCAGCCCCGAGCCGATGACCATGCGCCACTCGCCGTCTTGCCGCCAGACGCACGGGTCGCGGAAGCCTTCCACTTCCAGACCAGAGGGCGGGGCGGGGATGATCGGGGTGGGATGTTTATGCAGGGATTTGAGATCGTCGCCTTCGCCCACCGCCAGGCACTGGCACTCGGGCCACACAGCGGTGTAAAGGAAGGTGGCCTTTCCAGCGTCATCCACAGCGCAGCCTGAAAAGCAGCCGCCCGCGTCTGCGCCGCCGGGGTCGGGGGCCATGGCGATGGGCATATGCTGCCAGTGGAGAAGGTCGGGCGAGGAGGCGTGGCCCCAGTGCATGTTGCCCCACACCGCGCCAAACGGGTTGAACTGGTAAAAGAGGTGGTAGCGGCCCTTCCAATAGATCAAGCCGTTGGGATCGTTCAGCCAGTGAGCCGGCGCGGCGAAGTGAGCTTTGGGGCGCTGCGGGTCCAGGCGGGCTTTGATGATTCGGGGATAATACGGCAGGCGGCGGAAGAAGTTGCGCAGGCCGGCAAAACGTGGCTGGTCATCGATGCCGGAGTGGGTGGGGATGCTGAATTGAAGCAGCCCAGCTTCGCGCGTCTCGGCCTGGATGGTCAGCTCTTTTTGCGGCGGAGGCGCGGCGACTTCGATGCGCATTGGGGTGTTGACGGGCAGTTCGAAAGGCTGCTGCGGGGTGACTTGCGCGCCGGTCACCGATTGCACTCCGGGGTGGATAATGGTCACCTGTTCGGAGGGAATGTCCTGCCCATCGGCGCGCAGGTTGAAGCGCAGCAGGTTGACCGGCACAAAGGTGTTGTTGATCTCAAACAAAAAGCCTTGCCCGGCGGATTTGAGGCTGCCGGGGACGACCAGCTTGCGCAGGAGGAATTCGGGGACTGCTCCCATCTAGCTTTCAGGCTCCTTTCTTGCTGCGGATGGTCAAAAGGGGGATGATGGCCAGTAGGACGACAATGCCTGCCGCCTGGAAGAGGATGGGGGTGGGGATGAAACCAGATTTGCCGTCCAGGACGGTGGGGATGCCGTAAGTGGTGGCCAACCAGCCGCCCAACAGCGGGCCGGGAATCATGGTGAGGGCTACATTGAAGAGGATGTAATACCCAGCGAACTGCCCGCGCTTGTCCTCGGGGTACAGGTCGCGCGACCAGGTGGTGGTGGCAATGGTCCAGGCGGCCAGGGGGGCCAGCCAGAGGATACCGGTGAGCACCAAGGCGACCAGCGAATGGGACACGGAGAAGAGGATCAGGCCGATGGATTCGAGCACCACCGAGAGCAACGCCACCGGGCGGCGGCCCCAACGGTCCACCAGCAGGCCGATGGGGTAGGCCAGGCCGATGCCGCCGACCAGGATAGCGACGGCGATGAGGATGGAGGACTCCAGGATGGATAGTTGGACGTAGTGCTGGAGGTAGATCATCAGGTAGGGGAAGAAGATGTTGATGCCGACCATGAAGAGGGTCAGGGCGATCATGATCTTGAAGAAGTCGCTGTTGCGCTTGAGGCTTTCCAGTTGGAAGGTATCGGCAATCTGCCGCCAGTAGCTGCCGGTGGGGCGGTCGAGGAGCTTTTCCTCGCGCAAGAATGGCACGCACACCAGCCCGATCAGCGAGGCGACGCCGCCAATAATGTAGAAGAACCACTCATAGCCGACCGCCTCAATGATCATGCCCGCTCCGCCGTAGACGATGAGGAAAGCGATCCACTTCATAATCTCCAGCGAGCCGACCACCCGCCCGCGGTTGGCGTCGGTGGTCACATCGGTGACGTAGGCGCTGAAAGCGGCATCGGAAGCGGTGGCCCCAAAGAAGGTCATCAGGCTATCGAAGAGGATGGCGATAAAGACGCCCATTGCAACAGGTTGGAATTGGGCTGCCGAGGGGAAGGCCGCAGTGAGGATGCCCCACAGGATGTAGCCGATGAACAGATAGGGGCGGCGGCGGCCCCACTTGGATCGGGTGCGGTCGCTGAGGGTGCCCATGAGGATGGTGGTGGCGGTGGAAACCACCGCAGTGATGGCCACCATGAGGGAGACGGCCTGCGGGTTGGGGGTGATGCGGTCGTAGAGGAAGGTATTGAAGAACTGGTTTTCCACCGCCCAGGCCAATTGTCCGGCCAGGCCCAGTAATAGTAACATCCCCCAAACGGTGCGGGTGAGCAGGGTTTTGGGGGCGGGGGGAGCGGTTGGGGTCATGGAGGGTCTCCTCGATGCGGGAATGGATGAGATAAGTATAGCGTGAATGGCTAAAAGGTTAAAAGAAAAAACCCTAAAGGTCCTCGAGGACCTTTAGGGTTTGGATCAGAGAATCCGGCGGAGATTAATCCACTAACTCGCCTTCGACCACTTCAACCCTGGCGGAGAAGGTCAGCCCCTGCGGGCCGCGATCCACCAGGATGGTGTCGCCCTCTACGAAATCGCCAGAGAGGATTTTGAGGGCCAGCGGGTCTTGCATCTCACGCTGGATGGCACGCTTGAGCGGGCGGGCGCCGAAATCGGGGTCGTAGCCCACATCGGCCAGGTATTCGCGGGCGGCTGCGCTGACTTCTAGATGGTAACCCTTGTCGGTCAGCAATTGGTTGACCCGGCGTAGTTGGATGTCGATGATACCGGCGAGGTGTTCCTTCTTCAAAGCGTGGAAGGTGACAATCTCGTCGATGCGGTTGAGGAACTCGGGCCGGAAATTGGCCTGTAACATGCGGGTGATCTCCTCGCGGGTGACGGTGTGTCCGTTTTCCCACAGGGCGTTGCCCAGGTTAGAGGTCATGATCACGACCGCGTTGCGGAAGTCCACCGTGCGGCCTTGCCCGTCGGTCAGGCGGCCGTCGTCCAGCAGCTGCAATAACACGTTGAACACCTCGGAGTGAGCTTTCTCAATCTCGTCGAATAACACCACGGCATAGGGGCGGCGGCGGATGGCTTCGGTGAGCTGACCGCCCTCGTCAAAGCCAATGTAGCCGGGAGGCGCGCCGAGCAGGCGGCTGACGGTGTGTTTCTCCTGGTACTCGCTCATGTCGATGCGGATCATGGCGTGCTCGTCGTCAAACATGAACTCGGCCAGGGCGCGGGCCAGCTCGGTTTTGCCGACGCCGGTGGGTCCGAGGAAGATGAACGAGCCGATGGGGCGATTGGGGTCTTGCAGCCCAGCCCTGGCGCGGCGCACCGCGTTGGAGACCACGCGCACGGCCTCATCCTGCCCCACCACGCGCTGGTGCAGGCCCTCTTCCATGCGCAGCAGTTTTTGGGTTTCACCCTCCAGCAGTCGCGACACGGGGATGCCCGTCCAGCGGGCCACAATCGAGGCGATTTCTTCGGCGTCCACTTCTTCCTTGAGCAGCGCGCCTTCGGCTTGCACTTCCATGAGGTGCTTTTCGGCAGCGCCGATGCGGGTCTCCAACTCGCGCAAGGTGCCATAGCGCAGGCGGGCGGCCTTTTCCAGGTCCAGGTTGCGCTCGGCGCGCTCGATCTCGGTGCGGGCCTGCTCCAACTGCTCTTTGACCGTGCGCAGCTCGCTGATGGCCTGTTTTTCATTCTGCCAGCGGGCAGTGATTTGGTTGGAGCGTTCCTTATGGTTTGAGAGCTCTTGCACCAATTTTTCCAGACGCTCTTGCGAGGCCTTGTCTTTTTCTTTCTTCAGCGCTTCGCGTTCGATCTCCAACTGCATGATCTCCCGGTCCACTTCGTCCAATTCTTGCGGCTTGGAGTCAATCTCGGTGCGCAGGCGAGCGGCGGCCTCGTCCAGCAGGTCAATGGCTTTGTCGGGCAACTGCCGGTCGGAGATGTAGCGGTGCGAGAGGGTGGCGGCGGCGATCACGGCGGGGTCGGTGATGCGCACGCCGTGATGCACCTCGTAGCGTTCCTTCAAGCCGCGTAGGATGCTGATGGTGTCTTCCACGCTGGGTTCTTCCACTAACACGGGCTGGAAGCGCCGCTCGAGGGCAGGGTCTTTCTCAATGTACTTGCGGTACTCGTCGATGGTGGTGGCGCCGATCATGTGCAGTTCGCCGCGGGCCAGCATAGGCTTAAGCATGTTGCCTGCGTCCATAGCGCCTTCGGCCTTGCCCGCGCCAACCACGGTGTGCATCTCATCCACAAAGAGGAGAATGTCCCCCTGGGAGTCGACGATTTCCTTGAGAACGGCCTTAAGGCGCTCTTCGAACTCGCCGCGGTACTTGGCCCCAGCCACCAGGGAACTCATGTCCAGTTGGAAGAGACGTTTTTTCTTCAGGCCTTCAGGCACATCGCCGTTGACAATGCGCTGGGCCAGGCCTTCGGCGATGGCGGTTTTGCCCACGCCCGGCTCGCCGATGAGGGCGGGGTTGTTTTTAGTGCGCCGGGAGAGAATTTGCACCATGCGGCGGATTTCTTCGTCACGGCCGATGACCGGGTCGAGCTTGCCTTTGCGGGCCAGGTCGGTCAAGTCGCGCCCATACTTTTCCAGGGATTGGTACGTGGATTCGGGGTCGGCGGTGGTGACGCGCTGCGATCCGCGCACGGTTTTGAGGGCCGCCAGGATGGCGTCTTTGGTCAGGCCGTAGGAGGCCAGGCGCTTGCCCTCGCTGGATTCGGTCAGGCCGAGCAGGATGTGCTCGGTGGAAACGTAATCATCCTGCATGCC
>JAFGLU010000114.1 GCA_016927865.1 Anaerolineaceae bacterium
GATTTTCTAGAACCCCATGGAATTCGGTTTTCTCCACCGCCGGCAGCACCTGTTCAATCACCCGCCGCCCGGCTGGGTCCAGCAGTTCCCAACGCACCATGCCGCGCAGCAGCCCTTCTACGCAAACCACATCGCTGATCTCCGCCCGCTGTAAATCGGCACTTAAGCGGTAATCCAGCCCCGTCTCGGCGATGATGCAACTCGGGCGCACCTCAACGTAGGTGTCCTGCCATATGCCCAGCGGCACCAGCCGCGGATGGAAGTCCCACTTGTAACTCACCGCCGGCTTGCATGAGTGATCAGCCTGGCTGCGCAGCTCTTCTTCGCTGGCATTCTCACCCACTGGGCGTGACTTGGGGGCCGGGAACCCCCGTACCTCCAGCACATCCCCTGCTTCAGCCCGCCCGGTCAACTCCAGGTCAAAAGGCGTGAACATGCCTTCCTGCGCGTGGATGATCTCCCCCCTCAGCAGCACTTCAAACTGGTAATCCACCCCGCCGCACACGAAGAACACCCGCTCGTCTTCTTCGGCCCGGTGATCCGGCACGCGGGTTCGGTAAGTCCAATACACATCCTCCATCCACAGGTAATCCTTGTAGTGATCGGCACGGGTGTAGGGCGAAAAACCGTGGGCCTTGGCCCAATCCAACTGCACCGCGCCGGGAACTTCGGCTGGGATCCAGGCTTCGGGTACCCCTTCATGTTGAGCGTGCATTCCTAACTGCCAGTCGAGTGAGAATTGCTTTCGGGGCATGCTTTCTCCTTAGGTGAAGATATCCTAGCTAGAATTATATACCCGGTCCGCTCGAGTAGGTCGGATTGAGCAAATCATCCAATACTCCGAATAAGACGAGCCTAAGCGAAATCCGACGTTCTGAAAAACTGTCGGATTTCGGGCAGATGACTTACCCACAGTCTCTTTTCCCCTTACTTAAAAATCAGCAGCCCGCCCTCAATCCGACCTGCGGGCTTGTAGAGGCAATTCATGAATTGCCTCTACAAGCCTGGGTTACGGCTTAAAATACCCTTTCGTTTATTCGTTTACATATTCGTGGACGGCGCCCCGCAAAAATTCACACATTTCATTGACAAATCCCCATCCCTCTGATATAACCACCTCCAATGAAACGCAACGTCTCCCGAATCCATCATCATACCCACCTCCCCCCAGCCTGACCGGAGGTCGGTTGCGTTTGCGTATGTTCTGACACCAAACAAGCCCCCGGTTGCCGGGGGTTTTTCTTTTACCCAGGAGAACCCATGACCCAGTCTATTGAACCCACCCCCATCCGACTTTCCCTGCCGTCCAAAGGCCGTCTGGCCGAGGATTGCCTGGATTTCCTGGCTGAGGCCGGGCTTAAGATCTATAAGCCCAACCCGCGTCAATACGAAGCCACCATCCCTGTCCTGCCCGGCCTGACGGTGCTCTTCCAGCGCCCCGCCGACATCGTGGTCAGCGTGCGCGATGGCAGCGTTGATTTCGGCATCACCGGCATCGACGTGATCGAAGAACGCAAAGGCGAAAACGGTCATCTGCTCATCCTGCACGATGACCTGGGCTTCGGCGCCTGCTCGCTGCGCCTGGCGGTGCCCGAAAGCTGGACCGACATCAACGACGTGCCCGGGCTGGCCGCCTTCGCCGCCACCCTCAACCGCCCCCTGCGCGTGGCCACCAAGTACCCCAATCTGACCGAAGCTTTCCTCGCCAAGTTTGGCATTCAATCTACGCTCATCTATGCCGAGGGCACCCTTGAAACCGCTCCCTCCATCGGCTACGCCGATATGATCTCCGACCTGGTCTCCTCCGGGCAGACCCTGCGCGACAACCGCCTCAAACCCCTGGTGGACGGCCTGATTCAGGCCTCGCAGTCCGCCCTCATCGCCAACAAGCAGTCCCTCAAGAGCAAACCCGGCTCGCTGCAAATGGCCCGCACCCTGCTGGAATACTTCGAGGCCCATCTGCGCGCCGAGGACAGCCTGCACATCTTCGCCAACATGCGCGGGCCTTCGCCCGAAGCCATTGCAGAGCAACTGTTCGCCCAGCCCACCATCGGCGGCCTGCAAGGCCCCACCGTCTCGCGCGTGGTCACCCGCGACCAGGACCCCAACTGGTACGCCGTGAACATCATCGTCCGCCGCAGCCAGCTCTTCCAGGCCATCACCGAACTGCGCGAAATTGGTGGCAGCGGCGTGGTGGTAGTGCCCGTCAGCTATATTTTTGAAGAAGAACCTCCGCGTTATTCAGCCATGCTCAAAGCCCTGGCCGAGTAGAGCTTTTGCCAAAGGAAAAACCTCATGCTAAAACAATACTCTGTCTCCGAAGCCCAAAAAACCATCCTCAGACGAATCTCCCTGGATGACATGTCCGTCCCGCCCGCCGTCCTCCAGCGCATCGCCGCCCTGTTCGGCGAGCCGCTCAGCCCCTACCAGGCGGTTGAGCGCATTTTGGCCGACGTGCGCCGCGATGGTGACGCCGCCCTGCGCGAGTGGACCAGAAAATTGGATGGAGCCGCGCCCGACTCCTTGCGCGTGCCGCCCGAAGAGCTGCGCGCCGCCCTCGACGGGCTGCCCTCGGCCCAGCGGAAAGCCTTTGAACTGGCTGCGGAGCGCGTCCTGCGCTTCCACCAGGCCCAGCCCGTCACCTCCTGGATGACCCAATCCCTGGGCGGCACGCTAGGCCAGTACATCCGCCCCATCCGCCGCATAGGCTTGTATGTTCCTGCCGGAACGGCGCCCCTGCCGTCCTCAGTGTTGATGTCCGTCTGCCCGGCTCAGGCCGCCGGGGTGAGAGAAATTGCCATCGCCGCCCCGCCGCAGCGCGGATTGGGCCGGATCGCCCCCAGCATCCTGGCGGTGGCGGCCCTGTTAGGCATCGAAGAAGTCTACACCATGGGCGGGGCGCAGGCCATCGGCGCGTTGGCCTACGGCACCCAATCGGTACAAGCGGTGGATAAGGTTTTTGGCCCCGGCAACCTATTCGTCACCCTGGCCAAGAAACAAGTCTTCGGCGTGGTGGGCATCGACGGGCTGGCCGGGCCGACCGAAACGATGGTCATTGCCGACGAGACGGCCAACCCGGAGTGGGTAGCTGCCGACCTGCTGGCGCAGGCTGAGCATGACCTGCTGGCCTCCGCCATCCTGCTGTGCCCGTCCCAGGCTATGATCCAGGCCGTGCAGGCCGAGGTGACCCGGCAGTTCGCCGAGCGTTCGCGCCAGGAGATGATCACTTCGGCCCTCAACGAACGCAGCGGCGCGGTGCTCACCCGCGACCTAGAGGAAGCCCTCGACCTGGCCAACGCTTATGCCCCCGAGCACCTGTGCGTGGCCACCCGCGAACCTTTCCGCCTGGCCGAGCGGGTCACCTGCGCGGGCGGCGTCTTCGTCGGCGAGCACAGTTTTGAAGTCCTGGGGGACTACGTCGCCGGGCCCAGCCACGTCATGCCTACCGGCGGCACGGCCCGCTTTGCCTCCCCGCTCAACGTCCTCGACTTCGTCCACATCGTCAGCCTGGTTTCGTTGGACCCGGCCACCGCCCAGGCCATTGCCCCCGCCGCCGCCGAACTGGCCACCCTGGAAGGTTTGGACGCGCATGCCAACTCCGCCCAGGTGCGCCTATGAAAACCGCGCCTCGTTTCGACGATTTTCCGCCCTATACGCCCATCGAGCCTTTTGAGGTGCTTTCTGCCCGCCTGGGCATCCCTGCCGAGCAGATCATCAAGCTGGATGCCAACGAGAACCCCTACGGTCCCTCGCCGCGCGCCCGCAAGGCCCTGGCCGAGCTGCAATGGCCGCACATCTACCCCGACCCTGAGAACCGCTCGCTGCGCGAGGCCCTGTCGCGCTTCACGAGTGTGCCCGCCGAATTTCTCATGCCGGGCGCGGGCGCCGACGAACTGATCGACCTGCTCCTGCGCGTGCTGCTCGAGCCGGGCGACTGCGTCCTCAACCTGCCGCCCACCTTTGGCATGTACCCCTTCGACACGCGCCTCAACGCCGGGCAGATAATTGAAGTCCCGCGCCGCGCCGATTTCTCACTCGACCTGCCCGCCATTCAAGCCGCGGCAGCCGAACACAAGCCCAAGGTCATCTTCCTCACCTCGCCCAACAACCCCGACGGGCGCGTGGCCACCGCTGAAGAGATCGAGACCCTGCTCGCTCTGCCCGCCCTGCTGGTCATTGACGAGGCCTACATCGAGTTCACTTCAGCGGGCGGCAAGCTTGGCGAAGCCCTCAGCCGCATCCTCCAGGTGCCCCAGCGCGAGAATCTGGTCGTCCTGCGCACCTTCAGCAAATGGGCCGGGCTGGCCGGGCTGCGCGTGGGCTATGGCGCCTTCCCGGCCTGGCTGATGACCATCCTGTGGAAAGCCAAACAGCCTTACAACGTCAACGTGGCAGCTACCGAAGCCGCCCTGGCCTCCCTGGCCGATTGCGGCTTCCTGGCGGGCAACGTGGCCCGCCTGCGCGCCGATCGCGAGCGCCTGTTGGATCTGCTCGCCGGGGTGTCCTACCTTCACCCCCATCCTTCGCAAGCCAACTTCATCCTCTGCCGGGTGCTGGACCGCTCCGCCCGCGAACTCAAAGAAACCCTGGCGGCCCAGGGCGTGCTGGTGCGTTACTACGACACGCCCTTGCTGCGCGACTACATCCGCATCTCGGTGGGGCGCCCCGAAGACACCGCCGGGGTCATCGCCGCGTTGAAGGGCGAGCCCCGCCCGGCACCGGCCCTCACCACGCGCCGCGCCCAGGTGTCCCGCGCCACCGCCGAAACCAGCATCAATGTCAACCTCAACCTCGACGGAACCGGCAAGCACGCCGTCGACACAGGCATCGGCTTCCTCGACCACATGTTGGCCCAAATCGCCGTGCACGGCCTGTTTGACCTGGACGTAACCGCCCAGGGCGACCTGCACATTGACCCGCACCACACCGTGGAAGACGTGGGCCTGACCCTGGGCGCTGCCTTTGCTCAGGCCCTGGGTGATAAAGCCGGGCTGGTGCGCATGGCCTCCGCCGACGCGCCTATGGACGAGAGCCTCGCCCAGGTTTCGCTGGATTTCTCCGGGCGGCCCTACGCCGTGGTGCAGGTCAATTGGAACGGCCCCGCTGTGGGCGGTCTGCCCGTCTCGCTCTTCGCCCACTTTTTGGAGAGCTTTGCCCAGCAAGCCCGCCTCACCCTGCACACCCGCGTGCAGTACGGGCGCGACGACCATCACCAGGTGGAAGCCCTCTTCAAAGCCCTGGCTCGCGCCCTCTCGGCTGCCACGCGCATCGACCCGCGCCGCGCCGGGCAAATCCCGTCCAGCAAAGGCACGCTGTGACGCATGGAGACTCGCATGAAATATGACGCCATTCTCATCGACGCCGGAACCGGCAACCTGCACTCCGTGCGCAACGCACTCGAACACCTGGGCTACGCCATCCGCGTCACCGCCGACCCCGCCGATTTGCGCGAGCCGGGGCGGGTGCTGCTGCCGGGCGTGGGGGCCTTCGCCGCCTTCATGGACGGCTTGCGCGCCCGCGGCCTGGATGCAGCCGTGCGAGAAGTCATCGAACGCGGCGACCCGCTTCTGGGCATCTGCGTGGGCATGCAGGCCCTGTTCGAGGTAGGAGAAGAGTTGGGCGAGACCCCCGGCCTGGGGCTGCTGGCAGGGCGTGTTAAACGCTTTCCCGATTTGCCCGGCTTGAAGATCCCCCACACCGGCTGGAACCAACTCTGGTTCGCCCAACCCTCGCCGTTATTTACTGGCCTCCAATCCGGGGACTACGCCTACTTCAACCACTCTTTTTACTGTTCCGCCCAGGCCGAAGATACCCTGGCCCAAACCGATTACGGTATTAACTACGCCTCGGCTGTGAAACGCGACAACCTGTGGGGCGTGCAATTTCACCCCGAAAAGAGCCAGCGTGTGGGCCAAACCATTTTGGAGAACTTCTTTAAGCTATGAACGTCGCACCCAACTTCACCGTTTATCCCGCCATCGACCTGCGCGGCGGGCAGGTGGTGCGCCTGCAAGAAGGCGACCCCACCCGTCAGACAGCCTACAGCAGCAACCCGGCTTCAGTAGCCTGGCGCTGGCTTTCCACCGGCGCAAAATGGCTGCACGTGGTCAACCTGGATGGTGCCTTCGACCAGCCCGACTCGGTCAACACCACCGCTCTGCGAGCCATCCTATCCACCGCAGTCGAATTCGGCGCGCAAGTCCAGTTTGGCGGCGGTCTGCGCAGCTTGAAGGCCCTCAAAGCGGCCTTCGACCTGGGCGTTTCACGCGCCGTTCTGGGCACCGTGATTGTAGAAGAACCCGAACTGGTTCAGCAAGCCCTGCAACGCTGGGGGCCTGAACGCATCGCCGCCGGGTTGGATGCTCGCGACGGGCTGGTGCGCGTGCGCGGCTGGCAGCAGTCCACGCCCATACCTGCTTTGCAGTTGGCCCAGGACCTGCGCGCCGAGGGATTGGATTTCCTCATCTTCACCGACATTGCCCGCGATGGCCTGCAAACCGGCATCAACCTGTCCGCCACCCGCGAGTTAGCCCAGCGCAGCGGCCTGAACGTGATCGCCTCGGGCGGGGTGCGCGCCGCCGAGGACGTCCAGGCGGCTCGCGAAGCCAACTTGGCCGGAATCATCATGGGGCGCGCCTTGTACGAAGGCACTGTGAAATTGGAAGAGGTATTATGAAAGCGAGACCTGCATGCTAGCCAAACGCATCATTCCCTGCATGGACATCGCCAACGGGCGGATTGTCAAAGGCGTGCACTTTGTCAACCTGCGCGACGCCGGTGACCCGGTCGAGCAGGCCAAAATCTATGACGCTGCCGGAGCCGATGAACTGACCTTCCTGGACATCTCGGCCACCCCCGAGGCCCGCGCCACCGTGGCTGACACAGTCCGCCGCGTAGCCGACTGTGTCTTCCTGCCCCTCACGGTCGGCGGAGGCATTCGCACGGTCGAGGACATGCGCCGCCTGCTGCTGGCTGGGGCCGACAAGGTCAGTGTCAATTCGGCTGCCGTGCGCACCCCCGAGCTACTCACTGAGGGCGCTGAGCGCTTCGGCGCGCAGTGCATCCTGCTGGCCATTGATGCCCGCCTGCTTCCCGGCACAGAAGCCAACCCGCGTTGGGAAGTGGTCATCAACGGCGGGCGCACCCCCACCGGCCTGGACGCCGTCGAGTGGGCTGTGCGTGGCGTGGCGCTGGGCGCGGGCGAGTTGCTGCTCACCAGCATGGACGCCGACGGCACTCTGGCCGGGTTTGACATTCCCCTCACCCGCGCAGTTTCTCAAGCCGTCAACGTGCCCGTCATCGCCTCTGGCGGCGCGGGCAGCATGGATCACTTCGCCGAAGTGCTCACCGAAGGCTGCGCCGACGCCGCCCTGGCCGCTTCCCTGTTCCACGATGGCAAGCTAGCCATCCCTGATCTCAAGAATTACCTGGCCGAAAAGAACGTGCCCGTAAGGAGAATTTGAAATGTCCTGTCAGGAACCTCGTTTCGACGCCAACGGTTTGCTCCCGGCTATTGTGCAAGATGCCGACACCGGCCAGGTGCTCACCCTGGCCTACATGAACCAATTGGCCTATAACCTGACCCGCTCCAGCGGGCAAACCCACTTCTGGTCGCGCAGCCGCAACGAGTTGTGGCATAAAGGCGCCACCTCGGGCAACATTCAAATCGTGGTCGAGATGCAGCTGGACTGCGACTGCGATGCCCTCCTCGTGCGTGTGCGCCCCGCCGGCCCGGCCTGTCACACCGGCCAGGCCACCTGTTTTCACAATCTTGTTCCCCCGGAGAATCCCCATGCAAATTCGTGAACTGTACCAAATTATTTGCGACCGCCGCGACAACCCCACCGCCAAGTCCTACACCGCCAGCCTGTTCACCAAAGGCGAAGATGAAATTCTCAAAAAGGTGGGCGAAGAAGCCGTGGAAGTGGTCCTTGCTGGAAAGGCCCAAAGCGACGAGCGCCTGATCGAAGAAGTGGCCGACCTCACCTATCACACCCTGGTGCTGCTGGCCTCCCGCGGCATCGACCCCGCCTCCGTCGCCGCCGAGCTCGAACGCCGCCATAAATAACTCGCACCGATTTGCCTCCACCCCCAAAAAGCACACAGCGCGCCGCTTCTGCGGCGCGCTGTGTGCTTTTTGGGGAAGTTTCCCCCGCCTTGAGGCGGGGGGGGATTTCCACTTAACAAAAATACCCCACCATGCCGTGTGCGACGAAGTTTTGAACCTGCTTTCGCAGGCGGGAACCTACCTGTACGCTCCGCCTTGGCCGAGGCCTATCGCGTCACGTCCTGAGAGATGGGCTCCCTTATAACTGGTGTTGGCTCAAAACCGGTTATGCCGCATCACGAACACAGCAGGGCATTGGTAAAGATACCACAAAATATCAAGATTGTGAAGTTACCCCGATTTGCGGGGTGCACTCAAAAGTTGTTAGAAAGGTGGTCAAAAAGAGAGCCAACCTGTTAAGATAAGGTTTCCACACCAAAATCAGAACAGGAGGCTCACAATGGAGTTTAGCACGGAAGCGGTAGAAAAGATGGCGGAAA
>JAFGLU010000115.1 GCA_016927865.1 Anaerolineaceae bacterium
ACGAGCCTGGGAAGAATTGGAACATGCCGGCCTGATTTACACCATGGCCGGCAAAGGTTGTTTCGTCTCTTCTCTGCAGCCAAACGCACTGGAAGCCAAGCGCAGCCAGCTGGCCGGTGAAAAACTCGCAAAAGACATGGAGTATTACAAAAACCTGGGCTTTTCTCTCGAAGAGATCATTGCCATGCTCAAGAAAAATTATGATAAAGGTTGATTTTTTGTAACTACTCAGCCAGAGGTGGAAGAGGCCCGAATTTGAGGTGTGTGTTGGGTGCGAAGCACCCAACACACACCTCAAATTCGGGAACTTTCCTCACCATCTGAGCAGTTACCAAATTATTAGTATTTACCGCGCGCCGACAAGCACGGGCCGGAACTTATACCCGTACACGCGACTCGGTCCGCGGCTTGACTATAGACGTTGCTTTGTAATCATGTTTTCCAACTAAAAGATCCGCGGGGATACCGAGGCCAGCATGCAATCGTTGAATCATCAGAAGAGAGAGCCCACGTTTGCGGTTGAGCACTTCTGAAACGCGCTCTTTGCTACCCAGGTAGGCGATCAAATCGGAGCGGCTCAGCCCGCGGCTTTCCATGTAATACTCCAAAACCTGTACCGGGTCATCCGGCTCAGGGATCGGAAAGTTTTTTGCCTCATATGCCTCAACCAGGGTCACAAGCACATCCATCCGATCGCCTTCGGGTGTATCCGGCTGAGATTCAAATAGTGCCGCGATTTCTTTCAATGCCGCTTGGTAATCGGCTTCGCTGCGAATCGGTTTAATTTCCATTTTCCACGCTCCTCATATTGTGGTCACATCGACTCGATCATACTCTTCATGCGTTCCGACAAATCGGATGTAGACCACACCATGTCGATAAATAACCACCACCACTAACCGATAATGATTCCCCTTGATATTGAACACAACCCTGTTATTCGCTACACAACTGGCGTTCTGATAGGCCGTTTTGATATCAGCTGGCGTGTTCCAGGTTGCCCGCTCCACATCATGAAACCAGGTTTGTAAAGGAGCACTTGCATCTGGGTGTTTCTCCCAGAATTCGCGAAGAATACGTCTGCTGATGATCCTCATGGGAAGATTATATCACGAAGTTACCATTTTGGTAACTATTCCGCAATAATTCAAACCTTTTCAAGGGATTAAAAAAGTGGCATTTTGCTTGTCCCAACTTACATGTAAAATTAAAGCATGGTAAATAGCTCCGAACTTAATCACAGAATATCCGAGATAGAAGCTGAATTGTCCTCCTTGGATTTTCGGCGCAGTCAATTGATCAAAGAATTAACTGAACTACGTCAGAAATCGCTCCAATACGGTGGTTCACCTTCTCAATTTTCACTAGGCTTGCAAAGTTTTACGGTTCACAACCAATCTTCACAAGAGAGTAAGATTCGGCTCTTTCGTTCCCTATTCCGAGGGCGAGATGATCTCTTTCCGCGCAGATTCGAAAACTCAAGAACAGGTAAATCCGGTTATTCACCTGTTTGCCGTAACGAATGGGCCGCTGGAGTCTGCCAAAAGCCTAAGATTGCTTGCCAGGAGTGTAATTTCCGGGCGTTTGTCCCAGTCAGTGACGAAATTATCCGGAACCACCTGCAGGGGAATGACCCTCAGGAATACGCTGCGAAAGATTTTACGATAGGCGTCTACCCTCTATTGTCTGATGAAACATGTTGGTTTTTGGCGGTTGATTTCGACAAATCAGCCTGGGCAGAAGATGCCCGAGCATTTCTTGAGACTTGCACCATCTATCAAGTACCCGCATCGCTCGAACGATCACGATCCGGAAATGGCGGGCACGTTTGGATATTTTTTGAAACTCCTATTCCAGCAACAATAGCCAGGAGGCTCGGGACTTTTCTGCTAACCAAAACCATGAACCGACGACCTGAACTCGGCATGGATTCCTATGATCGTTTATTCCCCAGCCAAGATACGATGCCAAGGGGCGGTTTCGGCAATCTATTTGCTTTACCTTTGCAGAAAAAGCCTCGCGAGCAAGGAAATAGTGTGTTTGTTGACCAAGAGCTAAATCCTTACTCGGATCAATGGGCATTTTTGTCGTCCATACACAAGATGACCAAGCCCGAAGTAGAGCTATTATTTGGCAACGATCCAGATGAAAGCGAAATAACTGGAGTTCGAGCAGTTGTATTGGATGAAGCTGAAAATGAGCCATGGAAACTGTCACCATCCCGTAAACAAAGAGAACCAGTAATATCAGGTCCTTTACCAGAAGCCATCTCTATTGTGATCAGCAATCAACTTTTTATCGAGAAAGAAAACCTCCCATCTCCCTTACGAAATCGCCTGATCCGGTTAGCTGCCTTTCAAAACCCAGAATTTTACAAAGCCCAGGCGATGCACCTTTCTACATTTGGAAAGCCGAGGATCATCAGTTGTTGTGAGGAATTTCCAAAACACTTGGCTTTGCCCAGAGGGTGCCTGGATGATCTGTCCACGCTCTTGGATGAGTTAAAAATCCGGGCACAGATACAAGATGAACGTGTTGTCGGGCAACCTATCTCATTATCTTTTCAAGGGAATTTACGACCCGAGCAGCAGCTTGCCGCGGACCAGTTGATTCAGCATGATATCGGTGTGCTCTCGGCCTCAACCGCTTTTGGCAAAACGGTGATAGGTGCCTGGATAATTGCTGAAAGGAAAATCAACACCCTTGTAATCGTCCACCGCCGGCAGTTAATGGACCAATGGGTTGGAAGCCTGCAAACATTTTTAGGATTAACCAAAAAAGAAATCGGATTAATTGGTGGTGGGAAACAGAGACCGAATGGAATGATTGATGTGGCGATGATCCAAAGTCTGACGGACAAAGGCAAAGTCAATGATTTGGTCGGCAACTATGGTCAGGTTATTGTTGATGAATGTCACCATATCTCGGCGACTAGTTTCGAACAAGTGATCCGGCAGGCAAAAGCCAGGTTCGTTATTGGATTATCTGCTACCGTCACCCGACAAGATGGCCACCACCCCATTATCTTCATGCAATGTGGCCCCATCCGATATCGTGTGGATGATCGCCAGCAAGCCGCTGCGCGTTTGTTTAACCATACAGTAATTGTTCGCAGAACAAACTTTGTGCTGCCACGTCGAATGGAAAACACCCCGGAGCCGGGCATTCAAGAAATCTATGCGATGCTCACAACAGACATGCTACGAAATCAAATGATTGTTAATGACATCTTGGAGGCAATACACGCCGGCCGGTCTCCAGTGTTGCTTACTGAACGCCGGGAACACCTCACTTACTTTGCTGATGCTCTTAACGGTAAAATCAAGAATATAATCCTTTTGGCCGGTGGCCTGGGACAAAAACAGCGGAATGCGCTCATGGAGCAATTGAAGAACATTCCAGATGACGACGAACGCTTAATTATTGCTACGGGACGTTATTTGGGTGAAGGGTTTGATGACGCTCGCCTTGACACATTATTTTTGGCCTTACCAGTAGCCTGGAGAGGAACAATTGCTCAATATGCGGGTCGGCTACATCGCAATTACGAGCGCAAAAAAGAGGTGATCATCTACGACTACGTAGATGATCAGGTACCCGTGCTCGCAGGGTTATTTGGGAAACGAAAGAAGGGTTATAAAGCAATTGGGTATGCGCTGACCTTGCCGTGAGAAAAGTGGATAATCTTACAGATGATTCCACTGAAAATCCTCAAATTCAAGAACGGATACGGGATTCCCACTTGGGCAGGTTTTTCGGCGTTTTCAGGACAATCAGCGAACAATTTTTGTTATAGTTGATAATGACACCACTTTTGCACAGAGCTTTTGGTAAAACGAACTTTTTTCAGTGGACTCATTCACTCTTGTAAGAAACCGGTCGATTGATTTGGAACGAAGCAGAAAATTTACTAGATATAATCAAACAGATCTAAAGAACCAAACTATGCCTTACGAACCATTTTATGAGCGCTTCAAAGAAATTGCCATGAGAGAAACGCGCAGTATCACCATTCGTAACAACCCCGATCTGCCCGATGATGAATACGGTTTTCTCGAACTGTACTGTAATGACGAAAACTGTGATTGCCAGAGAGTGTTTTTCAATGTCGTTTCCCGTAAACGCGGCAAAGATGTAGCGGTCATTGCTTATGGATGGGAAGACAGCGAATTTTACGCTCGCTGGTACCGGCGAAATGATCCACAACTTATTCAAGAAATGCAAGGGCCTATCCTAAATCCCACCAGTCAGCAATCCGAATTAGCGCCCGCGCTGCTGAGGCTTGTTTGCGATACCTTACTGAAAGATCCAGCATATATCGAACGGCTTAAACGCCATTACCGGATGTTTAAAGAAAAAGTGGATCCAAAACATTTCAAAGCTCCGGGCGTATCAAGACAACAGAACGTCCGGGCTGGCAAAAGTAGAAAGAGGTGACATGAGACGCGAGGAAGGACCGACTTACGAAGAAGTAGTGCAGCAGATTTTGTCGGCGGCCGGAGGCCCGGTTGCAGTGGACAAACTGGTGGACGGAGTTCTGGCACTGAAAGCGACCGCCTCAAAAAATCCGCGCCAGTTGGTAAGAAACAAACTGCGCGAATTTGAAGGTGGAGTGCTAATTTTTTTAGACACCGATCATGTGCTGGCTGTTCCTTTGGCATACAAAGGAGCACGATTTCGCATTCGATTGAATCAAGAAATGATCAACCGGGAGGCCATCCTGGCGGACAAGTTTGATCATTTTCTCCCGCGGTTATTAGAAGTAGACAACATGATGCTAATGGATAGAGCTGGGGTCCCCATTCCATTCAAAATTAAGGTCACAACCCGCGAGGAAAAAAGCCCGATTTTTGGCGCATACACGATCGAAACAAGATGGATCGTGCTAAAGGAATGGTTCCGGCAGCAAAAAATGGGACCCAAGGATCATCTTCTGGTAACGATAGAGGATTGGGAAAAGGGTATCTTCCGCCTGGAGCGCGAGCCATTAGAAAAACAACGATCAAAACAGATCAATGAGCGCAATCAGGTAGTGGCAGATATGCTCTACACCATGTTAGAAAACGCCAGGCATGAGTCCATTTATCTATTTAAAGCCCTTCCGACCCTATACGCCCAGCTACCCGACAAAGCTGGCTGCCCGCCCGATCATTGGCATTTCATCCTAAGACATGATGAACGGATGAAGACGGATGGCTTTGATATCCGTTACGCAGAAAGTCACACCCTTTGGGATTCTCTCAACGCAAATATGTTTAGCAAAGAAATTTCACCGAAGGCGAAGCCTGAAATGAAACCTGTAAAGAGATCTCAAAAGGAGGTCTATCATTTTCGCGCTGCTTTCAAACACCGACCATCGACCTGGCGAGATATCGAAATCCCGGGAAACCAAACATTGCTCGACCTCGATAAGGTTTTGCGAAATGCCTTTAATCATGATACCTCTGATCACCTTTCCGGGTTCTGGAAATTGATCGCCCGCGGTAACGGGAAGCAGAAACGTTATCGTGAAGTTGATATTGGGAGCATCAACCCATTCGAGGAGGGGGAGGCAGCCGGTTTTCAGGTTTCTAGTCTAGGTCTACAAATCGGAGATATGCTGAAGTATGTCTATGACTTTGGTGATTGGATCGAACATACCCTGACCTTAAGATCTATTAGCGACCCGCAACCGGACATTAAGTATCCGCGTGAAGTGGCACGCAATAAACCGAAGCACAAGTACTGCACACGCTGCAAGGAACATGGCAAACAGACGGTTGCCACCTGGATTTGTATTACCTGCTCAGAGGAGCAGGGTCAGGAAGTGGTGCTGTGCGAAAAATGCATGGGGTTGGCAAAACACGAAGAACATTACAGTGTCGAGCTTGTGTATTGAATTGTTCGATGTAGCCGCGCCAGGGCTGAGGTGATCAATGTACAAAGAGATTAAAAAAATCCACTGCAACTGCAAGACTCACTGCCAGAATCGGCGCTGTGCTTGTCTTAAAAACAATGAACCTTGTGATGAACAGTGCGGATGCCACGGTTGCCAAAATCCACTCAACGATGTAGACGTTCAACATCTGTCCATTTGCGCTATCCAAAACATCACTATGGTAAAGGCATTGACAGAGGATGAGTTGAGCAAGAATTACCAACTGCCGTGCGAGCATGAAACCGTTCCGCTTCGCCTGCTGCTTGGCACCTACTCGTGTTCTCAGTGCCAAGAGCCCTACTGGTATTCGTTTTGCTGGGGAATGGTTGTGGAACAGCATCAAACCTGGCACTGCGAAATATGCAACCACTGCCGTGACTGGCGTGAATGGCATTGCACGCGTTGTAATCGCTGCACTTATGGAATCAGCTTGCCATGTGAAGGTTGTGGGGAATATCATTCTATCCACGGTTTCGAATAGAGGGGGTCATCATCCCTGTATTGAATAATTCATTCAATGCTCATATAGCTTTGTCAGAATCCCTCCATGCATTTCTTTCAGAGCTACCCGGCAAACGGAAACCGACCGCAAGAATAGCAATTCTCCACCTTCCCCAAATATCATGATCGGAGCACCTCCAGAACAGGGAGGTCAGAAAAAGCCACATGCCCTATGAAAATTCATAAGGCATGTGGCATTATTATGTATGGGAATGGAAGATGAGACTTAGCCCCCTATATATAGAGGGAAATTCATCTTTCCTAATCTTTACCCTCTATTTGGCTATACCAAGTCCCAGGGGTCGGAACTTATACCCGTACACAATCATCCCCTTCGCATCGCCGTCGTCGCGGATCTTGCGGGTGACCATCTCCACCGGCATGCCGATCTCCACGGGCTGCTCGCCCAGGTCGGTCAGTTGCGCCGTTACCACGGGGCCTTCTTCCAGCTTGATTAAGGCCACGGTGTAGGGCAGGTTGTGCTCGTACCCGGCGGGGGCGTCACGCATGACGGTGTAGGAATACACCGTGCCGCGCCCGCTCAAATCATAGCGCGTCTTGGCCTCGCCGCCGCAGTTGGGGCATACGTCTCGCGGGGGGAAAATTTTCACCTCGCAGTGCGGGCAGATTTCACCAACCAAAGCGTAGCGCTGTTTCTTCAATCTCCAATGGCGAGGAACTTCCATCTGTAAACTCCTTAGTAATAAGCCGCCCATCCGGGCTGCCGAAAATTGCTTGCTCAACCAAAGCAAGCTAAATTTAACCGTTCAAGACTCTCAAACACTATCAGAACGCGCGCAAAACCCGTTTGCGCGCGTTGAAAACCTCTCAAATCCTGTCAAATTTCTACCTGGCTCGGCTACTTCTCGAATTCCACTTCCCAATCGGAGCCAAAGCCCAACTGGTAGCGTTCGGTAAAGCTGCCCTGGTTCACCGCCACCGAGATGCGCATCAGTTCGTTGTTGTAGATGATCACTTCGCCTTTCTGAACGTATCCGAAGGACTCGTGGAACGCCACCCGCTGCGCGAACACTTCGCGCCCTTCGTGCCGCACGGTCAGCTTGAGCGGATCGCCGTACTCAAACCCGGCCTCGGCGAACAAGGCCCGGGGGATGTTCGTCCACAGGTTGCCGAAGTTGGGATCGCCAATCTCAAAAATGCCGCGCACCTTGCCGCTCTCCAGCACCGGCTCCAGAATGGGAAAAACCCTGATTTCCTCCACCGGGTAGGCCGGGCCAACCTGCTCATAGGTGATGATTCCACTGGCCAGGCGCGCCGCGCAGTAGCCGAACAGGTCCCGCCCGTGAAACACGCTCACCCCCTCGGTGTCCTTGCCGCGCAGGCGGTTCACCGTCTCGTCAATCTCGCGCACCTCGCGGATGCCCACCCACTGTTGGAGATGGGTCAGCGTGCCGTTGTCCGGGGTCACCACCACGTAGCCATCGGCAGTCTTTGCCACGCAGGCCTTGCGCGCCGTACCCACGCCGGGGTCCACCACCGAGACGAAGATGGTGCCCTCGGGCCAGAACTTCATCGACTGGTACAGGCGGTAGGAAGCACTCCAGATGTCGTATTGTGGGATTTCGTGCGTCCCATCGAAAATCTCGAGTTCGCGGTCCACGGTCTTGACGACGCCGTACATGGCGCACACGGCGCCTTCTTTATAGGTAAAGTCGGTTTGAAATACCAGTATCGGTTTCATGATTATTTTCTCCAATAATCTTCTCGTCTGTTGTAGGGCACGCGGTCTCCGCGCCCGTCTGCTTTTATTCGATCAACGGGCCGGGAAACCCGGCCCCTACAAGACAAACTATGCGGTTCCTCTTCTCTTCCCATCGGGCGCAGCTCGAGTCTCATCATTTCGTTGCCTTTTTCCACCGTTGTGCGCCTACAAAACATCCTTTTTCTCAAATTCGTGACATTCGTGTAATTCGTGGAGAAGTTCCTCTTCTTTTCGGGCGCAGCTCGAGTCTCATCATTTCGTTGTCTTCGTCCACCGCTGCGCCCCTACGGGAAATTCCCATATTTCTTAACATTCGCGCACATTGGCGCGCATTCGCGGATAAATTCCCATTCTAGATAAACGGATTATAAAACCGGCTGCGATTGATGAACACCGACACCGCCACCGTGAACAACAACAGCACCGCCGAAACCACCAGCGCCAGCACATCCTGCCGCGAGAGCTTCCTTGAGGTATACCACGTGCGCGTCTTGCTCTTGGAGAACCCGCGCAAGTCCATCGCGTTGCTAATCACCTCGATGCGGTCCAGGGTCGAAAAAATTAACGGAATCACGATCAGCAGCGAATTCTTGAACCGGTCAAAGAACTTGGCTTTGCTCGAAAGCTCCAACCCGCGCGCCTGCTGGGCCAGGTAGATATCATGGTAGTCCCGCTGCACGTCCGGGAAGTAGCGCAGCGTCAGCGCTACGGCGTAAGCCGCCTTGTAGTTGACCCCTACCCCATTGAGCGAAGAAGCAAACTCGCTGGGGTTGGTCGTTAGCAAAAAGATCATCCCCAGCGGCACCACCGACGCGTACTTAAAGAACTTGGTCACCTGGTAAAACACCTGCTCCCAGGTCAGCGAGATACCCCACACCTCGGCAAAGGCATGCTTCGTACCGTAAATCTTCACCCCCTGCTCGGGCGAGAAGAAAAACGAAATGATTGCGTTGGTTAGTAGGAAGATCAGCACATAAACCAGCATCAAACGAATCTGCGAAAAACGGATTTGGGCCATGCGCATCAAGATGATCGACAGCACCATCATTCCCAAAATGACCCGGATGTCATAGGAGAACATCACCGCGAAGGTGAGCAGCAAGAAGCACACCAGCTTGGTCACGCCGGAAAGCCGGTGGATGAAAGTATCCGCCATGTTATACGAAAAGAGTTTCAGCTTGGCGTTCATCGGTTTTTCAAGCCTCGCTCATAGTCAATAAATCCCTGCACAAAGCGCGTCCCTTCGGGGATGCCCGCCAGTTGCGCCAGCGCGAACAATGAAGTCTCCTTCAGGTTGGCCTCACGGATCACCTCCGCGTCCGTCAGCACCACCGATGCTGCCGTGTCGGCAATCTTGCGCCCGCCCGCCAGCACAATAGCCCGCGGGGTATATTCCAGCATCAAGTGCATGTCGTGGGTGATCAAAATGACGGTCACGCCCATGCGGTTAATCTCCACCAAAAACTCCATGATCTCGGTATAGTGGCGAAAATCCTGCCCGGCGGTGGGCTCGTCCAAAATCAAAATCTTGGGGTCCAGCACCAAAATCGAGGCAATGGTGACGCGCTTCTTCTGCCCGTAGCTCAGCGCTGAAATCGGCCAGCTCTTGAAAGGAGCCAGCCCGCACACCTTGAGTACCTTGTCCACCCGCTCGGCAATCTGCTCCTCGGGCACCTGCCGCATGCGCAGCCCCAGCGCCACCTCGTCAAAAATCATCGGTTTCGAGATCATCTGGTTGGGGTTTTGCATCACCAGCCCAATGATCTCGGCTCGCTCTTTGATGCTCTTGTCGCGGATATCTTCCCCCCGGTACAATATCCGCCCGCGGTCTTCTTTCTCAAACCCGCACAGCAGCTTCGACAGGGTCGACTTCCCCGCTCCGTTCTTGCCCACCACCGAAACCATCTCGCCTTCGCGAATGTCAAAGTTGATCTCTTGCAGCACGGGTCGCTTGCCGTCGTAAGAAAACGAGACATTCTCCATCGCCAACACCGACGGGTTGCGATTCTCGGGGGCGGCGGTCTTGACCTTTTCATGCCACAATTGCAAGGCATGCCCTGAAAGCTCTGTGCTCAATGTGGTGATGTGCCCCGGCTTCATCTCGCTGGTCACCTTCACCCCCGCGTATTTCAACGCGGTCACATACAGCGGCTCGCGGATTCCGTTATCCACCAGCACCGCTGAAGACACCAGTTCGTGCGCGTTCAAATCCGCGATGATGTGCCCGTCATTGATCACGATCACCCGGTCCACGCCGCGGTGCAGCACATCTTCCAGACGGTGCTCAATGATCAAAATGGTCTTGTGCGAGCGCTTGTGAATGTCGTCGATGATCTCGATGGCGGTCTTGCCGGTGGCGGGGTCCAGGTTGGCCAGCGGCTCGTCAAACAGCAGAATATCCACGTCATCAATCATCACCCCCGCCAGCGAGGTGCGCTGCTTCTGCCCGCCCGAAAGCTCAAACGGCGAGGAGCTCAACAGAGAATCCATGTCCACCATCTGTGCCACTTTGGCCACCCGCTCGCGCATCTGGGCGGTAGGCACGTTGTCGTTCTCCAACGCAAAGGCAATGTCCTCGCCCACCGTCAGGCCCACAAACTGCCCATCCGAATCCTGCAGCACCGTGCCCACCACCTTGGACAGCTTGAAGATGTCCAGGTCACGAGTTTCCAGGCCCTGGATCTTCAAACTGCCCTGGATCTCTCCGCGGTAAGCGAAGGGAATCAGCCCATTCAGGCAATGTCCCAGGGTGCTCTTGCCGCTGCCGCTCGGCCCCACGATGAGGATCTTCTCTCCGGGGTAAATCTTCAGGTTGATGTCGTGCAGCGTGGGTTCAGCCTGGCTGTAATACTGAAAGGTGAAATGATCAAACTCGATAATGGCTGGTTCACTCATAATAAGCCCATTATAAGTCGAATGCGGCGCACATGCGCCGCATTCGACTGTTTTGATGAAAAATCCAGAAGTGGAAGATATCCGATTTTGAGGTGTTTGTGGGGCGCGAAGCGCCCCACAAACACCTCAAAATCGGGAGCTTTCCCACCCTTTTTTAACCTTTGCTCAGACTGCCCTTCTTGGTGCGGGTCGCGGCATAAGCAATCAGCAGCAAGGTGCCGATGACACCGGTGCTGACGATATTCATGATCGCGGCGGTGATGCCCTGGGTGAACACCAGGCTGGCAGGTTCCTGGTAGATGATGATATCCAGCAGCGGAGCCACAACCACCCAGGCAATAGCATTGCCAATGATCTGGATGATGTTGAAGGTGAGGATATCCTTGCCCTTGAATTCGCCTTCTTCAACCTTGGTGCGCTTGAAAGCAAGGCCGAAGATGAAACCCGACACGCCACTGGCGATCACCCAGCTCCACCACGGGGTGCCGTACTGGATGGCGTCACTGAGGGCGTGGCCGATGAAAGCGATCAAAGCGCCGGCGATGGGCCCAAACAGGGTGGCGAAGAAAGCACTTACGCCGTAGGCCGTCTGGAAGCTGGTCTCGGGCACGGGGGACGGAACCTTGACAAACATGAACAGCAGCGTGAAAATGGCTGCGCCCAAACCGGTAGCGACGATGGTCTTGGTATTGACCTTAAACAAATCCTTCATCTTGCATTCTCCTTTCGAAACCGATCCGTGATGACAGAAAACAACACAATATACACAACACCCGCCCTGATGACTGGTTGCGGGAAATTGCCCACCCTCTCCTCAAATAACAATAAACATGCCACTGGAAAACCAAGCATGTTTATTGTATTCATCTGCCCAACCTACGTCAATTATCTTCGTGGGGCCAAATTTATGATCTACTCCCTTCCCCCTCCGGGGGAAGGGCCGGGGTAAGTGCCCATCCGGGTATGAGGGCTCTTTCCCTATCCCCACCGCTCCAGCACATGCGTCACCACCGTGGAAGCCGGGCCGCCCAGCGACTGCACCAGGGCCCGCTTTGCGTTGGGTACCTGGGCCGCGCCTGCCTCTCCGCGCAATTGTAAAGCCGCCTCCACAATTTGATACATCCCAGAAGCCGCCAGGGGATAGCCGCGCGCCTTCTGCCCACCCATTGTCAAAATGGGCAACTTGCCGCCCGCCTTCAGCGTGTCGTCCTGGCCCAGTTTCCAGCCTTCCAGGCGGTTGGCAAAGCCCGCCGCTTCCAAGGCCAGCGGCACAAAGATCGAGTAGGAGTCGCACACCTCGAACAAATCCGCGTCCGTAGGCAGAATGCCCGCGTCGCGGCAGGCCTGCTCGGTCGAGTGCCGCACCGCTTCAAAAGCCAGCAGATCACTGCGGTCATGCAGCGCCAGGGTGTCAATGGCCACCGCCGAGCCCGTCACCCGCACCAAACGATGTTTCACTTCCGCCGGAACGAGGTCTGCGCGGGTCAAAATCACCGCCGCGGCTCCATCGGCATAGGGTCCCACGTCCATCAGGTTGAGCGGGTCGGCCACCATCGCCGCGTTGTCATAGGTCTTCTGGCTGATGGGTTTGCGGTACATGGCGTTAGGGTTGCCCGCTGCGTTGGCATGGGCAATCATGGGGAAGGCTCCCAGCGCCTCGCGCGGCGCCCCCGATTCATGCAGGTAGCGCTGCATGAGGAAAGCCGCCTGCCCCGCGGGCGTCAGCCCCTGGGCCAGCTCGTAGTCGTAGTCTGTGCTTTCGGCTACCGCCAGCTCCAGTTCCGGCCCCACCACGTCGGTGACCTTTTCCACGCCCACCACAGCCGCCACATCCACAAACCCCGAAGCCACTGCCAGGTAGCCCAGGCGGAACGCCGCCGCGCCGGATGCTCCCGCCGCCTCCACCGTCGTCCCCTCGATACCCCGCAGGCCGCTTTGCTCCGTCAGCAGCGCGCCCAAATTGGCCTGGTGCGACACCGTAGAACCGAGGAAATTGCCAATATACATCGCCTGCGGCATCAAACCGCCCGCATCCTTACGCGCCACAATCACCGCCCGCGCCGCCAGCGAGCGCAGCGAAACATCCCAATGTTCAGCGACGGGGATTTGTCCAAGTCCAACGATTACTACTTCGTTCATGATTTCTCCTAAACCGACAGCTAAAGGCTATCCGCTCTCAGCTATCAGCTCTCAGCTTTTTAAGAAGTGAAGCTAACATCTGTTTGACTTTGTGAATGCCCTGATTGAGATTCTCATGATCTTCCGGCTTCAAGAAACCCAAATCTCGAGACAATAACAACTCATATTCAAGTTCACTCGCCGAGCCCATTGCGATCTGTAAAAAACGAGCAAAATCCAAATCCGATCCGCGCCCACAGCCCTCTGCAATATTCGCCGAAACTGAGACTGCCGCTCTCCGAATCTGGTTGGTTAAACCATACAGTTCGCTCTTTGGAAAGCCCTCCGTAGCCTTGTATGTTTTCAGCGCAACTTCGTGCGCACTTTGCCAAACCTTCAAATTACGGAAATCTTGCATCTCTCCCTCTTACTCTGGCTGATAGCGGACAGCCGATAGCTGATAGCGGACTGCAGAAAGCGAATTAAGATACAACTTACTTTCCACGAGTCTTGCACTCATCCCATCTCGATCTTTCCCCTCATCCTCGCATAGGTCGCATAATCGATTTCGGTGCGGCGGGCGATGTATTCGGCGGTCTTCGTGGCCCGGTCGCGGCGGGCTTCGATCTTGTCGGTCACCAGGATGTCGAACGAATCCGAGCCGGCTCCCGAGCCGTACGACGTTACCAGCAACCGGTCGCCCGGCTTCGCCACATCCAGCACCGCCGTCAGTCCAATCAACGCCGCACCCGCATAGGTGTTCCCGATGACTGGTGAGAGCAGCCCCGTCTTGATCTGCTCGTCAGTGAACCCCAACAACTGCCCCGCCCGCTGCGGGAACTTGGTATTGGGTTGGTGGAACACCGCAAAGGCATAATCCGCCGGGGTTGTGCCCATCTCCTCCATCAACGTCTTCGCCGCCGAGGTCACATGCTGAAAATACGCCGGTTCGCCGGTAAAGCGCTGCCCGTGCTCGGGATAAATCTGATGTGCCCGCCGCCAAAAGTCCGGTGTGTCGGTAACGTAGGAATACGAAGCCTGGATCACCGCCAGCGAATTCTCCGCCGGGCCAACGATATACGCCGCCCCGCCCGAAGCCGCCGTATATTCCAGCGCGTCGCCGGGCTTGCCCTGGGCTGTGTCCATGCCAATCGCCAGGGCGTAATCACCCATCCCCGCGCCCACCATAGCGACCGCTGCCACCAGCGCCTCTGAGCCCGCCTTGCAAGCAAACTCCCAGTCTCCTGCCTGGATGGACGGCCCCGCGCCAATGGCTTCCGCCACCAGCGTCGAGCTAGGCTTCACCGCGTAAGGATGCGACTCTGAGCCCACCCACACCGCGCGCAGATCGCTGGGGTCAATCCCGGCCCGCGCCATAGCATTGCGCGCCGCCTCGATCGACATCGTAATCACATCCTCGTCCAGCCCCGCCACGGCCTTTTCTTTCACCGGGCCGCCGCCCTTGCCGCCGAACCACACCCGCGTGATCTCTGTTGCCGGCAGGCGGTAGCGCGGCACGTAAGCGCCATAGCCGATAATGCCCACCCCTCGATTTGGTTTCAAAATGCGATTGGTCATGTTACGCACTCCATTCCTTTAGAATTTCTTGCGCGCGATCGATGCGCACCGTTTTCTCTGCTACCAGTTTTTGGGCCAATTTTTCGACCAGTTCACCGCTGGCCCCGGCGGCAATAGCTACCTGCCGAGCGTGCAGCCCCATGTGCCCGCGTTGAATGCCCTCGGTGGCCAGCGCGCGCAAGGCCGCCAGGTTTTGGGCCAGCCCCACTGAAACGATAATCTCCGCCAGTTCCGCCGCGCTGCGCACACCCATCAGCTTCAAGGCTGCTCGCGCCGCCGGATGCACCCGCGTAGCCCCGCCTACGGTGCCCACGGCCATCGGCAGTTCCAGCGTGCCGGTCAGATTGCCCTCGCGGTCCTTGCCCCAGGTGCTCAACGAGGTATATGTGCCGTTGCGCGCCGCGTAGGCATGCGCCCCGGCTTCCACCGCCCGCCAGTCGTTGCCCGTAGCAATCACCACCGCGTCGATGCCGTTCATAATACCCTTGTTGTGCGTCGCCGCCCGGTAAGCGTCCACCGCCGCGAAGGCCCATGCCGCGATGATCCCGTCGCGCACGCGCTCGGCGCCGAACTCACCAAAGGCCAGCGCTTCCAGCCGGATGGTGCAACGCGCCCGGGCCAGCCGCCGCACCGCCAGGTTCGAGAGAATGCGCAAGTGCACTCGCCCGCCGGTAATCTGCTCGATGCGCGGGGCCAAGCGTTCCATGGCAGTGTTCACGGCGTTGGCACCCATTGCGTCGCGCACATCGTAGATCAGGTGCAGCACCAGAAACGGCCCCACCGGCGACTGATCGAAGATGCGCACCTCAATATCTCGCGCCCCACCGCCCAGCTTGTTCAACACCGGGTCAATTTCGCCGGCCATCTGCAGCAGCTCGGCGCGCTTTTCCAGGATCGCCAGCCGGGCCGAGGCCGGTTCGGCCACATCCAGAATTTGCATCTGCCCAATCATCTCCGGCGCGGTTGTGTGGGCAATGAAACCGCCCCCGGTGCGCGCCAGGCGCGCCATGAACGAGGCCCCTGCCACCACCGAAGGCTCTTCAATCGCCATCGGCACCAGCACGTCACGCCCGTTCACCACGAAGTTTTGGGCAATGCCTAGCGGCAAGCCAAACAGCCCCACCGCGTTTTCGATCATGTGGTCGGCCTGTTCTGGGCTTATCCCGCCCTGGCCAAACAACGCCCGGGCCTCTTCTTCCGTCAGGCCCGCTTGCTCCATAATAGACGCCTGGCGTTCCTCCAGGCTCAGTTCGTAGAACTTTTTAGATGTATGTTCTGCCATGCCATCTCCCACTTTTTCAATCCGTGAAGTCGGGCTGCGTTTCCCACCCAACCTGAATTGATATATACCGTCCCCCGGCTTGCAAAACCTATCAAATATGACCTTTCACCATCACCAACCAAAAGGCCGGTAGGGGCGGGTCATTCATGCGGGCTTTCACCGGGAATCCTATCGTGCCCCTTCAGGCTCAGCCCATAGATCTACCCAGGAAGACCCGCCCAGTTGCACCACCCAGCCCAACCTCCACCCACCAGCCGTAGGGCGGGTCTTTAATGCGGGCTTTCACACGAATCTCTATCGTGTCCCATCAGGCTCGACTCACAGGAGCACCCAGAAAGACCCGCCCAATTGCGCCATGACACCCGCTGGTTTCAACGCGTTATAATCATCCTGAACCAAGGAGTCCAACATGGCCACCGATGAATCCTACCGCGATTTTGTACTAGAGCAGCTTGAAAGTGTGATTCCGTCCATCTACTTGAAGAAGATGTTTGGAGGCGTGGGCATTTACTCTCGCGGGCTGTTTTTTGCTCTCATTGCAGACAATGTGCTGTATTTTTATGCCGATGACGCCACGCGTGCCAGTTATGAAGAACTGGACGGAGAGCGCTTTGGAAAAAACTACTACGAAGTCCCTATCGGCGTTTTGGAAGACCACGAAACACTGCGAGAATGGGCAGAAAAAGCCCTGGCGGCTGCCGAGCGAAAGCCTAAGAAGAAACCTGGAAGGGGCTAATTTTAGGGTAAAATCGAGATATGAAAGCTACTAATCTACTCCTATTAATGGTGTTGCTGGGATTATCCTTGCCATTCCATTCCGCTACCCTTGTCCAGGCTGCCCCAACAATCGACACCGCCGAACCCTACGCCGGAGAAGTCGTCTGCCTGCCCGATGTCTACCTGCAAGGGGCCGAAAACTGCCTGCCCGCCGGGCCTTCCACCACCCTCACCGAAATGGCCCGCCAGGGCATGCTCTCCAAACCCCTACCCGTCCAGCGGCCAGCCAAAGAGCTCAGCCAGAGCCCCGTCATGGTAGCCAAAATCAATCTCGAAGATTACGAGCCTGCGCCGGTATACGCCTCGTTGGATGACGCCGTGGCGCAGTCTAATGCCTCGCGCCAGATTGCCCCTGGCGATCCGCGCTATGTATCCATTATTAATATCCAATACGTGAACGACAAGGCCTACGTCCAACTACGCTCTGGCGAATGGATGCGTGCCTCTCCGGCAGCCATCTCCTACTTCCAGGGCGTCACCCTCACCCGCACCCCCGCCAATGATTTTGGCTGGATTGTGGATGCAGGTCAGGCTCGCAGCGCTCCAGGCTATGCGAACCCGAATGTCGGCCCCACTCTCTACCGCGAGACGATGGTCCAAATCTATGAAGTCGCTGCTGCCGATGGTGTGGATTGGTACCGCATCGGCCCCGGACAATGGATGGAGCGCCGCTACGTCCGACAGGTGCGCATCAACCGAACCCCGCCCGAGGGTGTCACCGGTGGGCGCTGGATTGAAATCAACCTCTACGATCAGACCGCATCGGTGTATGACAATTATGAGCTGGTTTTCGCCACCATGGTCGCTACCGGCGCAGCGCCATACTACACCCGCCCGGGCCTGTTCCCGATCTATCAAAAGAAACCCCTCGAGACCATGCAAGGGGCTTTTGAGGCCGACCGCTCCGATTTCTACTACCTGGAAGACGTGCCCTGGACGATGTACTTCGATGAAGCCCGCGCCCTGCACGGCGCATATTGGCGCGCCCTGTATGGCTACGAAGGCACTCACGGCTGCGTGAACTTCTCCATTGGCGATTCTGCCTGGTTGTACCAGTGGGCGAACGAAGGCGATTGGGTCTACGTCTGGGACCCTTCTGGCCGCACCCCCACCGACCCATCCCTTTATGGATCTGGAGGCGCGTAAACTTTTTACGGTTCCAAAATCACCCAGCGCGTGGATACCACCACTGATCCCGGAAGGCGCGGGTCGGTCTGCCGCAATGTGATACGCACGTTGGTCGGGCCACTCACATTATAGGGAATCTCTAAGAAAAACGGGCTGTGGCTGATCTCTGGGGTGGGCGGGTCGACGGTGAACTTCTTGGTCGTAATCGCCGCGCCGTTTTCTGTCACCAATTCCACCGTCAGGCTTTGTTCATTTACCGGGCGCGCCAGCCCGCTCACAATCAATGTGCCACCCGAAATGATAGCCCCTTCATCGGGGTAGCGCACAATGAACGGTTCCTGTGTCACCGCCGATGGGAAAATCTCTGCTCGCCCCACCGACAGCAGCACCAACTCCACCGACATCAGATAAAGCACTCGCCCGGCACTGTCATTGGTTACCACTTGCAAGCGGGCAGTTTCTGCAGCCGTCTGAATCTCAAACGGGATCTGCGGGTAAAAAGAAATCGAGCGACCCATATAGCCCGAGAAATCTTTCACCTGCCGGGCAATCAAGCGCCCGTCCTCGCCGATCAATTCCACGCGCACCAGCCCATCCTCTCCAGGCACGGCATAGATTTCGGCCTGGATGGGCGAAGTGACCCGCGAGAGCAGCCCCGGACGGGAGATATACAACCTCGGCGCAGGCGGCAAGGGGGTGTTGGTAATCGTGGGCGTGTTCGTGATGGTCGGTGTGCGGCTGGGCACGCGTGTGTTGGTCGGGATGCGCGTGTTGGTGGGGCTGGGCCCCGGCGTGAATGTATCTCCCGCGGTTGGCGTGCGGCTGGGAGCTCGCGTTTTGGTCGCCGTCACCGCCAGGCTCGGCGTAGGTGAAGAGGGATCCTGCGTGGCTGTTTCGGTGACCGTGGGCGTCATTGAAGGCGTAAGGGTGAAGGTGGCTGAGGGTGTCATGGTAGCGGTGAACAGGTTGCTGAACGAAGCCCCGCTCTGGCATCCGCCGAGCATCTGCGCCAGCAGCATGAACAAAACAGCCATCCGGATCAGATTTCTACGCCGCATAGCCCATCTCACCCTGCCACCGGCGGCATGACCTGCCGCGCAAATGTGGTCATGGCCCGCTCGCGCTCCGCCTGACTCTCCGCCAGGAAGTGCAGCACAGCGTAACTCACCCCTGCGGCTTCATAGTCCCGCAGCTTTTCCACCACCTGCTCTGCCGAGCCGGAAAGCGGAACTCCTTCGGCAGTCTGGCCGCCCAACGCCACCCGCAGCCGCGGCGCCACCGTGAAGGGGCGCTGCCCAATCAACGGCTGGGCCACTTTCAAAAGCCGGTCAATCTCAACTGAGGGCAAGTCGACAGGGTGCCAGCCATCAGCCAGCAGCACCGCCCGGCGCAGCGCACGCGGCGAATTGCCCGCCACCCACAGCGGCGGCCCGCCCGGGCGCAGCGGCCCCGGCGCAAAAGCCACCTTCTCAAAGTGATAATGCTTGCCCTGGTAACTCACCACCCGGTTGCCCCGCCACACCGTGCGCAGCACCTGCATGGCTTCATCCATGCGCTTGCCGCGATTGGTAAAGGAATACCCCAGGTTGGCGTATTCCCCCTTCGACCAGCCAATTCCCACCGCCAGCATCGTCCGCCCGCCCGAAAGCACGTCCAGCGTGGCCAAAGCCTTGCCCGCTTCCAGCGGGTTGCGCTGCGGCAGCACCAGCGCCGACACGCCCAGCTTCACCCGCGCTGTCAGCCCAGCCAGGTAGCCGAGCGTGGTCAGCGCTTCAAAGATGGGCGTATAAGCCGCCGATTCCTCCTCCGGCAAAGCCAGGTGGTCGGTCACCCAGACCGAATCAAAGCCCAGGCTTTCGGCTGCCAGTGCTGTATCCACGGTTGCCAGGCGCCCGGCCTGCGCGCCGTAGTTGGGAAGAATTACGCCAAATTGCATAAAATCTTACAGCCCGTAAATCTGGCTGTACTTTCCTTTCAAGTAGCGCAAATACGCCGGGGAGGCGATCTTTGACCCTGTCACCTTCTGCACCAGAACTTGCGGCTCAAACTTCGAGCCCACGTTGTGGATATGCACCCGCAGCCAGTTGAGCAGGCCATCAAACTTGCCCTGCTCGATATCGTCTTGCAAGCCCGGCAGGTCGCGCTGAATGCGGTCCCACAACTGTACCGAGACCAGATTTCCCAAGGCATAGGTCGGGAAGTAGCCAAAGTAGCCCGCCGACCAATGAACGTCCTGCAGCACCCCCCTGGCATTATCTGGCGGGGTCAGGCCAAAGAACTCTTGCATGCGCGCATTCCAGGCTTCCGGCAGGTCTTTCACCTGCAAGCTGCCATCGATGAGGGCTAACTCGAGTTCGAAGCGCAGCATAATATGCAAGTTGTAGGTCGCCTCATCTGCCTCCACACGGATCAACGAAGGCTGCACCCGGTTGACGCCCTTATAGAAGGTTTCCAGGCTCACGTTTCCCAACTGGGCTGGGAAGAGACTTTGCAAGCGGCTGTAAAAATGCTTCCAGAAGGGCAGGGAGCGGCCCACCAGGTTTTCCCACATGCGCGACTGCGACTCGTGCACCGCCATCGAAGCCCCGTTGGCCAGCGGCGTGCGCCGCAAAGCAGGGGCAAAGCCCAACTCATACAAGGCATGCCCGCATTCGTGCATCGTGCCGAACAACGCGGTACCAATGTAATCCGGCTGCACCCGCGTGGTAATGCGCACGTCTCCGCTGCCAAAGCTGGTGGTAAAGGGGTGCGCAGATTTATCCTGCCGCCCGCGCTCCCAATCGTAACCAAAACGGGAAATCACTTCCACGCCAAAATTCCACTGGGCCTGTTCATCGTATTTTAGCTTCAGGAAAGACGAATCTACCTGTGGTTTGGCTGCGATGGCCTTCACCAGGGCCACCTGCTCGGGGCGCAGTCCGTCAAAAATTGCCTTGACTTCAGCCGTTTTCATCCCGCGCTCAAAATCATCTAGCAGCGGATCATAGACATGTTCGTAAGGCGCAAAAAAACTGGCATATTCGCGCCGCATCTCCACCACGCGCTCCAAAAACGGTTGGAACGCAGCGAAATCGTTATTCTGGCGAGCCTTCACCCAGGCCTCTTGTGAAAGGGTGGTCAACTGGGCAAAATCACTCACCCAGCGACCCGGCACCTTGGTGCTTTTTTCAAAACCGTGCTTTGTCACCCGCACCAGGCAGGCTTCATCCGATTCGGGGTCCAGACCCGCCGCATAATGCTCCAGGTCTGCCAGCAGGCGCGCCACCCCATCCGAGGTGGCCATCTCATGCTCAATGCGTGCCAGCGTCGCAAGCTGATTCCCTCGGTCCTCTCCCCCACCAGGCGGCATATAGGTTTGCTGGTCCCAACCCAGGACAGCCGAGGCGCGCGCCAGGTCGTCCATCTCACCTAACAAGGTTTTGAGGCGTTGCAGTTTCTCTTCCACTAGGATTCCTTTCCAGTGTTAAAGACCTGACAGGTTCAAGAAAACCTGTCAGGTCTTCCTATTCAAAATTATGCTACCTTCCAGCGCAGCGCGTCACCCTTCAGCGCCGCCACCACCTCTGAGGCAATGTCCAGCCCGGCACGACCTTGCGCTTCAATCGTCTGCGCGCCAATGTGCGGCGTGGCGATCACCCGAGGATGCGCCACCAAGGGGGTCAATCCAGGCGGCTCAGCGGTGAACACGTCCAGCGCTGCCGCGGCCACCTTGCCCGACTCGAGCGCCGCCAACAAGGCCTCTTCGTCCACAATCCCGCCGCGGGCCGCGTCCACAATGCGCACGCCGTCCTTCATCTTGGCAAAGGCGTCTGCGTTCAGCATGTTCTTGCTGGTGGCGGTCAAGGGCAGATGCAGGGTAATGAAATCGGCGCGCTCAAGTAGCTCATCCAACGAGACCGGCTCTGCCCCCACCTCACGAATTTCCAACGGTTCCACCATGGGGTCAAAACCCACAACATTCATGCCGAAAGCCATGCAGCGCTTGGCAACCGCCGTGCCAATGCGACCAAATCCAATCACACCAAGAGTCTTCTCAAACAGCTCAACACCCTCAAATTCTTTCTTCAGCCACTTACCTGCCTTCATCGAGGCATCGGCCCGAGGAACCTCGCGGATCATCGAAAGCATGATCGAGAGAGTCAACTCTGCCACAGACACTGTGGTAGCCAATGGCGAGTTCACAACCGTTACACCGTAGGTTTGGGCAGCCTTCAAATCAATGTTGTCCACACCGATTCCCGCCCGACCAACCACTTTCAGTTTCTTACCAGCCTCAAAGACCGGCAGAGTCACTTTGGTGCGGCCACGCACGATGAGCGCGTCATACTCGCCAACCTCCTTCAAGAGGTCGTCCGCAGAAATGCCACTGCGGTCTGCAACTTCCCCCACCTGGCTCAGGATGGCTTTGCCACCCTCATCCAGGCCGTCTGTGAGCAGGATTTTCCAGGTAGCCATATTTGATTTCTCCTTAGTAGTCTATACGGGATGAACTGGGTGAGCGGGAGCTTCCCTCCACCCAAATTTTACCTTAATTTAGATGAATCAATGCATTCCAAATCCCCCTCTATTCAAGCGCAACCTTGTCTATACAACCCTGTTTCTACCAAGTGGTTGCGGAGGCTTCACAAAATTCAGGTAGGGGCGGGTCTTTAATGCAGGCTCACACTCACAATCCTCCAATCATCCCGGCAGGATCGCCTCGCCTCTTCCTGTTAACAGGGCAAGGCTATCAGTATCTCACTCATCCTCCATGCTTGATTCCGCCTTGCCCCTACCACTAATTCTTGCGCTGTTCTTGTAGGGGCGAGGCGAATGGTGTAGGTTATATCAGGTTGTCGAATCTCGCCTCGCCCTCCTTTGATTGTCTGCGCCAACTCGGGCGAGGGAAACCAATCCCTCTCTCAAATTCCACCCGCGATTCCGCCTTGCCCCTATGGGAGGTGTCACCCTTTCCGTAGCGGCGGGTCTTGAAGGCGGGGGCGGGTTGAGGGTTGATCAAAATTATTGCGGGCTGGATATGTAAATCTATCTGGCAGACCCGCCGGGTTGAGGCAACCAAGCGAGTCTGGCGCAACCGGGCGGGTCTGCCAGATGGATGAATGGAATGAGCCTGCAGTGGCGTCCGAAGATGGCGGTGAAGAGCCAGCATTCAAGACCCGCCCCTACCGCTAATTCTTGCCTCGCCCATGCAATTCCACCTGGCCCCTACCGGAAACACCCCCATCTGTGGCATAATCAAAATGCGGTGGAGGGCGGCGCTGCGACATTTGGAAAATCTGGAGGATACCATGAGCGAAGAACAAATTTCCACACCTGTTGAACCATCTGCCGAAGAAGCGCCGCAGATTGTCTCTGAGGTGAGCGGAGAGACTGTCCACTTTCAATCGGGGCTGGCGGGCAGCGTTTCGGCGCAGCAAGACGCCGAAGTGACCGATTCGCTGGTCGGCGGAGTGGCCGCCGGGCGCGATTTGCAAGCCACCAACACCCTGGTTATGGGCATGGCTGTAGGGCGCGATGCCACCCTATCCAACTGCTTCACCGCCACGGCAACGGTGGGAGGCAACATTGAAGCGGCCAACAGCTCGATGGTCACCGCCATCGGATCGAGCATCAGCGCCAGGAATAGCTCCATCGGTGTGGCCCTGGGGCGCGAGATCAACCTGGGCGAGGGCGCGCAGGTCACGCTCACCACCCGCCAGGCTGTGGCAATGGGCGCCGCCTTCGGCGTGGCCTTTGCCATATTCAACCGCTTGCTCCGCCGCCGTTAAACTAACGAACCCGCAGCGCGGGTAATCCCTACCCGCGCTCTTCGACCAAAAAAGCGCTTACCCTGCCTACAAGCGGTAATCCAGTAGTTCGCAATGCAGCGGCGCCAAGCCCTTCAGCGGTCCCACCTGCAGGATGCAGGCTATTTCGGGCAAAGCCAGCTTTCCGCCCTTCACCACAACCGCCCCGCCGTTGAGCACATCGGGATAGGTTCCATCCGCAAGCTGCACCGCTGCCTGCCCCTGCTCTCCGCGCACATTGAACACGCCATACAACCCCGCGCTGGGATGTTCCCAGGCCGCCTGGATAGCCGGTTCAGAGGCCAGCGTCATGAATCCACCTTCCAGCAACGCTTGAGTCTTTTTCAACTGCGCCAGTTTGGTCAAAAACGGCTGTAACTCGTAGCTGCCCCACTCCACCTTGTCAATATCAAAAAGAGAAGGGGTATGGATGGCTGCGGCTTCCTGCCCGCCATAGATCAGAAATGCGCCGTGGTTGAACGCCGCGAAAGCCGTCCAGGCCAGGGCTGCCGCGTGGCTGGGAGCCAGCTTTAAAATGCGCAAGTTGTCGTGATTCTCCACACAGCGCATCTTGACGAAGTTAGCCGAGTAGATGCAGTCTTGCAGGCGCAGCATTTCCAGGTACAACTGCACGGGCTTCTTGCCGTGCACCGCCTGCTGGAACACCGCCCAGATGTCGTAATCATAGGTCAGATCGAAGGCTGTATAGATCTCGCTGTCCGAAAGCCCCGACAGCCCGTGGAAGCGGCGCTGACCGATCCAACTGGCGTGTACCGTCTCTGACAGCCAAATGACTCCCGGCTTGACCCGGGCTACCTCGGCGCGGGCCAACTCCCAAAACTCCTGCGGTAGCAGCGAGGCCACGTCGCAGCGGAAACCGTCCACGCCAAAGACTGCCCAACCCTTCAGCGTCTCGATCAGGTATTCGGTCAAGCCGGGGTTGGGGTGCTTGAGATCGATCACGTCCGTCCATTCAGGCACGGTGGTGTAGGGTTTGCCCTGCGCATCCTGATGGAAATACTCGGGGTGCTCCTGCACCAGGATCGAGTCGTGCGACGTGTGGTTGTAGACCACATCGATTATCACCTTCAAGCCCAGGCTGTGGGCCGTCTCGATCAGGCGGGCGAAATCCGCCCGCGTGCCATATTCCGGGTTGACCCCGCGGTAATCCTGGATGGAATACGGGCAGCCCAGGCCGCCCTTCTTGTTCAACTGCCCAATGGGATGAATGGGCATGAACCAGACCACGTCCACCCCCATCGAACGAATGCGCGGCAGGTCGGCTTCAACCTCTGCAAAGGTGCCGTTGGGACCGTGATTGCGCACGTAAATTTCGTAGATCACCAGGTTGCGATAGTTGAGAGGGGTATCTTTTGCCATCGGGAAGTCCTTTCGGGTTAGAAAAAGGGATTTCGTGACAAAATCATCATAGCATAAAAGACCTCTTTGGGAGTTGCCGTGGTAGGTACCGCATTTTGGGGTGCGAGAGTGGCTTCGCCACTCTCACACCCCAAAATGCGGATCTCACCACACCGATTCCCAATGAACCCATAAAAGACCTGACAGGTTTTGAAAACCTGTCAGGTCTGCTTGCCAGTCCCTCCCGCCTGCGGCTAATCTACGCCGCTTCTGCCTCTGCCTCATTTTCCTGCTTGAACTGGATGTCGAACAGATTGCGATAGACCCCGCTATCCAGTTCCATCAGTTCCTCGTGCGTGCCTTGCTCCACCAAGCGTCCATCTTCGACCACGTAGATCGAATCGGCGTGCAAAATGGTCGAGAAGCGGTGCGCCACCACCAGCGTGGTGCGCCCTTCCATCAGCACTTCCAGGGCCTGCTGCACCACCTGCTCCGACTCAGAATCCAGCGCGCTGGTTGCTTCGTCCAGCAGCAGGATCGGCGCGTTCTTCAACAAAGCCCGCGCAATGGCGATCCGCTGGCGCTGCCCACCCGAAAGCCGCGCCCCGCGCTCGCCCACCACGGTTTGGTAGCCTTCCGGGAACTTGCTAATGAACTCGTGGGCAAAAGCCGCCTTGGCTGCCGCCTCGATCTGCTCCGCGCTTGCTTCCGGCTTTCCGTAGCGGATATTATCGTAAATCGTTCCCGCGAACAGGTATGAGTCCTGCGGCACGTAGGCAAACTGCTCGCGCAAGTCGGTCAGGCGAAAACCATTGACCGGTCGCCCCTCCAGCACAATCTCCCCTTGCCGGGTCGGGTAGCAACCCAGCAGCAGCTTGAGAATGGTGCTCTTGCCCCCGCCAGAAGGTCCGGCGAAAGCTACCATCTGGCCTTTTTCCACCTGGAAGGACAGCGCATTGAGGATATCTTCGTTGTCCGAGTATCCAAAGCGTACATTCTTAAACTCGATCAACGGGTGTGCTCTGGCTCCTTCAACGCGCAAGCCTTGCGCAGCCTTCGGCCCGTAGGCCTCCGGTTCAAGAGGCGTATCCAGCAGCGCCAGGATGCGGTCTGCTGCCGCCAGCGCAGCCTGCACCCGGCTGACCGTCCCGCCAATGGTGTAAACGAAGTAATTGACGTTATTCGACAGTTGGATCAGGGCGATCATCACGCCAAACGTGGCCCGCCCGGTCATGGCAAAGTACGCGCCCACCACAATTGCCAGGAAGCTGAAGATCCCGGCGAATTCGTTGCCGCTCGCCAGCGCGGCCTCGGTGCGCACCCGCTTGAGCGACGTGCTCAGCACCTGACCGTTGGCCTGCTCAAAGCGCTCCAAAATCCATTCGCCCAGGTTGAAGGTGCGCACCACCTGGTAGCCTGCCAGCAGGTCGCCCATGCGCTCGCTCAGCATGCCCAGTCGCTCCTGCACCTGCTGCCCAATCTTGCGCAGCGGCCCGGCAAACAAGGCATTGACGATCAACGGCGCCACGCCGCTTAGCAAAATGAGCAAGGCCAGTTGCCAGTTGAGCAGCAGCATCGCCACCACCGCGCCCAAACCGTGCGCCGTGGCCTCCGCCAGCATGAACAAATCATCCTGATAGGCCTTCTCGGCGGCGGTCAGGTCGTTGGTCAAAATCGATAGGGCATCGCCGGAGTGATGGGCTTCGTGGTACCCCAGCGGCAGGCGGTTGAGATGCCGGAAGATCGCCTCGCGGACATTGGCAGTAACCTCTGCCAGGGCCGAACGCCACAGGTACAGCACAAACGGCGCTACCAGGGTGAAGCCCACATAGAACGCCACCCAGTTGATCATCCCCTTGGTAAAGGCCGTCTGGTCAACCGCGATGATGGCATCCACCACCATCTGGATCAAGAAAGCAATCACCACGCGCTCGGTGGTGGTCATTGCCACCCGCAGGGTCAGACCCAGCAAGTATTTCTTGTGCTTGGGGCGAATGAGCGCCAGCAGGCGCAAAATCGATTGTCGGGTCAGTGTTCGGGTTGCCATCGTTACTTCCTTGCCCCGTTGCCATTTCCATTGGCCGAGTGATTGAATTGGTTTTGGTACAGGTCCGTGTACACGCCGCCCAGGGCCAGCAGTTCTTCATGCGTGCCCTGCTCCGCGATCTCACCGCCGCGCAGCACCACCACCTGATCGGCGTTCTTGATCGTCGACAGACGGTGCGCAATCACAATCGTGGTGCGGTCTGCGGTAAAGCGGTCCAGCGCCTGCTGCACCAGCGTCTCCGATTCCGTATCCAGCGCCGAAGTGGGCTCGTCCAGCAGCAAGATGGGCGCGTTCTTGAGGATGGCCCTCGCCAGAGAGATGCGCTGCTTTTGCCCGCCCGAAAGCCGCGAGCCCCACTCTCCCGCCGGGGTGTCGTAGCCCTGCGGCAGGCTGACAATGAAGTCGTGAATATTAGCCTGGCGGGCGGCTTCTTCCACCTCGGCCTGGGTTGCACCCTTCTTTCCAAGACGGATGTTTTCGCCGATGCTCACCGGGAACAAGTAGGTATCCTGGGCCACAAATGCCATTTGCTCTCGGGCAGCGCTCAAATTCCAATCTTCCAGATCACGACCAAAGAAGCGCATTTTTCCCCAACTCAAGGGGTAATATCCCAAAATCAACTTGACCAGGGTCGATTTCCCGCCCCCGCTCGGGCCCACAATCGCCACCGTCTGGCCTTTGCGAATATCCAATGACACTTTTCTCAACACGGGATCAGAACCGTTGTAGGCAAAGCCCACATTGCGCAGTTGGATCGCCGCTTCCTTTTCCGCTGCGATTCCAGCGATCTCTGCTCCGCCATCGCGCTCGGGAGCATGCTCCACTACCTCCAGCACCCGCCGCCCGGCCCCCGCCGCCTCGCTGATGGAAGCCAGAATGCCCGGGATGCTGCCCAGCGGGTTGACCACCCAATTGAGCAAGTTGATGAAAGCGAACAGCGAGCCAAAGGTGATGCGATCCTGGATCGCCAGGTAGCCGCCCAGGCCCATCGCAATGATAAAGGGCAGGATCGATAGGCCAAACCCGCCGCCTTCGATCAAAGCGCGCAACCGGGCAATCTTGAGGCCCTTCTTCAGGACGCCCTCATTGGCCGTGTTGAAGCGCTCTTCCATGATTCCCGTCAGGTTGAATGCCTTCACCAGCATGGCCCCCGAAAGCCCGTCCTGAGCAATGCTGTTCACCTTGCCAATTTCCTCTTGCATTTCCTCGCTGCGCTTTGAAACCGGCGCCGACAACGCTGAAACCAGCATGAACAGCAACGGCGTGGCAATCACCGTCACCAGGGCCAGGAACCAGTTGATCGACAGGATGTAGGCAAATGCTGCCAGCGCCCGCACCGACTGCCCTACCAGATCAATCAGGTTGTTGTTCAGCAGGGTCTTGATCTTGCCCAGGTCCGAGTTGATCACCGAGAGCATGTCGCCCGTGTGGCGCTGCTCAAGATAATCAATGGGCAGGCGCGCGCTGCGCGCAGCAACCAACTTGCGGATTCGCGCCAGCCCGCCCTCACTGAACCGCCCGATGCTGGATGTGCGCAGATAGGCCACGGGGATACCCACAACCGAGATCGCCAGACTGAAAATTACATAACGCCAAAATACATCCGGTTGGTTCTCAGAGACCGCGTCGAAGAATTTGCGGATGAAGTGACTGCTCAAAATTAACAACGCGGCCTGCACCAAATCGATGCCCAATGCCGCATACAGCCAGGCCTGCAAGCCGCCGGCCATGTGCACCATGCGCCGGACAACCGGCCAGATCGGGGGTTTTTGTGTCTGCATAAATCACCTTTGTGTTTAATATTCTAGCAGGATATTAAGAAAAGTCAATATATATCTTTAATAATATTGAGTTTAATTTTAGGAGGATGTAAATTTCTTACAACCAAAGACCTGACAGGTTTCAAAAATCTGTCAGGTCTCTGCCCCTTCTCCCTTTTAGGGAGAAGGATGGGATGAGAGTATTAACGCTATCTTCCCTTCATTCCCTTAATCAACTTCTTCCGCACGGCCTCCGTCTCCAGCCCTGACCGCTGCATGGCCAGCACCACCCCGCCGACCACGGGCGGCGCGTTCAAGCGCAGCAGGCGGGCCTTGGGCGCCACCTTGCGGATCGTCCGCCGGGCCGTTTGGGTCAGCAGCGGGTGGCCCTTCCAGGCGCTGCCAATTTGCACCACCTCTACGGCCTCGGCTTCCATCCCCAACTGGCGGATCACCCCACAGGCCATCTCTCCCAGCTCGCGCCCCGCCCAGCGCATCACCTCCAGCGCCTGCGGGTCGCCCTGCGCCGCCACCTCGAACAGGCGCAGAATGGCGGATTCGCCCAACTCGTAGCGGTTCACGTACAGCCCTTCGATCAGGTCAAACAGGTCTTTGGCGCCGGTCAGTTCCAGAAAAACCCCCGAAAGCGCCGTCGCCGGGCCGCGCCGGTTCCACTCGAACACCACCGCACGCACTGCGCGCTGCAGCATGTCCCAGCCGCCGGCGAACTCGCCCGACCAGTGGCCCATGCCGCCCACCACGCGCCCTTCGCGCCCGTCGCGGCTCCAGCCGCGGCAGTTGTTGCCCGTGCCCGAAACCAGCGACACGCCCCAGCCCTGCGTCGTTCCGGCCAAAATGCCCAGCGTGGCGTCGTTGACAATTTCCAGCGGGCAGGTCAAGCCCAGCGGGGCAATGCCCCCCAGGATCATCTCTTTCTGGCAGGGCCAGTCGTATCCCGCCAAGCCCATTCCCGCCGCGTCGATCGCGCCCACCTCCAACCCTGCCGCCTTCAGCGCCCCGCCCACCGCGTCCTGCAGTGAGGCGGTCATGCCTTCCACGCCCACCCCCTCCCAGTTGCCGGGGCCGCCCGCCCCAAAGCCCAGCACCTCGCCGCGCTCGTTGGCAAGCAGCGCGTGGGTCTTGGTGCCGCCGCCGTCCACGCCCAAAAAGATGCTCATGCCTGTTTCCTCACCTGCATTTGCCGCCCGATGATCTCGTCTTCCCAGGTCAGCGTATCCGAGTCAGGGATGCGCCCGTCGCGGTCCATGGCCTCGATCACCTGCGCCATGCCTGCTTCCAGCGAAACGCGCGGCTGGAAGCTCGGCACGTCGCGCATCAACTTCTCGGGCGAGTAGAAGACGTGGTGGGCAAAAATTTCCTCGGTGATGCCAAACCCCGGGATGTCAAAAGTCTTGAGATCGGCAAAGGGTACCCCCACCAACTCCACCTCGCGCCCCAGCACCTTCATCGCCGTGCGGTGATATTCGGCCCAGGTCACGCACTCGCGCCGCACCAGGTTGTAAATCTGCCCGACGCAGGCCGGGTTGGCCAGCACGCCCGCGAAGCCCAGGGCCGCGTCGTCCACGTGCAGGTGCTGGTGCAAGGCATTGCCGTCGCCCACCACCAAAATCGGCTTGCCCTTGCGGATGCGGTCAATCCAGGAAAAGTCCCAGGCCACCTGCCGCACCAGGCCTTGCTGCGGGCCGTAGGTGGTGGAAGGCTTGATGATCACGACCGGGAAGCCCTCGCGGTAGTAGGCCTCCAGGAACAGCGCATCCGCGGCGGCCTTATTGCGCCCGTAAGCAGTGATGGGCCGCAGCCGGTCACCCTCCCGCGTCGGCAGGAAGTCGTACTCGATTCCGTAAGTGCACACCGTGGAGGTTTGCGCGAACACGCCCACCCCGCGGAAGGCCCGCAGGCTCGAGGCGGCGTCCTCGGGTCCAAAGCCGATCATATCGATGGCCGCATCGAACTTCTCGGCCTGCATCTTTTGTTCGAAGGTTTCGCGCTCCATGCGGTCGCACAGCAGCAGCCGCGCGCCTTCCGGCACGGGCTTGCGCGCCCCGCGGTTCACGCACACCACGTCGTGCCCCTGCCGCACCAGCAGCCGGACAATGCCCTCGCTAATATTCCCCGTCCCACCGACGATACCAATTTTCATTGTTGCACCTCAGGGCCTGTTATGAACAACCAAATTTTTTCCACGAATTACACGAATGACACGAATGTGAAGAGATTTTCCTTTTCTTTAAAATTCGTGAAATTCGTGTAACACTTGCCCTGGATGCAAGTGCCAGGGTTCGTGGAGAATCTTATCGAAAAAATTGCGGCAGCCATTGGCGGTTGGATTCCAGCAGATCGTCCAGCACCGCCTCCACCTTGTCCGCCTTCGGGCCGATGGGGTTGGCCAGCAGGGCTTGATAAGCCGCGCTGCGGTCACCCTTCACCGCCGCCTCCACCGTCAGCAGCTCGAACATCTTCACCGCCGCCACCAGCGCAAAGCAAGCCGGGGGCAAGGGTTTGGCGGGCAGCGGGTGGATGCCTTTCGCGTCCACTTTGGCCGGAATCTCTACCACCCAATCGGCGGGCCAGCCCTCTACGGCCCCGTTGCTGCGCGTGTTCACCACGTGCACCTGTCCCAGGTCGTTGTAATGCGAGTCGATCAACTGCGTCGCCAGCGTCGAGTAATACGCTCCACCGCGTTTCATCAAATCGGCGGGCGGCTCGGTTAGGGCCGGGTCCGCGTACTCGCGCAGCAGGTCTTCCTCAATGGACATCACTTCTTCGGCCCGCGAGGGCGGCCACTTCTTCTGCGCTTCCAACTTCTTGTCGGTGTAGTAAAAATACTGCAAGTAGTAGTTGGGGATCATCCCCAACACCTCCAGTGTGCGCACGTCCCATTCGGGATGCTCTTCCTTGCGCTGTTCTTCCAAAAACGCCGGGAAGATATGCGGCCACATCTCCTCGCCGTCCACGGTGAAGCCATAATGCCAGGTCAGGTGGTTGAGGCCCAGGGTTTTCAACTCCGCCCGGTGATCCTCAATCTTCGTGCCCAACTTCTCCTCCAGCCGCTCCAGCATGTGCATCTTGGTGGTGATGCCCACGTTGCACACTCCCACCGCCTGGATGTCGCTCGCGTAGCGGTTGAGGGCCTCGGTCACCAACCCGGCCGGGTTGGTAAAGTTAGCCAGCAGCGCCCCCGGGGCCGTCTGGCGAATGTCATCGGCGATGCTCAAAATCACCGGGATGGTGCGCAGGGCCTTGGCCATGCCGCCCACACCGGTCGTCTCCTGGCCGATCAAGCCGTGGCGCAGGCCCAGGTACTCGTCCCCGCGCCGGGCGGGCATCATCCCCACCCGCAGTTGCGTGGTCACGTAGCTGGCCCCCGCGATACTCTCGCGCTGGTTGGTGCTCAGCACCACCTTGAACGGCAAGCCCTTGGCCTTCACCATGCGCTGGGCAAACCCGCCCACCACTGCCAGCCGCTCGGGGTCAACATCCATCAGCCACAATTCCTTCACCGGCAGCGTTTCCACCCGCGCCAGGAAGCCATTCACCAATTCCGGGGTGTACGTCGATCCCCCGCCAATCACGGTAATTTTCATGTTGTCTTCCTTTCTTCCTCCCTCCCCCCGCCGCTTCGGCCACCCGTAGGGGTGTCAGGGGGAGGAACAGAGGCGTCCGCTCCCTCCCCCATTTTCAAAGAAAATGGGGGAGGGCCGGGGAGGGGGTCACCCTCGCTTCACTTTTACCGTCAAAATCTGGAACGGGCGCACGTCAAAGCGCACCTCGTTGCCAGCCACTTCCAGCTCGCGCTCGGTTTCCTCCAGCAGGTTCGTCTCCCAGGCCGCCTTCACCGGGAAGGCAAAGCGCAGCGCTGCCGGGCCGCGGCTGCGGCGGCTCTCATACAAGCGCACCACGATCCCATCGCCATCTTCGGCCTGCTTGATCGTTTCCACCACCAAGTTCGGACTCGACGCGCTCACAAGCGCTTCCAGGCCCGCTTGCTGGACCGCCGCGCCCTTCTCCGCCCGGTAGACCACAATCGGGTCGTTCAGCGCGTAGGCCTCGGCCTGCACGCGCTCGTCCCAGCTTCCACTGTGCGGGTACAGGCTGTAGGTGAACTGGTGCGTGCCCAAATCGGCAGCCGGGTCGGGCATGGTCGGCGAGCGCAGCAGGGTGATGCGCATGACGTTGTCGTGAATGTCGTGCCCATACTTGCAATCGTTGAGCAGGCTCACCCCGTAATCGCCTTCCGAGAGGTCCACCCACTTGTGCGCGCAGGTTTCAAAGCGCGCCCAATCCCAACTCGTATTGCGGTGCGTGGGCCGCTGCACATTGCCCCACTGAATCTCATAGGTTGCCTGCGGGGCCAGCACGTCCACCGGGAAGGCCACCTTGAGCATGGTATGGCGTTCCTTCCAATCCACGCTGGTGTCGAAATCCAGGCGCGCCGAATTGCGCCGCAGCGAAATCCGCTGGGTCACCTCGCTGTTCATAATGCGCCGCTTGATCTCCACCGTCCGGCGCAGCGGCCCGGCCTCCAGCACCTTGAAGGCGGCCTTCGGCTCGGCCAAGTAGGTCTTGTCGTCGTAATAGATATCAATGTCCCAGGCGTCGAAGTCCTTGGGGCGGTCTTCGAAGGCCAGCAACTGGTTGGCCACAGCCCCGGCGGGCAGCACCTCGCGCCCGGCAGCCTTATCATACACGCGGGTAATATCTCCGGCCTGGTTGAACTCTACGCGCAGCAGGTCGTTCTCCAGCACATGCGCATCGCCCACTGCCGGGGCCTGGGCGGGCTTGCCCGCGGCAGCCGTGAGGGCAGCCACCGAATAGGGAGCCAGTTCGCCCGCGTCCACCAGCAAGCCGCCTTCCACCACCTGGGTGTCCAGCGCCTTGCCGTTCAATTCTAATCCGCCCTTGCTCTCACCAGGCACAAAGGCCAGGTCGTGGCGCGCAAAGGGCGCCGGGTTGGCCAGCAGCACGTCCCCGCCCAAGCGGGTTGCCAGCGAGCGCAGGGCGCCCTCTTTTACTTCAGCCATATCCTGGGCAACCTGTGCGTACTGCGCCAGAGACTCCTCATACACCGGCCCAATGCTCGAGCCGGGGATGATGTCGTGGAACTGGTTGAGGCAGATGGTCTGCCAGGCCTGCGTGAACTCGGGGGCCGGGTAAGCGTAATTGGGGTCCAGCAGCGCGGCGTACACCGCCAGGAATTCGCTGTCGTGCATCAGGAATTCGCTCTTGCGGTTGGCCTTCTTGTTGCGCGCCTGGGTGGTATAAGTGCCGCGGTGATATTCCAGGTACAACTCTCCGTTCCACACGGGCATCATCCGGCTGGATTTGGCCGGTTCGATGCTCTCAAAGAACTTGCGCACGCTGGACTGCTTCACCTGCGGCAGGCCGGGCATCTCGCCCATCACCTCGATGTTTTCCAGCATCTCGCGGGTCGGACCGCCGCCGCCATCCCCAAAGCCGTAAGCCATGAGCAGATCTTTGTGCAGCTCTTTCTGCTGGAAGTTGCTCCACGTGCCCAGCGCTTCCTTGGCGTTGGCCATGGCGTTATAGGTGCTGGCAAACGGGCTGCCCTCTTCCTTCACCGTGGAGAAGTGGGTCAAAATCTGCGTGCCGTCAATGCCTTGCCACATAAAAGTATCATAGGGCAGGCGGTTGTACTGGCTCCAGCCGATCTTGATGGTCATAAAGTACTTCAACCCGGCCTGCTTGATCAATTGCGGCAGGGCCCAGGCGTAGCCGAACACGTCCGGCAGCCACAGCAGCGGGCTGTCGGCGCCTTCACCGAAATACTTGCGGAAGTAATTGCGCCCCAACAGGAACTGCCGCGCCAGCGACTCGGCCCCCGAAAGGTTGCAGTCCGCTTCCACCCACATGCCGCCCATCGGCTCCCAGCGCCCTTCGGCCACCTTTTGGCGAATCCCCTCAAACAGCTCGGGCTGATCCTGGCGGATGAACTCGTACAACTGCGGCTGCGACTGGCTGAAGTGATAATCGGGGAACTGCTCCATCAGGCGCAGCGCGTTCTGGAAGGTGCGCTCCGACTTGCGCCGGGTCTGGCCCAGCGTCCACAGCCAGGCCACGTCGATGTGCGCGTGCCCGGTGGCATGGATGACCACGTCTTGCGGGTCGCCGGCCTGGGCCAGCCCCGCCTTCAACGCCGCCAGGGCGGGCTTCACGCTGGCATAGAACGCATCCCCCAGCGGGTCGCGCGTCTCCAGCACATTGAAAGCCTCATTCAGCGCGTTGAGCAAGCGCGCCCGGGCCGGGTTGTTGGCGTCCAGGTTCGCGGCGGTCTCGCGCGCGGTGCGCGCCAGGGCCAAAAAGTCGCGCGTAGGCGGATCGATTTGCACCACCTGGCACATGCGCATGAACAGCTTGCTCATCATCTCGCCGTTGGCAAAGCCCCCCAACCCGGTCCAGCCGTGCAGCGCCAGGACGTGGGTCTTGCCATCCCGCCAGGAATCATCCAGGAGAATCTCCTGGTGGTGGCGGTCGCAAGCCGCAAAGGGCTTGCCATCGATGTAAGCCAGCGCTTCGGGGTGGCTGAAATCCCCCGCCTCGCCAATTGGCAGAAACAAGGCCGCCGGTCGGGAAGAATCCCAATCGGCGGGCACGCTGAAGCTGCTGCGCAGCACAAAATCAGTGAACCAGGTGCCCCAGTAGTCAAAGGGGCGGATCTCAGCCCAGTTTGAGTCGTCCACATCTTTGCCCACGGGCGGCGGGCTCACCGGGCTTTCCAGCCGGGTGAAGCGGAAGGCGGGCAGCGCCTCGCTTTTGCGGTACACCAGCGGCGCAATGAGATCAAGGCGGTCCTTGATCTTCTCCAACGTCCAACGTTGAGCATGATACATGAGCGAATCCTTTCATTTCATTAACGGGTATGATCTGACAGTACGCTTGTACCCAAAAGTGTAACATATTCGCCCTCAGCCTGCATTGGACGAAGTATATACAACCACTATTCTTTTCATCCTTCAACGGCTCACGGAATATACTCATCCGTGGACATCCCCACCTCGAAACTGGCTCTTTGGTAACCGCATTTTGGGGTGTGAGAGTGGCTTCGCCACTCTCACACCCCAAAATGCGGATCTAACCACGCCGATTCCCAATGAACTTCAAAACTCCTGCTTGCCTTTTTAATTCAAAAGAGTATAATCCTTTGTGGATATTATAGATAATTTTAATCTATATTATTCATATCTCGCCTGCAAGCATAAGGAAGCGCCATCGGATGAAGCAATATGTCCTGGTAGCTGGGCTGGATTACGAATTCAAGGGGGTCAATTTCCGGTTATTTTGTAATAACCGCGCCAAGCGCATCATCCTCGCCAATCGCAAAAAAGAAGATCTGCGTTTCATCATCTACGATTTTTCCAAAGGTGAAGTCCTCACCCACGAGGTCACCTACCCTTCGGGCAAGAAAACCGAAAAACTTTCCAGCGCCACCCCCTTCAAACCGGTCGGCAAGGCCAATTATGACCGCACAGTGGTCGCCGGCACAGCCCATTACAAGTTCAAAGACGGACAGCGTGGCTTGATGTCTGTCCTGGATATCTACCAGGCCGTCCGCCAGATCGGCAAAGACGACCCAGGCACGCTGGTGGAACTCAGCTTTTTCTCCCACGCCTGGCACGGCGGGCCGATTCTGGTCAACAGCTACGACAACGGGGTGGTCAGCACCATCATCCCCCCTGCCACCACCCCTGTCGACACGCCCCTGCCCGCCGGTGCGCGCGACCCCGATGACTTCGACCCGCGCATCAAAGACTTCACCACCCCCACCATGGATGCTGCCGCTCTGGCTGAATTCAAAAAGGCCTTTGCCACCGACGGCTACGTCTGGATCTGGGGCTGCGCCTTCCCACGCGTAGTGCACGAAATTCTCCATAAGGTCGAACACCACCCTTCCTACAAAAACCGCGGCCTGGACGACAAAAAAGAATTCACCTTCAAGAATTTTCGCGCCAACCATGCCGACGTCCTGGAAACCTACCTGCGGCCAGAATTGGGCGGGCCCTTCCCCGACCGCAAGAAGATTGTCCTCAAATTTGAGCTCATCAAGCTCTTCATCTGCCGCGTCACCACCGCCGCCTACACCCACCACATCGCGGTTGCCGCGGGGGTCAAAGCTTACGGCGGCGTGATGGGCACCTACTCCGAATACGATACCGGCCCCCTGCCCTTGATGAACGTGTACAAGAACTTTGGGCCGCATTTTACCTTCTACAAGAACTACATGGGCTTCACTTTTGACCCCGAAGGCCGCCGCTACGGTCTATACAAACCTGCCTTCACCTGCGTTGCCCCCGGCCCGTAATCCCATGCTTCTATCAACCGCATCCGTTGATTCGATAAGGAGTTCGTTTGTATGAAACCCGAAGAAGTGTTTCGCTTTGTCAATGCCCGGCCCGTGCACCGCGCACCCGCAGGCCGAATTGAGCGCCGCTTTGCTGCTTACCACGCAACCGAGAAATCACCCTTCCACCGCGCCATCGAGCGGGTGCAAGGTTCCGACGCCCGTCAGAAAGCCGCCGAGCTGGCCCGCAAGCGCCTGGCGCAAAACGACCTGGACCTCAAGGCCCTGGAAGTCGTTCTTCATGCGGTTCGCGGCGTAGAAGACCAGCCCACAGCCGAAAAGGCCCGCGCAAAACTCAAAAATCTGCTCGACAGCGACTTGAATGAATACCTGAAAAGCCGTGAATTTCGACAGTTGAAGGACAGCCTGTGGGATCGCCTCTACGCTCACACCCTGGTTCCCGAGGAAAAGCCCGACGAGCGCGGGACCGTCTACGAAGGGCTGCGCGCATTGCACTTCCTCGAGCTGGTAGCCAGGCAGCCCGCCCAAGAAAAGCCCCTCTCGCCTGCCGAGATCGCCGCCGTGCGCTTGCTCATCCCTCCCAGCCTGCTGCCCGGCTTGCCCTCTCGGCAGCAGCCCAAAGACGAGCGCGAGAAAAAGGAAACCCTGGCGAAGCTGGACACGCTGCACAACCAGGTGACCGCCCTCAACAAAGCCGCCGCCGAACTGCGCAACAACGACCGCCTCTATAAGGCTCAGCAAGTCCATGTCGCCTCGCGGGTGGTGGCCCTGCCGCCCACGCTGGTGGAACGCCCCCTGGCAGACGACACGCCTGCGGGCGCATCCCGAGCCGCCAACGCCGCCCCGCGCAAGGTACTCCTCGAGCAGCGCGAAGAACTGGTGCCCAGGAAATCCCCCTGGGTGTTTGAGGAATTTGGCAAGAAGAACCTCAGCGCCGCCACACAAAAGCTGCTCTCAGCCCGCAAATCCAATTTGCTCGAGATGGAATTGGGTGATCTGGTGGGCGAATTGGAAGTCGAGAAATACAACCTGGTCTCCAACTTTCTCACCTCCTTGCCCCAGGGAGCCGTGCAGTCCGTGCGCAGCAGCCCCAAATTTGAGATGCTGCTCAAAGAAGCCGCCGTGCCCGGTCTCTATATCCTGCCCTATCTGCCCGCCGCGGAAGCGATCGATCCCACCACCGCAACGGCTCGTGGCATCCAGCCCCTGGGCATTGGCGACCTGCTGGTGGTGCGCCAGGAACTACTGCGCTACACCGCCGGAGAGGTGGCTCACATCGAAAACGTGCTCAAGTCAGAATTCAAGACGCGCATGCACAGCCGCATCCGCGAAACCGAAGAGATCATCATCACCGAAACCGAACGCATTGAGGAAAGCGAGAAAGACCTGCAAACCACCGAGCGCTTCGAACTGCACAAAGAGGCCCAAAGCACCATCGAGAACAAGATGAGCCTGGATGCCGGGGTGTCGGTCACCGCTAGTTACGGGCCGGTCTCGGTTACCGCCCATGCCGATTTCGCCCTCGACCAGTCCTCCTCCGAGTCCTCCAAAACCGCCTCAGACTTCGCCAAAGAGATCACTGAGAAATCCGTCTCGCGCATCATGCAGCGCTCGCGCGAAGAGCGCACCCGCCGCACCCTGGAGCGCTTCGAAGAGCGTAATGAACATGGCTTCGACAACAAGCTGGGCAGCGGTCATGTCATCGGCATTTACCGCTGGGTCGACAAGTACTACAAAGCGCGCCTGATCAACTACGGCAAGCGCCTGCTCATCGAGTTCATCGTCCCCGAACCGGCGGCCTTCTACTTGCACTTGCAATCCAACCAGCCCCTCGAAGGCGTCACCCTGGAAAAGCCCGAAGAGCCGATGGTCTACGGGCGAAAACTGCAACCCGACGACCTGAACAAATCCAACATCAACTATTACGTCGCCAAGTACAACGTCCAGGACGTCGACCCTTATCCCGCTGAAACCGTGCGCGTCTCGGCAGCCTTTGCCGAATCGACCGGCACCACCGAAAACGCCTCGTATGCAAAAACCGCCGAAAAACTCCAGGTTCCGGCAGGCTATAAGTGCGTGGATGTTTTCGGGCAGCGAGGTTACCAGGGCATTTCCGGCTCAGGCTTCTTCCTCGAAACCTTCATCGCCGGAGAGCCCTGGGGTTCGGTGGTTGCCTCCGGCCTGGAAGGCATCATCCCCATCTCGGTCAAAGGATGGATGCAAGCCTTCCACGTCAATGTGGTCGCCATCTGCGAGTTGAAGGCAGAGACCAAAAAGGCCTGGCAGCTTAAAACCTACGCCGCCATCATGGACGCCTACCAGCGCGCTCTGGCCGATTACAACGAGCAGGTTTCCGCCGCCCAAATCCAGGCGGGTGTAGACATCCAGGGGCGCAACCCCGAGTTCAATCGCAAGATCGAGAAGGACGAGCTAAAGAAAGGCGCCTTGCGCCTGCTCACCAACAACTTCGCCCGCACCCGCGTGGCCGGAACCTGGCGCTTCAATGAAATGTTCAACGCCATGCAGGCGAATGGGCAGTACGGCTATCCCGAGTTCAACAACGCCGAGGCCCTGGTCGAGGGGCGCATCTTGCAGTTCTTCGAGCAGGCCTTCGAGTGGAACAACCTCACCTACCGCTTCTACCCCTACTTCTGGGGCCGCAAAGCCCGCTGGAACCTCACCTTCCCGCTCACCGACACCGACCCGCAGTTCATCGACTTTCTCCGCGCCGGGGCCGCCCGGGTCATCGTCCCCGTCCACCCCGCTTACAACGAGACCGTCCTTCATTACATGAACACCAACGAGATCTGGAACGGCGGCACGCCCCCCACCCTCGACGACCCGTTGTTCATCTCCATCGTGGACGAGCTTAAATCCGACACCGGCTCCGACATCGACGGAGAACTGGCCGAATGCACGCCCGAAGGCGAGCATCCCTGCCTTGTGGAAGAATGGGAGATCAAACTGCCCACCACCCTGGTGTACTTGCAGGAGGACGCCGCCCTCCCGGATTTCACCACCCCGTAGATCGCGTCATCACGGGAAACAACCACCACCGCGCATAGGAAATCCCAGCCTATGCACGGTGGTTCTATTCACAGAATTGATTTTTGGAGACCCAATGAACATCCGTATCGCTCGCCCCCTTCGCAAAATGCAAATTGCTGTCGCCATCTTGATGGCCCTGGTCTTAACCAGCACCTCCCTCCAGCCCTCCGAAGCGCAGACCGGCCCCGAGACCATCTGGGAAGAAGGTCGGCAGATTGTGGTAGGAGGCAATGACCCCGATGCGGTCTCCATTCAAGCTGTCCCCACAACTCCCGGCACTCATTACCGCACCTATTCGGGTACAGCCTTTCAACCCTCCGCCTCCACCTTAACTTATTCGGCCCTTGGCGGGGCAATCTACGCCACCGCATTACCCGTGGGCGGCTTTTCCCTCAATGTTGAATTGCATCTGCCGCAGGGCGCTACCATCACCGAAGTGGTCTTTTTTGTAGAAGACAACGACGCAAGCAACTTCTCTCTCAGCCTGAGATCATATAATCCTGAAACCGAGATCTTCACAGTCCTGGAAAGCGCGGGCAGTTCAGGTACATCGATTGCTCTTCAAACGATCACCATCGCCGTGGATCCTCCCGTAGTGATCGACAACACGAACACCACGTATCGTCTACGCGTCGCCCCCGGTGTAGCATCTACTGCCCATCTCTTGCGCGGCGCCAGGGTTGGCTTCACCATCCCAACCACGTACCTGCCTTTGCTAGAAAGGTAGGCACAAGGAACGGAAGTGCCCTCCGGTTTAAATCGCCCCGGCGATCACCGCCAGCGCCCGCTCCACCAGCGCTACATCGGCCTGCGTGCCCATGTGCCCCAGGCGGAAAACTTTGCCCGCCAGCGGCCCGTAGCTACCCCCTACCGCCAACCCGGCCTTTCGGAAGCGCGCATCCAGTTCCGTCCAGTCAATCGCCTCGGGCACCTTCACCGCCGTCACCGTGGGCGAAGGCACAGCCCCCAACGCGGGGAACAACTCCAACCCCAATTCTATAATCCCCGCCCGGCAGCGTTGAGCGGCGCGCTCGTGGCGCGCAAAGCACGCCTCCAGCCCCTCGGCCAGAATGCGTTCCGCGCCCGCGTTCAAAGCCGCCATGCCGTGCCAGTAAGGTGTGTACGGGAAGTAGAAATCCTGCTGCGCCGTGCGGAAGGGCAGCAGCGCGTCGTAACCCACATAGCTCACCTCGGCAATGATCTCCCAGGCCGCCGGACTGATGGCCACAAAGGACATCCCCGGCGGCACCGAGAGCGCCTTCTGCGAGCCGCCCAGCAGCAGGTCGATGCCCCAGGCATCCGTCTCCAACGGCACACCGCCCAATGCTGCTACCGAGTCTATATATAGAAGCGGCACATGGTGGGTCCGCTTCAATGCGCCCAGCTCCGCCAGCGGGTTCAGCGTTCCCGAGGGTGTTTCACAATGCACAACCGTGATCATCTTGGGCTTGAACGCCGCAATAGCCTCTTCAACGGCGTCCCAATCGTGGAAAGTTTCATCGTAAGGCAGGCCCAGCGTGCGCACCTCGGCCCCAATGGAACGGGCCATGTCGCCAATGCCGTAGCCAAATACGCCCGTCGCCAGGGCCAGCACGCGCTCGCCAGGGCGGATGCAACTTTTCAGCGCCGACCACAGCGCCAGCATGCCCTCGCCCGTCTGGATCGCCACCGAGTTGCGGGTCCCCAAAATGGCTTGCAAGTTGGCCTCGGTGCGGTTATATAATTCAAGAAACTCCGGCTCCAAATCACCGGAGCCGAAATCGGTCTGGTAAGCCGCCAGCACATCCGCCGGAACGCTCACCGGGCCAGGAATCATCGGGATGGGGTAAGTCTTCATGATATACGCTCCTTCCCTTCCATTTTACTCGCATCTTCAGGGTTTCCTCCCTAGAATTTCCGTAACTGCTCAGAGGGTGGGGAAAGCTCCCGATTTTGATGTGTGCGTGGGGTGCGAAGCACCCCACGCACACATCAAAATCGGGTTTCTTCCACCTCTGGCTGAGTAGTTACGAATCTCCTATTATGCCTCACCTCTCCCTTCGGGAGAGGTCGCGCCGGGCTCGGACGGCGCGGGTGAGGGAACAAAACGGCTCCCAATCGATGCTTACCCCGCCTTAATCTATGCTAGAATCAGCCCGAAGGGCTTCTTCGACCTGAGCAAGGGTTTTCAACCCCGCGAAGGAGAGGAAACGCAACATCCTGATCAAGGAGATTTACCATGAAACTGGGTATGTGCGGATACATCACAGCAAAAAACGCCGACGGGCGCGAGTTTGACCTGCTGGCGGCCTCCAAACTGGCCGGCTTTGACTACATCGAACTGCCCCTCTCGCGGGTAGCGGCTTTGAACGAAGCTGAATTCTCCGGCTTGCTGGACTCGGTTCGCGCCTCCGGCCTGCCCTGCGAAGCCTGTAACGTCATGTTTCCCGGCACGTTGCGCCTCACCGGCCCGCAGGTCGACCGCCCCGCCATCGTGGGTTACCTCGATCTGGCCCTGGGCCGCGCCGCTCAACTCGGCGCCCAGGTGGTCGTCTTCGGCAGCGCCGGAGCCCGCAACGTCCCCGAAGGCTTCCCGCCCGAGCAAGCCTTCCTACAACTCGTCGACATGCTGCGCACCGCCGGGCCGATTGCGGCGCGCAACGGCATCACCCTGGCTATCGAGCCGCTCAACCGCGCCGAGAGCAACATCCTCCAGACCGGCGCAGAGGGCGTCACCCTGGCCAAGCTGGTCAATCACCCCAACGTGGGCCTGCTCCTCGATCACTATCACATGGCCAAAGACGGCGACGACTACGGCATTGCCGTGACGGCTCGCGACTATCTGCGCCATGCCCACTTTGCCCGCCTGGAGGGTCGCTTCTTCCCCGCTGTCATGGAAGACGATTTCCGCGCTTTCACTGGCGCGCTCAAACGGGCCGGGTATAGCGCCCGCCTCAGCCTGGAAGCAGGCTTCAACGACTTCGCCGCCGACGCTCCCCGCGCGTTAGCCATCCTCCGGGAGTTGACCGACTCTTGAGGTCCAAAATGAACCCTCGCCCCGTGCTCTTGTGCTTGCTCGCCGGGCTGCTTCTGGCCGGCTGCGGAGGACTTCCGCCCTCGCTGGTGGTTGCCAGCGTCACACCTGCTGCCACCGAGACCCCGCTTCCCACTGCTACAAGCACGCCGCTGCCCTCGCCCACTGCAACGCCCACCGCCACTCCCGAGCCCACAGCTGCGCCGACTGTCGAGCCAACCTCCCCGCCTCCCCAGGCTCCGACTGCCGACCTCTCGCCCTTCAAGAGTGTCCTGCGCGGTCCTTACCTGCAATTTGCCCAACCCGATTCCATTTGGGTGGTTTGGGACACCGAGGAAGCCTTTGCCGGCTTTGTCGAATACGGCATGGATGAAACCCTGGGAACAATCGCTACCGAGACAGCCGAATCCCAACACCACGCCATTCAACTCACCGGCTTAAGCCCAGCCACACGCTACCATTACCGCATTTCCCGCGAAGACACCCTCTCCACCTTCACCACGCCCGGTGATTCGACCCAGGCCTTCCGTTTTGCCGTGGTCGGCGACACGCAAAGCAATGAGGTGGAGCAGACTCAAATTGTCGCTCAAATGGCCTCGGCAGCCCCCGATGTCGTCCTGCACCTGGGCGACCTGGTGGGGAACGGTCGCGATCGAGGCTTTTGGAACCACTTCTTCAGCCTCCAGGCCCAGCTCCTTCGTTCTGCAATCTTCTACCCCGCCTTGGGTAATCACGAAGAAGACGCCCAGATGTATTACGAGATTTTCCACCTGCCCAACAACGAGCGCTGGTATTCCTTTGACTACGGCCCGGCCCGCTTCATCGTCCTGGAGGTGGATGGCTATGTTAACTCCTCCCTCGGGCCCGGCGGCGACCAGCGCATGTGGCTGGAAGCCGAGCTGGCCCGTCCGCGGCCCTCTTTCCTCTTTGTGACGTTCCACATTCCCATCCACAGTTCGATGAGCGAAGATCCCTCCGAAGTCAATCTGCGCAACGAGTTGGCTCCCCTATTTGAACAGGCCGGGGTAACCGCCGTGTTCTCAGGCAACGCTCACCAGTATGAACGCCTCGAGGTCAACGGTGTCACCTACATCGTCAGCGGCGGTGGCGGCGCCCCTCTGCATGCCTTTGCCGAATTGGAGCCGGGCAGCCTCGTTCAGGCTTCCACGCACCATTTCGTGGTCGTTGATGTGACCGCCGAGCAAGCCCAGGCCCGCGTCATCGACCTTGCCGGGCAAGAGATCGACGCCTTCACCTTCCAGCCATAACCCTTCTTCTCCACACATTTGAGGAAGGCGGTCTGCACCGGAAAAGCCTGGACACCCCGGTCAGGGTAAACGCATCATGGATTTTTGTTCTAAAAATCTCGTGTCCTTTCGCAATATTTTAGGTATTTCCCCCACCCTACCCTCCCCCGGCCACCAAGATCCTGGATCAGCCAGGCACTTTGCCGGGGGAGGGAAAGAATTCTGCAAAAGTGAGGGGCTTTCAGCCCCTCACTTTTGCGAAATCTTTCCCCCCTCCCCGCTCATGAACTGAATTTTCCAAGCTGTTTGGCAGCGGGGAGGGGCGGGGGTGGGGGTTCAAGCCCAAATGTGAAATGTGGCAGTGTCAAAGTAGTTCGGCTTTACAAAAATTGTAGAATATCTGACATAGGATACGTTTACCCTGATACCCCAGTCCTCCCGCCTTGCGCAAAAATCCAATTGTGGGTATGATAACCACGATAAATCTTAGCGTTAATCTCTCCTTTTGGAAAAGGATGTACCGCATGGACTCTCAAAACCTTGAACTTGCTACCCTGGGAGGCGGATGTTTTTGGTGCCTGGAGGCCGTCTACGACGACCTGCGCGGCGTCACCGATGTCGTCTCGGGCTACGCCGGCGGGCGCATGCGCAACCCATCGTACCGGGATGTGTGCAGTGGAAACACCGGTCACGCCGAGGTTGTTCAGGTTACCTTTGACCCTACCCAAGTCACCTTCCGTGAAATCCTGGAAGTCTTCTTCACCATTCACGACCCCACCACCCTCAACCGCCAGGGCGCCGACGTGGGCACGCAATACCGCTCGGTCATCTTCTACCACTCCGAGGAGCAAAAGGCCGTTGCCGAAGCCCTCATCGCCGAGCTGAACGCCCAGAACCTTTGGGGCCGCCCCATCGTCACCGAGCTAACATCCGCGCCGCCTTTCTACCCCGCCGAGGAGTATCACCAGGAATATTTTGCCCGCAACCCCGACCAGGGTTACTGCCAGATGGTCGTTGCCCCCAAAGTGGCCAAGTTCCGCAAAAAGTACCTGGAGCGCCTGAAAAAATAACCCCGAAAGAATATAGAGGTCGCGCTTCGCGCGACCTCTATATTCTTTCGGGGTTATTACTGAACCCTAAAGGCACATCTTCAAAATCGCCACAACATCTTCCTGGCTCAAAGGCTTGTAAGCGTATTGCAACCAGCCGCTCTGCACGGCGTTCGCGGCCATGGCGGCAAAGTTTTCTTCCCCAATGCCCAGCTCCGAAAGCGTCATCGGAATGCCCAGGCCTTTCCAGAACTGTTCAGTGGCGTCAATGGCCTTCTTCGCGATCTCGAATTTATCCAGGCTCGCATCGATTCCCCACACATTCACACCGTATTTCACAAACTGTTCCACGTTTTGATCGTCCAGCACGTAACGCATCCAGCGGGGCGTCAAAAGGGCCAGCCCAACGCCGTGCGTGATGTCGTAGTAGGCAGAAAGCTCATGTTCGATGGGGTGAATGGTCCAGGCTTGCCCGGCCCGCCCGGCGGCGCACAGGCCGTTGAGCGCCAGGGTGCCCGCCCACATCAAGTTAGCCCTGGCCTCATAATTCTCCGGCTCTTTCATTGCAACCGGAGCGTATTCGATGACTGTCTTTAGCAAACCTTCGCTGATTTTGTCGGCGACATAGGCCGGGCTGGGATTGAAATACACCTCTAATATGTGCGACATAATGTCCACAGCCCCGGCAGCCGTCTGGTTGGCCGGAACGGTAAAGGTATACTCTGGGTCCAGGATGGAACACTTGGGCAGAAGAAGCGGGCTGGAGAAACCGACTTTTTCCTTTGTTTGCAGGTTAGAGATCACGCTGCCCGAATTCATCTCGCTGCCGGTGGCCGCCAGGGTCAAAACGGTGCACAGGGGCACCGCTTTGGTAATCGCAGCTCGGCCGATCATGGGATTATTGACTTTCTTAATCATCTCCCAGGCGTCGCCATCGTAGAAGGTCGCCGCGGCAATAGCTTTCGAGCAGTCGATGGTGCTGCCGCCGCCGACCGCCAGGATCACATCGATCTGCTGTTCCCGACAGATTTTTGCCCCGGCTTCCACGCTCTCCACCCGCGGGTTCGGGTCGATGCCGCCCAGCTCAAACACTTCAAAGTCGGCCAGCAGCGCCTTGACGCGGTCATACAGCCCCATGCGCTTGATGCTCCCGCCGCCATAGGTCAGCAGCACCTTCTTACCGAACGGTTCCAAGACCGCCGGCAGCTTTTCAAGCTGGCCCTTGCCGAACAAAATATTGGTTCCTACATTGAACTGAAAGTTATCCATGCGAATGCCTCCACTTGCCACTGAAACGTCTTTTTTAGCGAATGGGCTGCAAAGCAACCCATTAAATGATCACCCTCTCTCATTCTAATATTAGAGCTAACTCTAATGTCAAGGGTGATTATCCAATTGCCCGCTACTACTGTGGTCGTTGCCGTTTCTTCCCTTCTTTTCATTCAATCCTTTTCCCTTTATCGCATCATTCGTGTAATTCGTGTCATTCGTGGAGAATCCCTTTCTTTTTTCCTCCATTCGCGCCCACACTTGCCCTGGATGCAAGTGCCAGGGTTCGCGGATAATCTCTTCTCTTGAAATTCGTGGATAAGCTCTTATTCGCAGATTATTTCTCCACGGGGTATAATTCGCCCAGAAATGTCTCACATGAAAGGCACGTCCCACCGATGACCACACCCCTCACCATCCTGCAGCCCGAAGGCTGGGAAACCCCGCAAACCATCCTGTGCATCCTGGCTCACCCCGACGACCCTGAATTTTTCTGCGGCGCCACCCTGGCCCGCTGGACCGCCGCCGGGCACACCGTGCATTACTGCCTGCTCACCCGCGGCGATAAGGGCGTCCGCGAACAGACCGCCGACCCCGTGGAGCTGGCCCGCACCCGTGAAGGCGAGCAGCGCGCCGCCGCCGATGAGCTCGGGGTGAGCCGCATCCTGTTCCTCGACTATGAGGACGGCTACCTCGTCGCCGACCTGGCTGCCCGGCGCGCCGTGGCCCGCGTCATTCGCCTGTTCCGGCCCACCATCGTGCTTTCCAGCGACCCCACCCAGTTGTTCGGCGAGAACAACATCAACCATCCCGACCACCGCGCCGCCGGGCAGATCGTGGTCGACGCGGTCTTCCCCGCCTCCGGCAACCCCCTGTACTTCCCCGAGCTGCTCAACGACGAACACCTCGACCCGCACTCGGTCAACGAAGTCTGGCTGGCTGTCACCGGGCAGCCCAACACCACCATCGACGTGACCCCCACCTGGGAGAAAAAAATTCGGGCCCTGCACCACCATGTCACCCAAATCGGCGACATGGCCGCCCTCGACGAGCGCATGCGCAGCCGCCGCGCCCCCGAAAGCACGCCGGAGAACCCCAAGTACGAAGAGAAGTTCAGGCGCATCAAGTTCCGCTAAACAAGCACTATCCGGTTGGGGCAAAAGGTGCGGTGACCAATTCCTCGTCTGCCGGACAGTTCAGAAATAAATTCAAACCCAAAGGAATTCAATCATGAGCAACATCAACGGTGAAAAAATCACCATGCACAATGGCAAACTGCAAGTGCCCGCCAACCCCATCTTGCCCTTCATCGAGGGCGACGGCACTGGCCCGGACATCTGGCGCGCCTCGCAGCCCGTGCTGGACGCAGCCGTAGAGAAAGCCTACGGCGGCACGCGCAAGATCGCCTGGCTGGAAGTGCTGGCCGGCGAAAAAGCCTTCACCCAAACCGGCAGTTGGCTGCCCGAAGAGACCCTGGCCGCCTTCCGCAAATATCTGGTGGGCATCAAAGGCCCCCTCACCACGCCCATCGGCGGCGGCTTCCGCTCGCTCAACGTGGCCCTGCGCAAAGAACTGGACCTGTATGTTTGTCTGCGCCCGGTGCGCTACTTCCAGGGCGTGCCCTCCCCGGTCAAGCATCCCGAGTACGTGGATATGGTCATCTTCCGCGAAAACACCGAAGATATCTACACCGGCATCGAGTTTGAGAACGGCAGCGAAGGCGTCCAAACCTTCAAGAAGCTCCTCCAGGAAGCCTTCCCCAAGGAATATGCCAAAATCCGCTTCCCCAACTCCTCTGGAATTGGCATCAAGCCCGTATCCAAGGAAGGCACCTTCCGCCTGGTGCGCGCCGCCATCCGCTACGCGCTCGAAAACCACCGCAAGAACCTGACCCTGGTGCACAAGGGCAACATCATGAAGTACACCGAGGGCGCCTTCCGTAACTGGGGCTACGAACTGGCCGAGAGCGAATTCGCCGGGAAGGTTTATACCTGGGCGCAGTGGGAGCGCACCAAGGCCGCCCAGGGCGAAGAAGCCGCCAACGCCGAGCAGGATGCTGCCCTCAAAGCGGGAAAACTGCTCATCAAAGATGTCATCGCCGACATCGTCTTCCAGCAGACCATCACCCGCGCCCGCGACTTTGACGTGCTGGCTACCATGAACCTCAATGGTGACTATCTCTCCGATGCGCTGGCGGCCCAGGTGGGCGGAATCGGCATTGCCCCCGGCGGCAACATCAACTACGACACCGGTCATGCCGTGTTCGAAGCCACCCACGGCACCGCCCCCAAGTATGCCGGCAAAGACGTGGTCAACCCCGGCTCAGTCATCCTCTCCGGCGAGATGATGCTGCGCTACATGGGCTGGAACGAAGCCGCCGACCTCGTCATCCGCGGCATGGAAGGGGCCATCGGCGCCGGTACCGTCACCTACGACTTCCACCGCCTGATGGAAGGCGCCACCCTGCTGAAGTGCTCGGAATTCGGCCAGGCCATCATTAAGCACATGTAAGTCACAGCCATCCAAACCCTAAGGGTCTTCGGAGACCCTTAGGGTTTTTATTTTGTCACTTTGTAACTACTCAACCAGAGGCGGAAATGGCCCAAATTTGAGATGTATGTGGGGTGCTTCGCACCCCACATACATCTCAAATTTGGGGTTTTTCTTCGACCTCTGAGTAGCTACGTTACTTCCCCGCGATCTTCTTCGCCATCTTATACGCCGCCATGATCACTGCATAGGTGCCCCCGCCACTCTCTCCTTGCTGTCCGGTAAACCACAACCCCGCGATGGGCGTCTGTGCCGGGATGCGCCTGGTCCCCAGCCAGGGCGCCAGACCGCCAAACGCGTGGTGATCCACCCCCAGCCGCCCGTGGAAATCATCGGGGGTCATAATTGCGCGCGTAACAGTGTGCTCGCGCAAACCGGGGATGTGCGCCTCGGCGTACGCCACCAGCTTGTCGGCAAACTCCACGCGCCGCTCGCTCCAGGTGCCCTCGCTCAAGCGGTCCGGGCAAATCGTGTAGATCGTCATCGCGTGCATCCCCTCGGGCGCCATTTCCGGCGAATGATGCGTGGGCACGTGTACCACAAACCCCGCCCTACCCTCATGATAAAGCCCCTGGGCCGCCTCACTAATCCCGTTTTCCAGATCGTAAGTGCCGTAATAGTAGGCCACTGCCCCGCCCGTGTGCACGCTGGGGTCGTAATCCAGGCCCAGATGAACCATGAAGACCGAGTCCATCAGCGGTTGGGCGCGCACCCTGGCGGCAAAATCGGCGGGCAAATGCTCTTCGCCCACCAGGTTGAAAAACACCTCGTTGACCGCACCCGAAGCAATCACCACATCGGCGGGTAGAACGTTCCCGTCTCGGTCTTGCACCCCTTTGACTTTACCGTTTTCTACCAGGACCTTTTCCACCGGCCTGCCCGGCAGCACCTGCCCACCCAGTTCCACAATGCGCGCCACCAGGGCATCGACCAGCGTGCCGATCCCGCCCAGGATGCTGTAGTAATGCAGTTGGACCGCGCCGGGGGCCAGCTCAGCAGGCACGCGCGAGTCAAAGGACGTTTCGGGATTGAGGGCGAACACCCCCAGGCCTTGGAATTTGCTGGGCGGGGTAAAGAAATCGGCCAGGATGGACATGAACACCGCCTTAAGCTGTTCAGACTTGAAGTAATTGTCCATAACTTGCTGGGCATTCCAATTCATGCGCGTAAAGAAGGGCAGCAGAGCCGCATACATGCGTGCTTGAGCTGCCAACCGGGCAGGCCCTTCGGCTTGCTCCACCTTGCGGGCAGCGGTCATCAGGCGGGTAAAGCGAATCAAGTCGCGGTAGTAACGTTCCAACCCAGCGGATTCGGCAGGGAACAACTCCTTCAAGCGCTCGATGCGCCAGCGCGGCCCGCCGTATTCCTGAGGTTTGAGCAGGTCAAAATCCGGAAACACATAGCGGCGGTCGTCTTGTTTGACGCGCACGCGGTCGGCAATCCCCAGCGCTGCCAGCACCTGCCCGGTGGGCTCGTCGGGGCCGAAGCCCTCCACCAGCAGTTGGCCCAGGTCCCAACGGAAGCCGTCGCGCTCAAAGGGCGCCGTGGACCCGCCCGCGCGATGGAACTGCTCGAAAACCGTCACACTGTGCCCGGCCTGCGCCAATGTAGCGGCGCAGATCAAGCCCGAAACCCCCGAACCGATGATGATTGTTTGCATGCTTCCCTCCTCGGAAGTAACAGGGTACTTAATTACCCAATTCAAACGCGGTGTCAAAAAAGGCTACCAGCCGCCGCGCATATTCCTCAGGCCGCTGGGCAGGCCCGTCGCAATGGGTCGCCTCTTCGATCACCCAAATCTGCGCATTCGGCCCCGCATGCCTGGCATAATGCTCGAGCCTTGGCGCTTCGCTTCCCAACACTCCCTTTTCGGTCCCCCCACCCACCAACATGATCGGCCGTGGTGCGATCTTATGAATTTGGTCAATCATCGGCGGCGGGGCCGGAATGCCCAGTTTTTGCACATACATCGCATCCAGCATGTGGTTCGAGATCTTCACCAGCACATGCACCACATTTTGCGCCGGGGCGTTATCCGCCGAGCGGATGATGCCCGGCCCGTCCGACCAGACGGCGTCAATCTCTGGAGATTGGATGCCCCCCTGGAGCGCAATTTGGCCTCCCATCGAACACCCGGCGATCCCGATAGGCGCCTGCTCTTTGCCCAAGCGCTCCTGAATAAAAGCAACCGCGCCGAGCACGTCCGGGCCGTCCTCCCAACCATAAGATCGATGATCGCCCTCGCTCTCGCCCGAGGCGCGCTCGTCATACATCAACACGCCATACCCGGCCTCGACCAGCGTTTCGGCATACCACAGCGTGCTGGCGCGCGTCCCACCATAGCCGTGCAGCAAGATGATGACCGCACCGTTAACGGAGGGCACATACCAGCCCGCCAGTTGAATGCCATCGCCGCCAGTGAAAGTGACTTCTTCCAGCGGCAAGGTCGTGCCGGGCGGGATGTCCACGCGCTGATGCGCAGGGGCGGTCTCCAACTGGAGGGTGCGGTAATTTTCGGAAAACATCAGGCTTCCGCTGGCCAGCGCCAGAATTACCACCCCAAACCCGAACAGCTTTAAGAAACCCGCCAATAACTTGCGCGGAGTCGCTGGGCCGGATGCCTGCGTCGGTTGAGGTTTCTTTCGCCTGCGAAAAACCAAAATCAAGGCTGCCAAAACCAAAAGCAGGAGGAGAATCAGCAGCAAAATCAGGTTCAAAATCGGTGTATTCAAAGCGCCCATCCTGAATCATTCTCCTATTCTGTCCATTATATAGCCGTTTATTGAAACGCCATGCCCCCCAAGCAGACCGCCTCCGCGCCCGCTCAAAGACCTGACAGTTTTTTAAAACCTGTCAGGTCTGGTTTAGGGACCCAAAACAATTCATGGAAAGCTCCTCTAAAATTTGACCCGCGCCTTGTTATTCATTACAATCTATTTATGAACCTGACTCTCCAAGGCGGATTCTTCCGCACCGACCACGACCCGCCCGCCTGAAGGCCCTCCCCTGTGTGTCTTCCTGGCGGCGCGCCGCCCCCTTTTACCCGTAGTTTTTCTCAAGCAAGGATCGACCCATGTCCCCTGTAAATTTTCCCTCCAAACGACATCCCTTCTACCAGGACGTACCTGACGAGAAGTGGAATGATTGGCGCTGGCAGCTTGCCAACCGGCTCAATTCGGTAGAAGACTTTGAGAAGCTCTTCACCCTCACCGAAAGCGAGCGAAGAGCCCTCTCGGCCCAGGGCCTGTTCCGCGTCGACATCACCCCCTACTTTGCTTCGCTGATCAACCCCGACGACCCCAGGGATCCCATCCGCTTGCAGGTGGTCCCCCAGGCGGATGAGATTGTGCCCTTCACCGGCATGATGGAAGACTCGCTGGCCGAAGACCGTCACTCGCCCGTGCCGGGGCTGGTGCACCGCTACCCCGACCGTGTGCTGATGCTGGTGACCACCCAGTGCGCCTCGTACTGCCGCTACTGCACCCGCTCACGCATTGTGGGCGACCCCAGCGCCACCTTCTCGCGCAGCGAGTTCGAGATGCAGATCGAGTACCTCAAGAACACGCCCCAGGTCCGCGATGTGCTGCTTTCAGGCGGCGACCCGCTTACCCTGGCCCCCAAGCAACTGGAAGAGCTGCTGCGCCGCTTGCGCGAGATCCCTCATATCGAAATCATCCGCATCGGCAGCCGCGTGCCCGTGTTCATGCCCCAACGCATCACCCCCGAGTTCTGCGACATGATCCAGAAGTACCATCCCGTGTGGATGAACATCCATGTCAACCACCCCAACGAGATCTCGCAAGAGCTGGCTGACGCCTGCGACCGGCTTTCGCGGGCGGGCGTGCCCCTGGGCAACCAGAGCGTGCTGCTGGCAGGGGTCAACGACTGCGTGCACATCCAGCGCCGGCTGGTGCAGGACCTGGTGAAGATCCGCGTGCGTCCCTACTACCTCTACCAGTGCGACCTGGTGGAAGGCACCGGTCACTTCCGCACGCCGGTGGCCAAGGGCGTGGAGATCATTGAAGGGCTGCGCGGGCACACTTCCGGCTACGCCGTGCCCACCTACGTTGTAGATGCGCCCGGCGGCGGCGGCAAGATCCCGGTGATGCCCAATTACATGATCAGCATGTCCGACCACAAGATCATACTGCGCAACTACGAGGGCTACATCACCACCTACGAAGAACCGGTGACCTACCAGCCCCACGATCCCAAAACCTGCCCCTACTGCCAGAGCCGCCGCCCCGAGCCGGGTCAGACGGGCATCAGCGGGCTGCTGGATGGAGACGAAATGTTCATCAAGCCGCAGGACTTTGACCTGCTGCACAACCGCGGCGGGGGGGCACACCGGCTGCGCGCCGACGAAAACAAGTGGAAACCGCTGGGCATCGGCGGGCAAACACACGAGGAAATGTAAAGGGAGGTTCTGTTATGCACTACCGTCGATTGGGCCGCAGCGGCCTGAAAGTAAGCGAAATTGCCTTGGGCGCATGGGTAACGTTTGGCAGCCAGTTGAACGAGAAAGCCGCCGCCGACTTGATCCATGCTGCCTTTGACCAGGGGGTCAACTTTTTCGACAACGCCGATATGTACGCTAACGGGCAAGCCGAGGTGCTCATGGGCCAGGCCATCCGCGACATCCCGCGCGAACAGTTGGTGCTTTCCAGCAAAGTGTTCTGGCCCACCACGCCCGGGCCCAACGGGCGCGGGCTCTCGCGCAAGCACATGAGCGAGTCCCTGCACGCCTCCCTCAAGCGCATGGATACCGATTACCTGGACCTGTACTTCTGCCACCGCTTCGACCCGGACACGCCCGTGGAAGAGGTGGTCTGGACGATGAACCTGTTCATCCAACAAGGCAAGATTCTCTATTGGGGCACCTCGGAGTGGGAACCGGCCCAGATCATGGAAGCTATTGGCGTAGCCCGCCAGTTGAGTCTCATCCCTCCAACGATGGAACAGCCGCAGTACAACCTGTTCCATCGGCGGCGCGTCGATAACGCCCTCTCGCCCATCTGCCGCGAGCACGGCCTGGGTCTGACCACCTTCAGCCCGTTGTATTACGGCATCCTCACGGGCAAGTACAATGAGGGCATCCCCGATGGCAGCCGCGCCACGCTGGACAGCATGGCCTGGATCCGTGACCGCATCACTCCGGACAGAATCCAGGCGGTGCGGCAGTTGACGGCCCTGGCCGAGGAAATAGAAATGACCCCCGCGCAGCTGGCCCTGGCCTGGATTTTGCGGCGCAAGGAAGTGAGCAGCGTGATCACCGGAGCCACCAGCCCCGAGCAATTGGATGAAAACCTGGCCGCGGCGGAGATGCAGGAGAACCTGACCGAAGAGGTCATTGACGAGATATTCCGCATCATCGGCCCGGTGGAAGACGCGTTGTAGGTCTAAACACAAAACCCTAAGGGTCTTCTGAGACCCTTAGGGTTTGCTTTATATTACGCCTCATTCAAGCGCTCGACGCGGGAATGGGCCAGGCGCAAAGGGATGAGCCCGGCTGCCAGGCTGGCGGTGCCGCCCAGCAGCAAACCGGCCAACTGCCCCAGAAAAACGGGCACATCAAAGAAGGCCATGACAATGGCGGGACCTACGTATAGACCAAACAGCAGGGGCAAGATGGCCATGCCAACAATGTTGCCCAGGCAGCCGATAGTGCCGTTCATTTTTTGAGGGTTATCCCAATCAAATTTGGCCCCGGTAATGCCAAAGAACAGGTAAATGCCCGTGAGGCCGGCAAGGATCAAGGCCACGATGGCCAGGCTGAGCAAGATGGAAAAGAGCGAAGAGCCTTTGAGAATTTGCAGCACCAGCATATACAGGCCGCACACCGCCAGGGTGGGCAGGTAACCGACCAGGAACTTGGCCGTGATCAGGGTGCGCGGGTGGAGGGGCGCGGACTTGATCATCCAATAGCTCTTCCCTTCTTGCGAGAAACCCAGCCCAGCCAGATTGGCCACCAGCATCCAGCCGAGGAAAAGCGTGAGGGCCACATCGCCGTAGAGGAACAGGCTCTCCATGATTTGCTCGAAGATGACCGGAGCCTCTCCCCGCCCCATGGGGATCTGATTATCGGTGCGCAAGAAACCTACCGCGTAGACTACGCCCAGGATGAGCGGTGTGACGAGCTGAGAAGCATTGCGCAAATCGCGGCGGTAGAGGAGCAGATCCTTGAGAACGATGGCACGCACAGGCGCGGGCACCAGCCGGGCAATGAAGTTGGGCTGGGTCGAGCGGGCTGACGCAGCCTTGGCGCCATTCGTCGGGCGGGCCTTCTTGCGGCGGTTGTTCTGCAGGCTGGACCAACCGGTGTAATACATGCGCTCAGCGGTCACCAGGGCTATATAAAAGATGCCGCAGGTCAGTCCGAGAGCCAGCACCAGCAGACCCAAACCAGGCAGCCAGTTGCCCTGGCCGATGTGCACCAGGCCGTCTCCCACCCAGGTGAGCGGCGACCATACCGGCGCGGCGCGGGAGGCCATGCTTAGAGCGGCGTCGAACTGCTCTTCTTCCACTTCCATGAAGCGAGCCATTTGAGAGCTGGCAAAAAAGAAGGTGCCGACGACAAAGCCCAGCACTTCCGCCACCCGGCGGGCCGGGAAGAAACGCGCCGCTACCAGGACCAGCAAGCTGGAGAGTCCCGCCGCGGCCAGGGCCAGGGCAATCAAGCTGACCAGCACCAGGGGATAGTAGAGGAAGTTGTAGTTGGCGCTGATCCCCAAACCAAACAGCACCGGCAGAATAAACAAGCCGCTGATCAGGAAGTTGGGCAGTACAGCCTGGATGAGCTTGGAGATGAAGATGGAGCGAATGGGGATGGGCGCGCTCATCAAAAAATCCATATCGCCCGAAAGGTATAACCCCTGCAGCAGCACGCTAAAGCTGGTCAAAAGGATACCCAGGGTAGAGGCAGTGAGCAAGAGCGTCGGCAGGTTATCCAGTAGGCCGGTAAAATCGCCCATCTCGGCAGCCTCGATAAACTCCGGGGTCTGGATGAATCGCAACAGCGCAATGGAACCCCACAGGACAAAGCCCAGGAAAATTAGCGCCATCAGCCACAGCACAATGGTACCGACCTTGCGGCTGGTTTTCGCGCGCTTAAAGTTGTTGATAGAAATCGCCACTTGCAAGCGTAGCAGCTTCCACACAGACGCCCACATCCCGGGCTGGCGAAAACCATTAAGCAGGGCGGTCATTTGAGAACCTCGGCAATCTCGGCGAATTCGGCCCCGCCCGTCAGGCCCAGGAAAATATCTTCCAGGCTGCTTTCACCCTCCTGGCCCAGCGAGCGCAGTTCGTCCATGGTGCCCGAGGCAATGAGCTTGCCCTGGTTGATAATGCCGATGCGGTCGCACATGTTTTGGGCAATTTCGAGGATGTGAGTGGAAAGCATCACCGCCGCGCCGCGGCCGGCCATCTGCCGCAGCAAGTCCTTGATCAGGCGCGCCGACTTGGGGTCCAGGCCCACAGTGGGCTCATCCAGCACAAGCACCTTGGGGTCGCGCACCAGAGCAGCGGCCAGAGAAGCTTTCTGCTTCATGCCGTGGCTGTAAGAGTCGGTGGTCTCGTCGGCGGCTTCGGTGAGGCCGAACAGGCGCAGCAGCTCCTCGGAGCGGTGCGCCGCTTGCTTAGAATCGAGTCCGTAAAGATCACCGACAAAGCGCAGCAGTTCTCGCCCGGTCAGTTTGGCATACAGGTTGGGCTCGTCGGGGACGTAGCCGCTGTGGGCTTTGGCCAGGACGGGCTCGAGGACTACATCATACCCGGCAACTTTGACGATTCCGGAGGTGGGCCGCAACAACCCTACGATGGTCTTTATGGTAGTGGTCTTTCCGGCGCCGTTGGGGCCCAGGAAGCCAAAGATTTCGCCGCCGTACACCTGAAAGCTGACGTGATCAACGGCGAGCTTGTCGCCGTAGCTTTTGACAAGGTCGATGGTTTCAATTAATGGGGTTGCGTCTGTCATGGTCAATTCTCCTTGCATGCTGTGTGGCTACTCAGCCAGAAGTGAAAGAAGTCCGAATTTGATGTATATGTGGGGGGCGAAGCCCCCCACATATACATCAAATTCGGGAATTTTCTCGCTCTCTGAGCGGTTTCCACGCACTTATTCTAGCACGAGGTAAAGGGTTTGAACTGTAACCTTGACGGGTTCTTGATGGAAAAATTTTGTAGGAGCAATTCATGAATTGCCCCTACAAAATTTACCAGATATGTCCACCCTGACAAAAGCAGAGTTTAGCTTCTCAGCTTGGCGCCCAGCTCCTGCTCCAGCCGCCGGATAATTTTGCCGCGAATCTGGGCGGCGTCCTTGTCCGTCAGCGTGCGATCGGGAGCTTGATAAGTGAGCCCGTAGGCCATGCTTTTCTTGCCCTCGCCAATCTGCGGGCCGCGGAAGATGTCGAACAGGCGCACGCCTGCCAGCAACTTACCGCCGGTCTGGCGGATGAGAGCTTCGATGCGCGCAGCGGGAATGGCTTCATCCACCACCACGGCGATGTCCTCGAGGACGGACGGGAAGTCGATCACCCCTTGAACGGGGTGCCCCACGGCGGGCAGCAGCGGCAGCACAGCCTCCAGGTCGATCTCGGCAGCCACCACGGGCGCGGCGAAGTCGTAGTTCTCTTGCACACGGGGGTGCAGTTCGCCGAATACACCCAAGACCTGCTCGCCGGCCAGCACCTGGGCACATTTGCCAGGGTGGAAGGAAGGATGCTGGGCTGGGGCGAAGGTGACGGCCACGTGCAGCGCGTCCATGAGGGCTTCCATGAGGCCCTTGAGGTCGAAGAAGTCCACCTGACCGGCGGGGTGGCTATCCCAGGCAGGGGCGTAGCGCTTGCCGGTCATGGCAATGGCCAGCTTGCGCGGCTCGAGAGGCAGAGGCTCGCCCGAAGGCAAGAACACCCCGCCCACCTCGAACATGGACAGCGAATCGGCCAGGCGCGCATTACGTTCCACCACGTTCAGCACCGATGAAAGCAAACTGCGGCGCAGCACGCGCTTTTCGGGGGCAACGGGGTTCGCCAGCTTGACATACTCCAGCGCAGGAGCTTCACTGCCCTTGGGCAGCAGGCGAGCTTCGTTCTCTGGCGAGGTCATGCGGTGGGTAATAATTTCCTGCATGCCCAGGGAGGCAAGCGCGTCGCGCACCTGCTCCTCGCGTTCTAGCGAAGGGTTGCCGCGCTGCGGGGGCAGCGGGTCGGCCAGGCGCGATTCCGGGATGCGGTCAAAGCCGTACAGGCGGGCCACTTCTTCCATGACGTCAGCCACGCCTACCAGCCCTTCGCCAATGTCCATGCGGATGGGCGGAGCCTGCACGCGCAGGGTATCTCCGTCGATGGCGCCGGTGAATTCGAGGCGCTCGAGCAGGGTTTGGATCTCGGGCAGCGGAATTTCGATGCCCAAGGCCCGGCGCACGTCCTGCTCGGTGATCAGAACCAGCGAGTCCTTAGGCGGCAGTGGGTAGTTATCCACAATACCGGGGGCAATCGTCCCACCGCTCCAGGCCGCCATCCAGCGCAGGCAACGGCGCAGACCGTCGATGGCCAGGCCGGGGTGCACGCCGCGAGAGAAACGATAAGAGGCTTCGGAGGGCAGGGCATGCTGGGTAGCTGTCTTGCGGATGTTGATGAAATTCCAGGCCGCCGCCTCCAATAGAATGTCGGTGGTTGCGTCGCTAATCTCGCTCTCCGCGCCGCCCATCACGCCCGCCAGCGAAAGCGCGCCTTGCGTGTCGCATACCAGCAAGTTGTTGGGCGTAAGTTTGCGCTCCACACCGTCCAGGGTGGTCAGCTTTTCGCCGGGCTTGGCGGTGCGTGTTGAAATAACCACGGGGCCCTTCCGGGCGCGTTGGGCTAAAATGGAATAGTCGAAGGCGTGCAGCGGCTCGCCAATTTCGATCATCGTGTAATTGGTGGCGTCGACCACGTTGCTGATGGCGCGCACCCCGCACAGACGCAGGCGGCGCTGCACCCAGTAGGGGCTGGGGCCCATCTTCACGCCCCGGATGAGGCCGATGGTGAAGCGCGGATTGAGTACCGGCTCGGCGATCTCGATTTTGACCTTGCTTTCTATCGATTCGCCCGAAGTCTCCAGGGCATAATCCGGCTTGCGCAGGGTCCGCCCGGTGAGGGCTGAAAGCTCGCGGGCCACGCCCAAAATGCTGGTGTTGCGGGCCATGTTGGGGTTGATGTTCACTTCCAGCACAGCGTCGCCCATGTAGTCGACCAGCGGCGTGCCGGGCACGGCGTCCTCATCCAGAATGATCACCCCGTCGTGCTCTTCGCTGATGCCCAGCTCCTTCTCCGAGCAGACCATCGAGTAGGAATCGACGCCGCGGATTTTGGAGCGTTTGAGGGTGGTCAGCACCAGGCCGTCGGCATGCCCGTCGTAGATGCGCGCGCCTTCCTTGGCGTAAGCCACCTTGAGCGACTTTGCCAGAGGGCCCTTGCCCTTATACTCGAACAGGTTAGGCGCTCCGGTGAGAACAACGTGATTCTCCACGCCGTCGTACAGATCGCAGAGAGTCAGGCGGTCGGCGTTGGGATGCGGGTTAACGGCAGTGATTTCGGCCACCACAATTTTCTGCGGGTCCCATTCAATGCCGCTCACCTTGAAGCCGTGATCTTCGATGGTGGGCAATGGCAGCCCGGCGAAGAGGATATCTTCCACCTGCATCCCGGCCATGGTGAGTTTTTGGGCAATTTCCACCACCGAAATGCCGCTCAAATCGATGAAATCGGCCAGCCAGCCAATAGTAATTTTCATAGCGGCCTCCTAGAATTGTTCCAGGAAACGAATGTCGTTTCCCCAGAAGTAGCGAATATCAGTAATTTTGTGGCGCAGCATCACCTGGCGTTCGGGGCCCATGCCGAAGGCGAAGCCGGTGTAGCGGGCGGGGTCGTAGCCGCCGTTTTGCAACACCACCGGATGCACCATGCCGCAGCCCAGAATCTCGAGCCAGCCTGACTTCTTACACACCGGGCAGCCTTTGCCGCCGCAGACGAAGCATTCCACGTCCATCTCTGCTGATGGCTCGGTGAAAGGGAAGTAATCGGAGCGGAAGCGGGTGCGGGCGTTTTGTCCGAACATGCGCCGGACGAAATCAGAGAGGGTGCCCTTCAGGTCGCCGAAGGTGATGTTCTCGCCCACCACCAACCCTTCCATCTGGTTGAACTGCACCTCCGAACGCGCGGTGATCTGCTCGTAGCGGTAG
>JAFGLU010000116.1 GCA_016927865.1 Anaerolineaceae bacterium
CATGCGGCAGCACGGTCCAGGGCGGCTTCGGCGACTTCGTCCAGGATGCCCAATTCCCAGGCTAGGTCGAGGATGGTGTAGCGGGTGCGGTATTGCGGGCCTTTGACCAGCGCTTCCAGCCCTTCGGCTCGGGTGCGGTGGATGGAGTCGAGGGTGAGGGGCACTCCCGCTTCCTTCATTGGACCGAGGATGCTGGCGGCGGGCGGCGCGTAAGGAGCTACGGCCTGCCAGAGGGAATCCCATTGATCGAGGGTGCGGGTGAGGTAGGGCACAAAGTCTGCGTCGGGGATGCGCTTCTTGCGCACGGCCTCGTCAAACAAAGTGGCGGCAGGGCCATAGAGGCGACGGTTTTCTTGCTCAAGCTGCTCGAGGGAAGCGCGGCGGCGCAGAACGGCCTGAGGATCGATGCGCGTGATATCGTAGGCGCGCATGACTTCGTAGAAGTGCAGCATAATGCCCGTCCCAACCCCCACTTGAGTTCCGTGGAAGTTCTTGGGCAGGTCGCGGACGTGGTGAAGCAGGTCCCAGAAGTGAGAGAGGATGTGCTCGGCGCCGGAGGAGGGCGAGGTTTCGCCACCCAGCACGGTCATGGACAGGCCCGAGATGAGGATGGCTTCGGACAGCTCGTGAAGAGCTTGGGGATCGCGGGCGCGGATTTGGGCGGCGGCAGCCAGGTAGCGGGCCTCGTTGGAGGCGGTCATTTGGTAAGGTACTGGGCAGAAATAGGCGCCACGAATGAAGTTGGCCAGGCGCCAATCGGCGTTGCAGATGGCGCGGGCGGCCAGGTCGCCGATACCGGCGTGGATCATGGGCATGGGGGCCTGGGTCTGGATGTCTACATCCATGAACACGGCCAGGGCGGGGTTGAGCAGGTGGCTGATCTTGACATCCTGCTCGGTGATGGTAGCGGTGATGGACGTGTAGGCGTTCATCGAAGGGGCGGTGCCGTAGGTAATGTGGGGTAGGCCGGTGCGGGTGGCGACCCACTTGGTGATGTCGCAGATCACACCCGAGCCGGCGCCGATGAGCAGCTCGGTGCGCGGATCGATGCGGGCGGCAGCCTGGTTGCAGAACTCGATTTCGGAGTCCAGAATTGTGCCTGGGGCGCCGAGGGGCAGGGTGGAAACATGCCAGTGGGAGTTTTGCAGGGGGCGCAGGACGTTTTGATCGATGAGGTCCTCGATGACACGGTCATAAATGACGCACACGCGGGTCACGGGGCGGCCCAACAGGCGTTCGGCGGTGGCAGGCAGGGTGTCGATCAGGCCTCGACCGACCTGCATGTGAGCGTAGGGGATGGTGTGGGGCTTGCCGCAAACCGGGCATTCTAAGGTGAGATCTGCCAGAGCGGATGAATCACGCGAGAGGAAATCGGGAAGGTCGTGGAGGATGTTCATGAGAAAATTGTAGCACATCCATTTGGATTTTTTTTGGTAACTGCGCAGAGGTTGAAGAAAACTTTTGGGCCGTTTCCGCATCTGGCTGAGTAGCTACTTTTATTGTATGCTTAAGGCATGGACGAAATGCCTTTGTATCAAAAGATAGCGGAAAGTATTCGCCGGGAGATTCTGGAAGGGCGCTTGAAGCCTGGTGACCGGCTGCCTTCGGTGAGGGATTTGACCGGGCGGTGGAATTGCACGCCGGGTACGGTGCAGCGGGCGTATCAGGAGCTGGCACGGCAAGGGCTGCTGGTGAGCAGGGCGGGGCAAGGCACCACAGTGAGCGAAACTCCGATCGAGGCGCGCGCGCAGTCACCGCTGCGCAAAGCTTTGCTGGTCAACCACAGCGAAGCGTTTTTGCTCGAAATGATCACCGGGGGGTATGAACTGGCCGAAATCCAGCAGGCGTTGAGTATTGCCATGGACCGCTGGCGCAGCGAGGGGATCGCCGAGATGGAAGAGCCGGGAGTCACGCTGCGCTTTTCGGGCAGCCACGACCTGGCCTTGACGTGGATGACCGGGCATTTGGCGGAGATTGCGCCGGGGCTGCGGCTGGACGTGAACTTTACCGGCAGCCTGGGCGGGTTGATGGCCCTGGCCGAAGGGCGAGCCGATTTGGCGGGGTGCCATTTGTGGGACGTGGAGACGGATTGCTACAATTTGCCGTTTGTGCGCCAGCTGTTGCCGGGCAAGCGCGTGGCGTTGGTGCGGCTGGCCCAGCGGCGGTTGGGGTTGTTGATCCCGCCGGGAAACCCGCGAGGGATTGGGGGGTTGGAGGACCTGGCGCGGAATGAACTGCGCTTTGCCAACCGGCAGGCGGGCTCAGGGACGCGGGTGTGGCTGGATGCGCGCCTAGGACAATTGGGAATTTCGAATGGGCAGATCCAAGGGTACCAGCAGGAACACCTGACGCATAGTTCGGTGGCGCGGGCGGTTGCTGAAGGACAGACGGACGTGGGGTTGGGGTTGGAGGCGGCTGGGCGGGCAATGGCGCTTGATTTCATCCCTCTGACCGAGGAATCTTATGACTTGGTGATGCCCGAGGCGCTGCTGTTGAATGAGGCTGTGGAGCAGTGGATGGGCTGGTTGCGCAGCGAGGTAGGAAGAAAAGCAATTTCCGCTCTACCGGGGTATGATTCCCGGCAGAGCGGTGAGGTGCTGTGGGTGTGACCCCCTCCCGGCCTCCCCCATTTTTGCAAAATGGGGGAGGAGAAACAAAGAGCTAAGAACCTATCCTAAAAATTATTGGTGAGGTTTGCGATTTTGAGGTTGTTGCGCGTGCTTCGCACGCGCAACAACCTCAAAATCGCTTTCCTTCCG
>JAFGLU010000117.1 GCA_016927865.1 Anaerolineaceae bacterium
CAGAACTGGTTGGCGCTCATCCAATTCGCCTGCGCTGATATCTTGTTCAACTTCGCATCCGATTTTTAGGATAGGTACTTAGGGTTTTCCGAACCCCTTAGGGTCTGTTATTCGCGTTCGGACGGCTGGTAGAAAAGAGGGTGGCTACGGCAAAGGCCAGGCCGATGAGGATCAAGGCGATGATCAAGATGGTTGGGGCGCTGGTGAAGGCGGTGGGGACTGCCTGACCAACGCGGATCAATGCTGGGCCGAACAAGATCAGCAAGATGGCTGTAAGGGTCGTTAGAAGGAGCAGCCCTGGGCGCCAGAGATTGCGCTTCAATACCAGCCAGGCATTTACTCCCAACAGGAGCGCGTAACTGCCTACGATCAACCAGCCCAGGCCGGTGGTGAACAGAATGCCCATGAACCGGGGGTTTACTAGCGAAATGACGATTGCCATCACGAGGGGGAAGAGGACGCTTAAGGCGAACATGCGCGAACGTTGATTGGCTGACATGGCTAAATCTCCTTTCATTTGTGGATTTGCCAATACGAGATATTCGGTTAACACATTGACCGGCAACTCGCATAACTCATTCATCCACACGCCCGCCTTTGTTTGGTGCCCGAACTGCCGAGGGTTGGCCAGTTTGGCATCGAAAACCTGCTGCAGTTCATCCCCAAACAGGCGGTAGTACTCCGCCGGATAGAGGTGGATCAGCCCGGCGTAGATGAGTTTGCTCAGGCTGCCGCGGTGGTTCATGGGTGGTATTCGCTCCAGTTCAAGCGAGCTACCTGGAGGATCGAATTCAGCCGTTCGATTTCGGCGGATAGGATGCTGCGGCCTAAGTCGGTCAGGCGGTAAGCCTTGCGGGGCAGGCCGGGAGCGTCAGAGGGCTGGTCGAGGTCGTCGAAGCGCTCGATCCATTCCTGCTCCAGCAGGCGCTTTAGGGCGCCGTAGAGGGTGCCCGCGGTGAGGTTGATCCGCTCGCGGCTGAGCTCGTAAACATCCTTCATGATGGCGTAACCGTGGCGCGGCTGTTGGGCCAGGCTGAGCAGGATGAAGAAGGTGGTTTCGGTCAGGGGCAGGTGTTGGGGAGGGGTGGAGTTCATTTATATCGTCGCTCTATATATAGGTTAACGATATATTAGCATTAAGCAGAAGTGGAGTCAAGTAGGGAAAAGAAAGACCCTAAGGGTTTCGGAAAACCCTTAGGGTCTAAAAAAGGGCTACCACTTGGAATAGTCTTTAGTCATGCCGCGGTATTCGATAAAGGGCTCGTTGATGATCTTGGCGGCGAGCTCGATCTGGCAGGATTCTTCAAGGGTGGAGGACCAGTGGAAGGCTTCGTCGAGGGTTTGGCCGATTGCAAAGCTGCCGTGGCCGCGCAGCATGATGATTTTGTATTGGGCCAGAGCCTCGGCGACCTTGCGAGCCATTTCAGGCGAGCCGGAGGCGAACTCTTCGGTGACCACGGGGATCTTCTTGAGCAGGTAGGAGGCTTCGTTGTCGATGGGCACCAGTTCGTCGCGGGAGAGGGAGAAAGCGATAGCGGTGCGGGGGTGGCAGTGGACGACGGCCAGGGCGGGGGTGTTCATATAGATGGCGCGGTGGACGACCAGTTCGGTGGAGGCCAGGGCCACACCGCTGTCGTTTTTCTCCAGGCCGGTTTCGATCAGGTCGTGCATCTTCAGGCGGCCCAATTGGGCGCCGCGGCGTTTGATGATGACCCGATCGCCCAGGCGGATGCTGAGGTTGCCGCCGTGCGAACTGATCATGCCGCCTTCATACAGGTCGCGGCCAATTTCACAAAACTGTTGGTAAATGCGTTCGTCGATCATCAGGCCACCTCCGTCATGTCCGCCAGGCTCAGGCCTTTGAGTTTGGCGGGTTTGGGAACACCGGATTCGTCCCAGCCGCGGGTGCGGTAGTATTCTTTGAGCATGGGCTCGAGCTGGCTGACCCAACCCTTGCTGGGGCCGTCGACCACGGGCTCTTCGAGCAGGCGTTTGGGCAGGGTGTCATCGGCACGGGTGAAGCCCTCGCGCAGGTTGTACAGGCGCTCGAGGTTGTAGATGCGCTCGCCGGTGCGGATCAAGTCGCCGGTGGCGTACTTGATGCCGGTGACGGCGGAGAGGGTGCGGGCAAAGTACTCGTCGCCGACACCCATGTTGGTGAACTTGCACAGCACCAGCGAATCGATGGCGGCGGAGGCGTTTTGGTGCAGGATGACAAAGACGGACTTGCCCTGCACCTGGAAGCGGTCGATGAGCTTGGGCAGCCCCAACACCTCGAGGCCGAGCATGTTACCGCGCATGTGGCAGCCGCCGCGGTTAGAGGTGGCATAGAGCAAGCCCTGGCCTTGCATGCCGCGTGGGTCGTAGGCGGGCAGTTCCATGCCCTTGACGTTCATGGACAATTCCGGGCGCCCGCAGCGGCTGGCAAGGCGCAGCGAGCCGTCGGCCAGTTCGGCGCCAATATCCTGGCGCTGGGCCATTGCTTCGAGGGTGGGGGCCAGCAGGTCGGCGCGGCCAAAGCGCAGGTCGCTATCCAGCAGGCCCAGCTCGCTCAACTCCATGGCGCAGGCGATGGTGGAGCCGGCGGAGATGGTGTCGAAGCCAAGGTCGTTGCACAGGGCGTTGGCTTCGATGATGGCAGCCAGGTCGTTGATGCCGCACTGCGCCCCAAAGGCCCAGGTGGTTTCAAACTCGGGGCCTTCACCTTCCACCTTGTCGGTTTTGGTGATGCGTGTGCAGCCGATGGGGCAGGCCCAGCAGTGATCGTTCTTGACCAGGAATTTCTCGGTGAGGGCTTCGCCGGAGATGTCTTCGGCGTGCTCGAATTGGGATTGCCGGTGGTTGCGGGTGGGCAGCGCGCCGATGGTGTTGACGATGTGCAGCATGACCGACGTGCCGAATTCGGGCAGAGCCTGGCTGGTGAGCGGACTGGCCTTGAGCAGCTTGCGCGCTTCGTAGAGCATGAACTTGAACATTTCCTGGTCGATGATTTCGGGTCTTTCGTTGCCTTCGACCACGATGGCTTTCAAGTTCTTGCTGCCCATGACGGCGCCGGGGCCGCCGCGGGCGGCGGAGCGCTGCCCGTCGTTCATGATGGCGGCCATGCAGCTAAGGTTTTCTCCTGCCGGGCCAATGCACAGCACGTTGCGCTTGTTGTTGTTCTGGCCCAACAGGGAAGTGGTCTCGCGGACGCGCTTGCCCCACAGGTGCGAGGCGTCCAGGATTTGCACGCCGTCGGGTTTGATTTCAATGTAGACGGGACGCACGGCTTTTCCGCGCACGATCAGCGCGTCGTACCCGGTGCGCTTGAACTGCATGCCCCAATAGCCGCCCGAGTTGGCATCCAGGACGGTGCCGGTGAGGGGGCTCTTTGTGCTAACCGAAAAGCGGTTGCTGGTTTGATAACCGGTGCCGGTGAGGGCACCGTTGGTAAAAATGAGTACATTTTCCGGTGAAAGAGGATCGACACCCGGGCCGACCTCATCCCACAACAAGCGCGCTCCCAGGCCGCGACCACCAATAAAGAGACGAGCCATTTCCATATCCAGGGGCGAGGTTTTTGTCTCGCCGCTGGATAAATTGATTTCCAGGACTTTTCCCATCCAGCCACCCATAAATTTGCCTCCTGGCACCATTGGAACTGAGGTTCATTGGGGATTGTGGGGGAACTTCGTATGTTGTGGCGCGCGCGAGACAAAACCACAGGCACTCAACGAGATGATGAATTCTCCACGGCATTCCCAGTGAGCCGAAGTAGATTTGATGAGAGGATTATACCTTGCGTTAAGGAATTTTCAGGGGGCTGGTTTTCCAGATTTCGGTGGCATACTCGCGCACGGACCGATCAGAGGAGAAGAAGCCACTGCGAGCCGTATTGAGCATGGATTTGCAGTTCCAGCGGCGCAGATCGGCGTAAGCCTGGGCGGCTGACTCGGCGGCTTCGATGTAGGACGGGTAATCGGCCAGGAGCATGTACTCGTCTTTGTGGAGCAGCGAATCGACCAACGAGCGGAAAATTTCGGGGTGCTGGGGTGAAAACAGACCTGAGGAGATGCTGTCCAGGGTCTGGCGCAACTCGGGGTAGCTCTGGTAGTAGTCCATCGGATAGTAGCCGCCCTGGCGCAGGGTGAAAACCTCGTCGGCGGTCAGGCCGAAGAGGAAGAAGTTTTCGGCGCCCACCAGGCGGCGGATGTCGATGTTTGCGCCATCATAGGTGCCGAGGGTGACGGCGCCGTTGAGGGCGAATTTCATATTGCCGGTGCCGGAGGCTTCCATGCCGGCCAGCGAGATTTGCTCAGAGAGGTCGGCAGCCGGATAGATGCGCTCGGCCAGGCTGACGTTGAAGTTGGGGAAGTAGACTACTTTGAGCTTGCCATTAACCAGGGGATCGCGGTTGACCACGTCGCCGACAGAGTTGATGAGTTTGATGATCAGCTTGGCGGTCTGATAACCGGGAGCAGCCTTGGCGCCAAAGATGAAGGTGCGCGGGGTGATCTTTAATTCGGGGTTGTCGCGCAGGCGGTGGTAGAGGGTGACGATGTGCAGCACTTTGAGGAGCTGGCGTTTGTATTCGTGCAAGCGCTTTACCATCACATCAAAGATCGAATTGGGATCGACCTCGATGTCCAGGCGGGATTGGATGAGGGCAGCCAGATCGCGCTTGTTGGCAAGTTTTACTTCGTGCCAGGCAGAGCAGAATTCGGTGTCGGTGACGTACTCTTCCAGGCGACGCAATTGTTCCAGGTCCGATAGCCAGCCCGAGCCGATACGGCTGGTGATGAGGTCTTTCAGGCGTGGATTGGCGATGTATAGGAAGCGGCGCGGGGTGACACCGTTGGTCTTGTTGTTGAATTTCTCGGGGAATAGCTCGTAGAAATCGGCCAGGGTGCGCGATTTGAGCAAGTCGGATTGCAGACCCGAGACGCCGTTGATGGAGTGACTGCCGATGGCAGCCAGGTAAGCCATGCGGACCCGCTTTTCGGGAGTTTCGCGGACGATGGACATGCGCACAGCGCGGTTGGGGTCGTTGGGGAAGCGCTGGCGCAGATCCTGGAGGAAGCGGCTGTTGATTTCGTAGATGATCTCTAGATGGCGGGGGAGGAGCTGCTCAAAGATTTGCACCGGCCATTCTTCAAGTGCTTCGGGTAGGAGGGTGTGCAGGGTGTAGGCGAAGGTGCGCCGGGTGATGTCCCAGGCGTGATCCCAGCGCAGCTTGTGCACATCGACCAGCAAGCGCATCAACTCGGCAATGGCGATGGTGGGGTGGGTGTCGTTGAGCTGGATGGCGGCTTTTTCGGGGAATTGACTCCAGTCGCTGGGGTAGCGCGTGAGGTAGAAGCGCAGGATGTCGGCCAGGGAGCAAGCCACAAAGAAGTACTGCTGCTGCAAGCGGAGCAGCTTGCCCTGGGGGGTGGTGTCATCGGGGTAGAGGACTTTGGAGATGTTCTCCGAAAGCGTTTTCTGCTCAACGGCGCGAACATAATCGCCGGCGTTGAAAACCTGCAAATCGAAGGATTGGGTGGCGCGAGCGCTCCAAAGGCGCAGCGTGTTGACCAGGGGGCTGTTGAACCCTGGCACGAAGATGTTGTAGGGGACGCCAATGATGCGCGTCTCGGGCATCCATTCGACGCAGTAGAGCTTGTTTTCGTCGAAGTAATGGCGGGTGCGCCCGCCAAAGGCGATTTCTACCTGCTCTTCGGGCTGGGGAAATTCCCAGGGAGCGCCGCGCCGCAGCCAGTCATCGGCCTGTTCCACCTGCCAGCCGTTCTGGAAAGATTGTTGGAAGATACCGTACTCGTAGCGGATGCCGTAGCCGACCGCCGGGTAGCCCAATGCCGCCAGGGAGTCCATGTAGCAAGAGGCCAGTCGCCCAAGGCCGCCGTTGCCCAATCCAGGCTCGGTTTCCTGCTCGGCAAGGGAGTCGAGATCGAGGTTGAATTCGGCCAGGGCTTGCCGGGCGATTTCGGTGAGGCCGGTGTTGAGCAGGTTGTTGTTGAGTTGTCGCCCGGGCAGGTACTCGGCGGAGAAGTAGTAGACCATCTTGGCGTCCTGGCGGTCGATGGCCGAGAGCGTGGTCAGCCAGCGAGACACGAGGTGCTCGCGGACGGTGTGGGCCAGGGCCAGGTAGAGGTCGTTGGCGTTGGCTCGCTCCAGGTCTTTACCCTGGTATGCCGAGAGGTTATCCAGAAATTCCTGACGAAAGGATTCGGGCGAGGGTGGATTATTCATAAGTGTTTTTGGGGAAGGGTGAAGAAAACGAGGTGGGCGGAACAGGACTCGAACCTGCGACCCCATCCTTGTAAGGGATGTGCTCTAACCGACTGAGCTATCCGCCCGGTAGACAAATTATACCGTGAATTGGGTAAGTATGCTAAACTTGCTAAGGATGCTAGAGTTGCAAAGTGCAAGAAGGATTTTCTCAAAGTCGGCAAAGACCCTCACCCTACCCTCTGCTAAAGCATGCTACGCGATCCCGGAGGGAGAGGGGAAAGACCAAGGGAGCAAGAGCTTCAATTGTCATAGTTTAATGTCGGGTTTCGCTGCGGAGTTATTGGATAGGCGATCTTGTTGGACCGCTCAACCCGACCTACGGTTTGGTATTTAGTCATTCCAGTTTGAAACTGTTTTCTGAATAGCCAGGAGGGTCTCATGCGTTTTGTGCGTTTTTCGGTGGGCGACCGCGCCCCGCAGTATGGCTGGATGTTTCAAGACAAGATCGGTGCTCTGGAAGGTGATCTGTTTGGTGAATACCGCCGCCTTGAAGCGGGGATGCCGCTGGAGCGGGTGCGCCTGTATGCACCGGTGATCCCCAGTAAGATCATTGCCGTGGGGCGCAACTACGCGGAACACGCCAAAGAGCAAAACGTGGAAGTGCCGGACATGCCTTTGATCTTTCTCAAGCCCCCTTCGTCCATCATTGGACCGGGAGAAAAAATTATCCTGCCGCCGCAATCGCAGCGGGTGGAGCACGAGGGTGAGCTGGCGGTGGTGATTGGCAAGCCGGGACGCTGGATTCCGGCAGAGAAGGCCCTGGAACACGTTTTTGGTTACACTTGCGCCAATGACGTGACTGCGCGGGATTTGCAGCGCCGGGATGGGCAGTGGACCCGCGGCAAGGGGTTTGACACCTTCTGCCCGCTGGGACCGTGGATAGAAACCGAACTGGATCCGGCGGATGCGCTGGTGGCATGCCGGGTTAACGGTGAAATGCGGCAGATGGCATCGACGCGTGAAATGGTGTTCACCATTCCGCAGTTGATTGCCTTCATCTCTTCGGTGATGACCTTGCAGCCGGGCGATTTGATTCTGACCGGAACTCCGGCGGGGATTTCACCCCTGGAGGACGGTGATTCGGTTGAGGTGAGCGTGGAAGGGATTGGCGAACTGCGCAACCCGGTGGCGAAAGAGTAAATTTCCAAAATCAAACACAGCCCGGACGCGAAGCGTCCGGGCTGTGTTTGATTTTGGAATATGAGAAGATTATTCTTGGGCGAGGCCGAAGCTGGTGAAGGAGGCGGCGAAGAAGGTGTTCTGGACGATGGAGAGGAATTCCAGGTCGGCGGGCTCGGCGATGACGAACAGGCGGCCCCAGGAGGCGTTGCCGTTGGCTTCGATGCAGGTTTGCAGCACCAGTTGGCCATCACCATCGTAGATGTGGTAGAACAGATCGGTGGCGGAGAGCTTGCTTTGGGTGGCGGTGTCTACAAAGTCGGAGTAGGGGCTGGTGGGCTGCAAGGCCTGGTAGCGTTCCACTGCGGTGATCTGGAAGTAAGCTGTGTGGCCATCGCCGTATACGACGGTCAAAAACTGTCCAGCTTCCAGGTTGGAGAAGTGCGCGCCGGCGAGGGTGTTATGGGCTAGCAGCCCGGTGGTGCCGTAGCTGGAAGCCATGCCAAATTGGGTGAGGATTTCGGGCTGGCTGGATACAAACCCAGCATCTCCGGCGGGTTGTTGGACCACCGGAAGGGCAAAGACGCCGCTGGCATAGACGCCGGCTACCTGGTTGGCTGATCCGGCGGGCAGGGCCGCCACAAATTCGTTGAGTGTGACGACGGGAGCAGTGCTGGCGGCTAATGCCGGGCTGAGGTTGGAGAGCAAGATCGCCACCCCGATGAGAACCGCTAGCAAGACTTTCCGAAAATTGTGCATTTCTGTTCCTGATTCGTCGATTATTAGTAGAATTAATGTTAGATTTCGGTTTGTAGTATAGTTATTAATTCGTATTTTTGGAAGGCGTATAGGGAAGCTGTAAGGAGCCTGTAAGGAGTCCTCGGCGTCATGGCCGAAGACCAGCTTTGGTGAAGCTTTGCTCATGGAATAGCTGTTGAGCATTTGGCATTCTTGGCGGCTGATGATTTTGTGTTTTGGGGCGTTTTTTTGATCAAGGGCAATTGGAAAAATTTGGGCGATGCGGCAACTGGGGATGGACGAGGGCTAGAAAATACTGGTATAATTTGTGGCGAAGTGTGGTTTCCACCCAGTCTTTGGACGAGGAGTTGTACGTATGTCTGGTCACTCAAAATGGGCGACGATTAAACGCAAAAAAGGCGCAACGGACGCAAAACGCGGTGCGATCTTTACCCGGTTAACCCGGGAGTTAGTGATGGCTGCGCGCGAAGGCGGCGGAGACCCGGACTCCAACTTCCGCTTGCGTTTGGCAGTGGATAAAGCTCGGGGCAGCAATATGCCCAAGGACAACATCGAACGCGCCATTAAACGCGGAACCGGCGAAGCAAAAGACGGCGTTGTGTTTGAACAGGTTTATTATGAGGGCTACGGCCCGCACGGCGTGGCGATCATGATCGAATGCGTCACTGAAAACAAGAACCGCACCGTGGCCGAAGTCCGGCACCTGCTCAGCCGCTCTGGCGGGAATTTGGGCGAAGGTGGATCGGTGGCGTGGCAGTTCAATCGCGTGGCCTATTTCTCGCTTCCGGCTGCGGGTGTGAACTTTGATAAGGTGTTTGAAGTGGCTGTGGAAGGCGGCGCCGAGGACGTGAGCCAGGACGATGAAACTATTGAAATCATCGCTCCGGTCGAGAACTTTAAGACCCTCATGGATGCTTTGCGGGCAGCCAAATTCACGCCCGAGGAAGCTGAACTGCGCATGATTGCAACCAATGAAATGGAATTGTCTGTTGAACAGACGATGCAGGTCATGCGAACCATCGACTCGTTGGAAGAATTGGATGATGTGCAGAACATTTATCACACGATGAAATTCTCTGACGAAGCGATGGCTGCTTTGGAGAGCGCGGAAGACTAGCCAGTTATGCTGGTCCTGGGGATTGATCCCGGCACAGCTACGACGGGATATGGCCTGGTGCGTGAGACAGAGCAGGGCGACCTGGTTCTGGTTGAATACGGCGCCATTCTGACCCCCGCGGGCATGCCCCAGGAAGAACGTTTGCAAATGCTCTACGAGCGTCTCAATGAAATCATCCTTCTCCACCATCCCGATTGCGGGGCGGTGGAGAAGTTGTTTTTCCGGCGCAATGTCACCACGGCTATCTCGGTGGGGCAGGCGCGCGGGGTAATTTTGCTGGCGATGGCGCAGCATCACATGGCGGTGGCTGAATACACGCCAATGGAAGTGAAGCAGGCAGTCAGTGGTTACGGTGGGGCCGACAAGCACCAGGTGCAGGTGATGGTGCAGGCGTTGTTGAACATGGATAAGCTGCCCAAACCCGACGATGCCGCCGATGCTTTGGCGATAGCCATTTGTCACCAGCACAGCGCCCGGATGAGCGGTTGGGGGGTGCCAGAATGATCACCAGCGCGAGCAACGAACGTATCAAAGCCATCCGGCGGTTGCAGGAGCGCAAAGGCCGCCTGGAAAGCGGGCTGTTTTACCTGGAAGGGCTGCGCATTGTGGGGGAAGCGCTGGAGGCAGGCGCCGAGGTGGAGACGGTGGTGTTTGCCGCTGAGCTGCTGCGCAGCGAGTTTGGGCACACTTTGGTGGAAGAGTTTAGCGCGCAGGGTGGGCAGGTGCTGGAAGTGAGCCGGGAGGTGTTTGAGCGGTTGGCGCTCAAGGACGGGCCGCAGGGAATTGCTGCCGTGGTGCGCCAGCACTGGACTGGCCTGGATGAGGTCCGCGTGGCGCCGGGAAAGCCCTGGGTGGCGCTGGATTCGGTGGCCGACCCGGGCAACCTGGGCACTATCCTGCGCACCAATGATTCGGTTGGCGGGCAGGGGGTGATTTTGCTGGACCAATCCACCGATCCTTACGACCCTTCGGCGGTGCGCGGTAGCATGGGGGCGCTGTTTGACCAGAAGATCGTGCGTTGCAGCCTGGAGGAGTTTACGTCCTGGAAAGATTCCAGCGGCGCCGCTGTGGTGGGCACTTCGGGGACGGCGCAGATGGATTATCACGAATACCGCTACCCGGTTGGGATGGTGCTGCTGATGGGCAGCGAGCGGCAGGGCTTGCAGGAGCGCCACCTGGCCTTGTGCGATGCGCTGGTGCGCATCCCGATGGTGGGCAAGAGCGATTCGCTCAATTTGGCGGTGGCGACAGCGGTGACGCTCTACGAGATGTTCAACCAGTGGCGAAGCGTGGGAGGAAAACCATGATTGCAATTGTCCAAGGACCAGTGGCCGCCCTGACCGAGGGAGCGCTGGTGGTGATGGTAGGCGGGGTGGGCTTGCATGTGCATGTGACAATGCAGACGCGGGCTAAGGCGCGAATTGGCGAACATGTCTCACTGCATACGCATCTTGTGGTGCGCGAGGATTTGTTGGCCTTATATGGGTTTGAAGTGGAAGCCGAGCGCGAGTTGTTCATCCTCCTGCTGGGGGTGAGTGGGGTGGGGCCACGCATTGGGCTGGCTATCCTTTCGACGCTTTCCACGGATGCGATCCGGCGGGCGGTGTTGAGCGAGCAGGCCGAGGTGTTTGCGCGGGTGCCTGGCGTGGGCAAGCGCAATGCTCAAAAGATTCTCCTGCACCTGCAAGGTAAGATTAAGGGGGACGGGTTGGAAGCCGTGGCTGGCGTGAGCGACACAGACGAAGCCGTTCTGGATGCGCTGACCAGCCTGGGTTACAGCGTGGTGGAGGCGCAGGCAGCGCTGCAATCTATTCCGCGAGATGCTCCCGCGGATGTGGAAGAGAGATTGCGGATTGCGCTGCAATTTTTCTCCTAAATAGAGTTTGCAAAGGGTGAAACTGGACAATTGTATACCTTTCAGGTATGATAGGTTGACAAACCGGTTCAATCGGAAAAATTAGTGGGTGCGCCCGAATTGCCATGTGGAGGTTCAATGTCAGATCTGGTTCAAAAGCTCAGCAGTGAATTACATGAAAAAATCCAAACTTACCAGACCGAACTTGAAGTACGCGACCTTGGGACGGTGACCGAGGCGGGTGATGGCATTGCCCGCGCGGATGGATTGGCGAAAGTGCGTTCGCAAGAACTGGTTGAGTTTGAGAATGGAGTCATGGGGATTGCCTTCAGCCTGGAACATGATTCGGTGGGTATCATCATTCTGGGTGATTACACATCGGTCAAGGAGGGCATGTTGGTGCACTCCACCGGGCGCATTGCCTCGGTGCCGGTAGGCAATGGACTGGTTGGCCGGGTGGTGAACTCGCTGGGCGAGCCTGTGGATGGCAAGGGCGCTCTGGACTTCAGCAGTTATCGCCCGATCGAACGAATTGCGGCCGGCGTAATTGCTCGCCAGGACGTGGATACGCCCGTCCAGACGGGGTTGAAAGCGATTGATGCGATGATCCCGATTGGCCGCGGGCAGCGCGAACTGATCATTGGTGACCGCCAGACGGGTAAATCGGCTATTGCCATTGATACGATCATCAATCAAAAAGGCAAGGATATGATCTGCGTCTACGTCGCCATCGGTCAGAAGAAATCGACTGTGGCGCGCACGGTAGCCTTGCTGGAACGCTACGGAGCGATGGAACATACCGTGGTTGTGATGGCAGCGGCGGATGAGACGGCAGCTATGCAGTATATTGCGCCGTATGCGGGCTGCGCCATTGGTGAGGAGTTCATGGAGCAGGGCAAGGACGCCCTGGTGGTGTATGACGATTTGAGCAAGCATGCCTGGGCATACCGGCAGGTGTCTTTGCTGCTGCGGCGCCCGCCGGGCCGCGAGGCATATCCTGGCGACTTGTTTTATTTGCACTCGCGCTTGCTGGAACGCGCCGTGCGCCTGGCCGACAAGTATGTAATTGTCCCGGCGAATTTTACGGGTATGACGGCCCTGACCGGTGAGAGCGTAGACGGCCAAGTCTACGATGGACCAATCTCAAAACATCACGCCGAAGAGGCGTTGAAGGGTATGAACTCGCCGGAGAATTACAAGGTGGTCAAGGTGCAGGGCAGCGGCGGCTCGCTGACGGCACTGCCGATCATCGAGACTCTGCTGGGCGATGTGTCGGCTTACGTGCCGACCAACGTGATTTCGATCACCGACGGGCAGATTTATCTTGAGTCTGACCTGTTCAACGCGGGCATCCGCCCGGCGATCAATGTAGGTATTTCGGTTTCGCGCGTGGGTGGCTCGGCTCAAACCAAGGCTATCCGGCAGGTGGCTGGGCGTTTGCGCCTGGACATGGCTTCCTATCGTGCCCTGGCAGCCTTTGCGCAGTTCAGCGACAGCCTGGATAAAGCTACCCAGACTCAACTGATGCGCGGGCAGCATTTGCAGGAGATGCTTAAGCAGGCTCAATATGAGCCGGTGTCTTTGGAGAACGAAGTGATGGCATTGTTCGCCGGAACAAACGGCTTTACCGATCAGATCCCGCTGGATAAGATGCGTGCCTGGGAACAAGGGTTCATCCGTTATATGGAAACCAGCCACCCAGAGATCGGCAAGAGCATTCTCGAGAACAAACGCATCCTGGAGGATGTAGAAGTTAAACTGCGAGAAGCGGTTCAGGCTTATAACGCGACCTGGTTGACGGCCTAAGCGGGGTACCGATGCCATCAACGCGAGAACTTCGGCTCCGCATCCGGAGCATCAAGAACCTGGCTCAGGTGACCAAAGCCCTGGAGACCGTGAGCGCCAGCAAGGTGCGGCGGGCTGTCCAGGCTAATAAGGCCACCCAGCCTTATTCAGAAAAAGCCTGGAAGGTGCTGGTACACCTGGCCCGCCAACCCGGGCACAATAGCCTGCACCCGTTGCTGGCTGAACGGAAATTGGATGGGCGCGTGCTGGTGGTGATGATCAGCAGCGACCGGGGATTGGCAGGATCTTACAATGTAAATATCCTGCGAGAAACGCTGGAATATTTCCGTGAGTTTGAATATCCTATATCCTACGTTGCCGTAGGCCGGAAAGGCCGCGACCTGTTGATCCGGCGGCGGAAAGATGTGATTGCTGATTTCAGCAACCTGCCTACGCCGCTGGCATTCAATGATGTATCTGCCATTGGCAGGCTGGTGGTGGACGATTTCCTGGCGGATAAATTCGACGCGATTTACGTGGCATCTACTCGCTTTATTAACATGGTGAAGCAGACCCCGGAAATCAGCCAACTGCTTCCGCTGCGGGTAACTTACGGGGAGGATCATGACCCCGCAACGACCCATGCAACGAAATCGGTGTTCACTTATGAGCCCGATCAGAACGAACTTTTGTCAGAAATCGTCCCGCGTTTTACGGCTTTGCAGATTTACCAGGCCATTCTTTCGTCTCAAGCCAGTGAACATGCGGCCCGAATGGTGGCCATGCGCAACGCAACCGATAACGTCAAGGATCTGGTGGGGTCCTTGCAGCTTGAGTATAACAAGCTGCGCCAATCAATGATTACCAGTGATATGTTGGATATTGCCGGCGGCGCCAACGCCCTGGCGCAGGATTAACTTGGAGGTGGGCATGCAGCAAGAAGCAACGGGTCAAATCGTTCAAATCCAGGGTGGTGTTGTGGATGTTTCCTTCCCTGCCGATGATATGCCGGAGATTTATGAAGCGGTCACGGTTGAGCGCTCGAATGCGCTGCCGTTGGTACTGGAAGTGCAGAAGTTCCTGGGCGAAAACTGGGTGCGCTGCGTGGCGATGGATTCGACGGACGGCTTGCAGCGCGGCGTTCCGGCAGTACGCACGGGCGCGCCCATCAGCGTGCCGGTTGGGCCTGCTACCCTGGGGCGCATCTTTAACGTGTTGGGGCAGCCGATCGACAATGCCGGGCCTGTGGCCAGCGACCTGAATTACCCCATTCACCGCCCTGCGCCTTTATTTGAAGAGCAATCTACCCGAACCGAAGTGTTTGAGACCGGATTGAAGGTCATTGACCTGATCGCGCCCTTCACGAAGGGTGGAAAAACCGGTATCTTCGGCGGAGCTGGAACCGGCAAGACCGTCATCCTGATGGAATTGATCCGCTCCATTGCTGCTGTGCACAAAGGCAACTCTGTGTTCGCCGGGGTGGGTGAGCGCACCCGCGAGGGCACGCAGTTATACCGCGAAATGCTTGAATCGGGCGTGATGAAGGACACCGTCATGGTGTTCGGCCAGATGAACGAGCCACCAGGCGTGCGCTTGCGCGTAGCCTTGACCGGGCTGTCGATGGCGGAGTATTTCCGCGATGAAGGCCGGGACGTGCTGCTGTTCATCGATAATATCTTCCGCTTCACCATGTCCGGGTCGGAGATGTCGGCGCTGCTGGGGCGCATGCCCTCGGCGGTAGGCTACCAGCCGACCCTGGCGACCGAGATGGGCGAGCTGCAAGAGCGCATCACCTCGACAAAGCAAGGATCAATCACTTCGATGCAGGCTGTGTATGTGCCCGCCGACGATTACTCCGACCCCGCCCCGGTGGCGACCTTTACCCACCTGGATGCGACTCTAGCGCTGGACCGGGCCATCGTAGAAAAGGGTATTTACCCGGCCATCGACCCCCTGGTATCGACTTCGCGCATTTTGGACCCGAATATCGTCGGCGACGAACACTACCGAACCGCGCGAGAGGCACAGCGCCTGTTGCAGCGCTATAAGGATTTACAGGATATTATCGCCATTCTGGGCTTTGACGAACTGAGTGAGGACGACAAGCTAATTGTCTCGCGGGCTCGCAAGGTAGAGCGTTTCTTCTCGCAACCTATGTACGTGGCGGCCCAGTTCAACGGCGTGCCGGGTGTGTACGTGCCACTGCGCGAGACGGTGCGCGGTTTCCGCGAGATTTTGGACGGCAAGCACGACGATTTGCCCGAGCAAGCCTTCTACCTGGTCGGCACGATCGACGAGGCCGTGGCGCGGGCGAAAGAGTTGAATAGCTAGGAGAAGGAGCCGCAAATGCCTATCCGCTGTGAGATTGTCTCGCAAGACCGGATCGTCTACTCGGGCGATGCCGATATGGTCATCCTGCCGGGCGGGGATGGGGTGATGGGTATTCTCCCGCACCACACGCCGCTGCTGACGGTGCTACAATATGGCATTATCCGGGTGCGCGAAGGCAGCCAGGAGAGCGTGTTTACCGTGGCGGGTGGGGTGGCGGAAGTGCAACCTGATCAGGTGACCGTGCTGGCGGATGCGGCAGAAAACATCAACGAGATCAACCTGCAACGGGCCGAAGAGGCGCGCGTGCGGGCCGAACAGGCCTTGAAGGCAGGCGCTGGCAAGGATACCGACTCCTATCTCAAGATTCAAGCAGCGCTGAAGCGCTCGAATTTGCGGATCGACGCGGCACGCCGCTACAAGCGCGCTCGATAATTTTTCAATCAAACAACTTCGCCGCCAATGTGTTTTGGCGGCGAAGTTGTTTAAGAATAGTCCGAAATTTAGGTGTATGCAGGTGCATTGCACCCGCATACACCTAAATTTCGGGTTTACTTGCGCTATTTTCTATACAGCCCACTTTTTTCTGTGAAAACTGATACAATTCAGGCATACTTTTAGAAAGGGATTTGTGACCGATGCCTTCATTATTTACCCGAGAGTTAGGAATCGACCTGGGGACATGTAATACGGTGATCGTCGAAGGCAACCAGGTGATGGTCGATGAGCCGACCGTGGTGGCGATTGTCGTAAATGAACAGAAAATCGTAGAAACGGGCAAAGCTGCCCGGGATATGTATGGGCGCGTCTCGGACACGATTGAGGTGGTGCGCCCGCTGCGCAACGGCGTGATTGCTGAATACGAAATTACCGAGAAGCTGCTCAAACGCATGGTGCGCAATGTGGCTGGCGCGATGATGCTGTTCCCGCCGCGGATCATGCTGACCGCGCCGTATGGGATTACCAGCGTGGAAAGCCGCGCAGTGCACGAGGCCGGTTTGGGCGCCGGGCCGCGCGAGGTGTATATCGTCCCCCAGCCGCTGGCTGCTGCTTTGGGGGTGGATTTACCCATTATGACCCCTTCAGGCAACATGATCTTGCTGCTGGGCGGGGGCACCTTCCAGGCGGCGGTGCTGGCTATGAATGACGTGGTGCGCGCCGAGACGCTGCGAACGGGCGGTCTGCGCATGGACGATGCCATTATTGATTACGTACGCAAGAAATATGGCGTAATCATTGGGCAGCCGACGGCAGAGCAACTCAAAATTAAAATTGGCGCGGCGGTGCCGCAAGAAATTCAGCAGACGATGGAAGTGCAGGGCCAGGACCAGGTGACAGGCCTGCCGCGGCCCGTGGCGTTGACGACCGACGATATCGTCGATGCGCTGCAAGAGCCATTGCAGGAACTGGTGAACTGCGCCCGGCGGGTGCTGGAGCGCACTCCGCCTGAGTTAATCGCCGATATCATCGACCGAGGCGTGGCCCTCTGCGGCGGTGTGGCCTTGACGCGGGGCATTGACAAATATCTGACCAAGGCGCTTGGCATTCCCGCTTACCAGGTGGACAATCCAACTACCTGCACGGCTGAGGGGGCAGCGCGGGCGCTGGGTATGCGTGCGGCGCTGTCGCGAAGCTTGATGCCGACATAAAAAAACGTAATTACTCAGTGGGCGGAGAAAGTTTCCGAATTTGAGGTATTTGTGGGGTGCTTCGCACCCCACAAATACCTCAAATTCGGACTACTTCCACCTCGGGCTGAGTAGTTACAAAAAACAACAAACAACCCGGTGAGCACAAGCGCTTGCCGGGCTTTTTTTGGTCTGAAGCACCCATTAATCCAGGTAATAGGTCATACGTTGCAGGTAGATGATGGGGTCGATATACTGCACATGGACATGGTCGGGCACGCTGAGGGTGATGGAAGCGTAATTGAGAATAGCGCGCACCCCGGCTTCAACCAGTTGATCGGCGACCGATTGGGCTGCGCGAACGGGCACGGTGAGCATGGCGATTTTGATTTTCTTCTCGCGTAAGACCGGCACCAACCTGGCTGAGTCCTGCACGGTTAGCGGACCGATGCGGGTGCCGATGTGGACGGGATCATTATCGAAGATGAGGGTGATGCGAAATCCGTGCTGGCCAAAGCCGGGGTAGTTGGCGATGGCGTGGCCCAGGTTGCCTGCGCCGACGAGGGCCATGGGCCAGACCCGGTCAACCTTGAGAATCTGCTGGAGTTGATGAACGAGGTAGGAGACAGAATAGCCTTTGCCCTGCTTGCCGAATTCGCCATACTGGGAGAGGTCTTTGCGGATTTGGGCCGCCGAGACACCCACGATTTCGCCCAATTCCTGGGAGGAGGTTGTTTGAGCACCGCTGAGCTGCAAGTGCTCGAGGGCTTGCAAATAGCGCGGCAAGCGCCCGACGACAATATCTGGAATATCTCGATCTGTCATGCTCTACCTCAAAATTTATGGCATTGAAAGGTGGCTCTCTCACCCCAAAATGCGGTACCTACCTTCTAACTTCAAGAAACACCGAAAGGTGAGGACAAGCAGTAATCGTATTCACTTTATCATAAATTATGGATTAGTGTAAATAGTCACAAGGATGAAAAAAGGGTGAAAGGCCAGAAACAAGACACCGGACGCTTCGCGTCCGGTGTCTTGTTTCTGGGAAAAATCTCGTTGTTAGTCGTCGCGGCTGCCCATCAGTAGGAAGGCGTAGTACATTAAGGTAGAGATGGCTTGCACGGCAGCGGCAACGTAGGTGAGAGCGGCGGCATTGAGCACGCTGTTGACCCCACCCATATTGGTGGCGTAAACCATGCCGCTGTCTGCAAGGATGGCCTTGGCGCGGCGAGATGCGTCAAACTCGACTGGCAGGGTGACCAGGGCAAAGGCGGCCGTGGCGCCGAAGAGGGCCAGCCCAACCCAGGCAACGGTATTGCCCAGGAGCAGGAGTCCGGCCAGGAAGATGATTGGACCGAGCCAGGAGCCAATTTGCACAGCGGGAACGATGGCGGTGCGGATGGTCAATGGCATGTAGCCATGCGCATGTTGAATGGCGTGACCGGCTTCGTGGGCGGCAATGCCCGCAGCGGCAACGCTGTTGGAGGCATACACATCGCGGCTCAAGCGCAAGACGCGTTTGGCGGGGTCGTAGTGGTCACTGAGGAAGCCCTGCACGGGTTCGACTTCTACATCGTAAAGATTGTTGTAGTCCAGAATGCGGCGGGCCACTTCAGCGCCCTTCATACCGCTCATGTTGGCGACGCGAGAGTACTTCTTGATACTGCTCTGAACGCGGAACTGGGCCCAAAAGCCCAGCAGCAGCGCCGGCAAGCTGAACAAGAGGTAGAGGCCGTAACCACCTAAAAATCCGTCCATTGACATTCACTCCTTCGTTAACAATAACACTTTTCAGGTACAACTGCACTGGTGTTAAATAGATGACCGGTGAGCAGTTACACTTCTTTTTTTCCTTGGATTAACTTTACCTGAAGATTATAAGAGAGAAATTAGAAAGGTGTATAGATTGTATAAAGAAAACCCTGGGGTTTCCAGGGTTTTGCGTGGCGCGCCTGCCGGGACTCGAACTCGGGCTTCCACCTCCGGAGGGTGGCGTGATGTCCACTTCACTACAGGCGCGTGTGTATGCGTATTATACCCCGAGACGGGAGCGTGGGCAAGGAATCGGCCGCAATCAAGCCGCGGCGCGGGGGGATAGGCTGGCCAGTTCGGCGCGCAGCCGCTCTACGATGGCGCCGTTGCCGTCCTCTTCTCCCAGTCGGGTCAACTGGCGTTTCTTGTGAGCCAATTCGGCGCACACCTGGTAGAAGCGGCGGGTGGCGCGGAAGTTGGGGCTGCCCAGCGCGGTGAGCCCGGCCAGGTAGCTTTTGGTCGAGGAGCATGCCGTTTCATATTGACGCGAGGTGATCGTGCCTAGGGAGATCTCGTCTTTTAAAAATTCGGCCAGCCACATTTTCTCACGAATGATCATGGCGACGCCAAACAAGAACAATAGCAGCCACCCAGACCAATCTACGAAGAAGCCGAACAGCATGCCCGCGCCGGATGCCAGGGTGGCCAGGGTGTTATGCAGGGAGTGAGTAAAAATGGCCGCACCCAGGCCCAGCAGCGGGGCGCCGATCTTGATCAGCCAGTTGGTATTCATGCGGGCAATGGCCAGGCCGATGCCAAACAGGGCGGTGTAGGCAGGATGCTGCCAGCCCACCAGGCCAACCCGCACGAAGGTGAGGGCGAAGATACCTTCCCAGCCGCTTTCCAGGTAGCCGTAGGTGTAGATGTAATAGGCATTTTCGGTGGCGGCAAAGCCCAGGGCGGTGATGCCGGCATAGACCATGCCATCGAGGATAGAGTCGAATTCATGCCGGGCTAGCAGAAAAACCAGCAGGACGGCGAAGCCCTTAAGAATCTCCTCGACCACCGGGGCGATGATGGAACCGGAGGTCAATTCAGTGGCGGCTTCTGAACCGGTGATCACGAAGATGCTGATGCCCAGGATGGTGTTGATGATGAAAGCGCCGCCGGCTGCAACCACCGCGCCCCAGGTGAAAACGGCGCCCAGTAAAATTTTGGGTTCTTTCTCGTAGCGGTCCAGCCAGTTGATGATGCTTGCAAACAGCAACATCGGCGCAAAGCCTAAGAAAATGGAAGCCAACACGCCCATCAAGCACCTCTATTTGCTCAGATAGGGCCAATGATACCAGACAAAAAGCGACCAGGAAAAAAGGAATAACCCCGGATATTTTTTCAGGGGTTATTCGGTCTGGGAATAAAGACCATCCGCGCCTCCCGGCTCGGGTACAGATTGGCTTGGCAATGTTTGGGTATGTCTCCGTTCAAACCATGGGTGCGGAATAACAAAGCGATAATGGAATCCTCGGTGGTCATGAGGTTGTTCCTTTTGCTTTAAGGTCCTCATAATTCTTTTGTCCCGAGCTGGATTTTTTATATAGCGGCATAAATTTTGTCTTGAATATGAACTTCATTCCTGAGAAAGAGCGGACGTCTGACAATGGTCTATCAATGAACATCCTTGAAATTGCACATGCGGCCTATTTTGTGCCTTGAATGGTAATGAAAGGCAGTTTGCAGGTTTCTCAACCCTTAAAACCACCCTGTTCTAAGGCATTTTGGGGCAGAAATAGGCATTTTGTGTCGAAGGTAACTCTACAAACCAGAATACACTTCTCTTCATGTACTCCGGCGAATAGTGCATTCTGCTAGCAGGCACACTGAACGGCTAGCGCGGGAAAGCAGAATCGAGTTTGCCGAGCACAAACCAACACGGTATTCATGTACTCGGTAAGCAGCTTGCCCTGCGAGCATAGGCTCACTTGGCTGTGAACAAGTTGTTCGCTGGTAGGATACATTGTGAAGTGGGTATACACAGGAGATTATTCCCAAACAGGAAAACGACTTCCTCGTACAGCCGAGAACACGCAAGCGAACTGCAAACTGTAAGCCGCCGTCGTGGTCGTGACTGTCCCGATTATGAAATAACCATTGGTTGGTCACAAAGGAGGGATTTGTTTCAGGTGTGGAACCTGATGACTGCAATCTGCTAGCAAGGCTACAGCGTGCCGACACCATTGCCCGCATAGGCGAGCTGGTTTTCGAGTGACCAGAAGGTAGAGGTTCCAGAAAGCGAGATTGCGCTTATTGATTTCTGCAAAGTTGTTATGGACTGGTTTTCCTGCGCACAACCGCTGATTATCTAGGCCGGTTTGCCTTCTGGAAGGGCCAACAAGGCGCTTAATTGAGCTTAAAGATATTTTCCCATGTGCATGGCAGGAATAGGTGCTTGAAAACGCCTCCTGTGAGGCGACAAGATGCCCTATGTTTGGATTGGATCGCCGCAGCATAGCCGAGCTCCAGACCGCACGCCGTCAGCGTGTTCTGCTCCTTGTGAACAGGGTGCATTTCCCACGCAGGGGATCCTAGAAACCAGCTTTTTTAACAGCTTCCCTGGATGCCGGAATTTGTTTGAGCTTTGTATTCTGAGCGGAGGGAACAGTTCTCTGGTAGATTTGTAGACAGTTTTCGTTTGCAAGCAGCGGGCTTATGGGAGTGCAGGTCTTGGCTTTCCGGCAAACCGGGTTTCGAGATTGCAAGAATACGTACGTAATGCGTGTTCTCGATAGAATAGTTATCTTCAGTGTTAACTGCCCATTTCAGTACGATAAATGGCTGAAGAGGGGGTGTTTTGAGGGGGATTGGTACGCCAAAACTGCTTTTGTAATTATTCAAGGTAAAGAAAGCAACCGAGATGTACGTTCTGCAGGAATTTTAAGGAGTGGGTTTTGACAAAACAGCGGTTTTTTCGAAAGAAAAGATTAATCTCAAGGCATGAAAGATAGTAATAAGTTGCATCTTCAGATGTTCGCATTGGCAACGGTTACGCGTTTCCTGTTAGGATCTAGTGAGTTTCAGATATTCTGGCATGAGAATCCATATGGTACCGATTCTAACCTCCCCCATTTTCAGAAGAAAATGGGGGAGGAGAAAGAGGAGCCGGTTATTGGCGCTGTGTTTCGCCCAGGGTGACGGTCAATGTTTCCTCAGACCGGCCGCGCATGACGGTGAAGTTCACCTGGTCGCCCGGCTGGAAGGCGTATAGCACATTCAAGAAGGATGTACCTTCATTTAGGGTGGTGTCACCGATCTTTACGATGATGTCTCCGCGCTGGAGACCCGCTTTGGCGGCGGGGCTGCCCGAGACAACGTCGGTGAGGTATACGCCCCATTCAGCGGGTAGATCATAGCGGGCTGCGATGTTGGGGTTGATGGCTTGCCACTGCGCGCCCAGGTAGGGACGGGAAAAGTACCCTTGTTGGATGATCTGCTCGGCCACCACGGCAGCGGTGTTGGTGGGGATGGCAAAGCCCAGGCCTTCGGCGACCGTTCCGCTCTGGCTGTTGCGCACCACCAGGGTGTTGATGCCGACGACCTCGCCAGCCAGGTTGAGCAGCGGACCGCCCGAATTGCCCTGGTTGATGGCGGCATCGGTTTGGATGAGGTTCTCGATCTGGTAACCGTAGCCGGTGTCGATGGTGCGACCGGTGGCGCTGACCACGCCGGTGGTGACTGTGTTCATAAATTCGCCAAGCGGCGAACCGATGGCGATGACAGTTTCGCCGGGGTCCATCTCATCGGAGTTTCCCAAGGTGACCCAGGCCGGGGCCGACGACTCGGTTTTCAATACGGCCAGGTCGGCGTAAATGTCGGTGCCAATGAGCGATGCGGGCACCTGGGTTCCATCGGATAAGATGACGGACAGATCGGTAGCGTCCTCAACAACGTGGTTGTTGGTGAGCAAGTAGCCATCCTGGGAGATGAAGAAGCCTGTGCCGCTGACGGTGGAGTCGCTGGCCTGGCCGAAAAAGGTCATTTGGCCGGGGACCGTGCCGACGACGGTGACTACAGCAGGGCCGACTTTTTGCACGGCCTGGGTGATGCTGGTTTCTATGTTGGTGGAGTCAACCACCAACTGGTTTGGGGATGGTGTTCCAGCGGATACGGCCTGATCGGCGAGCGCAGGCACGGTTTGATTCATTAAGGCAACCCGATAAACGGCCAGCCCGCCGGCCAGGGCTCCACCTAACGCGGATACTCCGGCTACGACCATGACCACAAAGGCATAAAAAACGCGTTTCCAAGACATAGTACCTCCTTATCATGCGGCTTTGGGACCTTATTGAGCGGTTCCCTTTGGCCTACAATCAAACATATTTTAAGTTTTCAATATTAGATGTCCATAAAAATCCATGGCTTTGTACAAGCTTGTCGGATTTTCAAGTGCATCTTGTTTCACGATGAACTATAGCCATTGCCGGAAGCGGAATGGTTTAAAGTTGGTTTAATTCCCGAAAAAGAAAAAGCCTCCCATCCAAACCGTTAGTTTGATTGAGAGGCCTTCATGTTTTTTTCGGTGAAAGATTAAGTGGCCAACTGGGCTGCCAGTTCTTCTGGGGTGCTGATCGGTTGGAGACAGACAAAACCCTGGCAGACATAGGCGGTGGCATTGCCATACCGTGGGGGACGATCGGCCAGCAGGGCGGGGGCGCTTAGCGATGGCGGAAAGGCAGAGATGGCAGCGACCAGATTAGGACGATAGGTTGACCAAAGGACATCGACCAGTTTTTGGAGAGCGGGGTCGGCTGGATTGCCAACCAGCGCCACCTGGCGAACCGGCTCCAGTGCGAGGTGGGCAGCCGCCAACCACTGGCCAAAGGCGGTGGGGTGACGCACGAAGGCTTCCTGCAGGGCAGCCAGGGCGGATTCGGCGCGCTCGCGCAAGTCGGCGCTACCGGAGTATTCGGCTAAGAGCAGCATGGCCTGGGCTGCCAGGGCATTGCCCGAAGGGGTGGCATTATCTTGGTAGTCTTTGGGCCGGGAAATGAGCGGGGCGGCGTCGGCGCGGGTGTCGAAGAAACCTCCGGCGGGGTCGGCGTAACCGGCTTGCATTTCGTCCATCAACGAAAGGGCGGCGGAATACCAGCGCGGGTCGGGGTCGGATTGATATAGTGCTAGCAGTCCCAGGATCAGCCCGGCGTAATCTTCCAGGTAGGCGTCCAGGTGGGCCTGACCGGCGCGCCAGGAGCGCAGCAATCGGTCGGTGGGGTGGAGGGCAGAAAGCAGAAAAGCAGCATTCTTTTGCGCGGCGGCGAGATAGTCGGGGCGATGGAGCGCGCGGGCGGCTTCGGCAAAGGTCACCAGTGCCAGAGCGTTCCATGAGACCAGCACTTTGTCGTCGGTAGCGGGGCGCGGGCGGACTGAACGGGCTTGCAGGAGGGCTAGGTGGGCGCTGCGCAGTTCCTGGCGGAGTGTGTCGGGGTTCAAGTCCAAAGCGGAGGCCAGGTCGGGGAGATCGGCGCGGCGCTGGAGGATGAAGCGCGGGCCAAAATTGCCGCCCTGGGGCAGGTCATAGACCTGCTGGAAACGCTCCAGCAGTCCCAGCGGGGCGAGAACCTCAGCCAGATCTTCGGGCGACCAGATGTAAAACAAGCCCTCGTGACCTTCTGAGTCGGCGTCCAGGCTGGAGTAGAAACCGCCCAGGGGGTCGGTCAGCTCGCGAAGGATAAAATCGAGGGTTTCGGTGCAGGTGTCGCGGAAATCCACGTTACCGGTGAGCTGGTAGGCGTGCAGGTAGGCACGGGCGAGCTGGGCGTTGTCGTAAAGCATTTTCTCAAAGTGCGGCGCCAGCCAGCGGTCGTCGGTGCTGTAGCGGTGAAAGCCACCCCCGACCACGTCGTACATGCCACCGCGGGACATGATGCGCAGGTTGTGATTGGCGGCATCCAAGGCGCGTTTTTCGCCCCTTGCGCTTCGCAGAAGGAGGTACTCGATGGACATGGGCTGGGGGAAGCGGGGGGCGCGGCCCCAACCGCCCTGAGTCCAATCGTAGGAACCGAGCAGAGATTGGGTGAGCTGCTCGAGCAAGCCGGGGCGAAGGGTGTGGGCGGGGTCGGTGTTCCAGCGGGTGAGGCTGGCGATGTGCTCGGCCAGGCTTTGCCCGGCGCGAACAATCTCGGCGCGGTCATTCTCCCAGGCGCGGGCCGCGGAAAGAAGCACTTCACGGAAGGCGGGCATGCCGTGGCGGCGCACGGGGGGAAAGTAGGTGCCGCCGTAGAAGGGTTCGCCGTTGGGGGTGAGGAAGACGCTCATGGGCCAGCCGCCCTGCCCGGTCATGGTGACGACGGCGTTCATGTAGATGCCGTCCAGGTCGGGGCGCTCTTCACGGTCGACCTTGATGCTTACAAAATGCTCGTTGAGAATGGCGGCGGTTTCGGTGTCGGAGAAAGATTCATGCTCCATCACGTGGCACCAGTGGCAGGCGGCATAGCCGATGGATAGAAAGATGGGTTTTTGCTCCTGCTGGGCTTTTTCCAGGGCCTGGGGACCCCAGGGGTGCCAGTCCACGGGGTTGTGGGCGTGCTGGAGCAGGTAGGGGGAGGTTTCGTGGATTAAATGGTTGGGCATGAGGATCACTCTCTTGGTTGCATACGAGATTTGGGCGGCAAACGACCATATCTCGAGTAATAATATCGGATTTCTGGGTAGATTATAGCTGGGCGGCAGGGAGATTTCCAGTCGAGATTCCTAGTCAAATCAGCGCGGTAAAGATCCCAGAATAGGTGAATATTGTCGAGCCCGTCGCCTGGGATAGTTGGCACGGGGTTTGTTTGGTGGGGTAGCGTGGATTGCGCAATCCCCGTAAAAGATGTCTGGGTTGAACACGGTCGCGCGGGCTAAAGCCCTTGCTCAGTTCACAGAAGCCAGGTGGTTGCTCCTTGGAAATATCCAGGCGAGTTGGCTAGGTGTTTGTATCAAACTGGTATGAAGGTCACCTTCTATATCGACAACTTTTACGTACATACGTGTAACCGCTTAACGCAACGTTGTGAGGGTTTCGGTGTATACTCTTTAAATCATTCCAGGTTTGGGAGGTTCTTATGTTGACTGTTCAAAAGGTGGATTTGTCGAACCGCGCGGAGGTGAACCGCTTTGTCCAATTTCACTACGATCTATACAAGGGAACTCCGCAGTGGGTGCCGCCTTTTTATATGGACATCCGCATGATGTTGAACCCGCAGAAGCACCCCTTCTACGAGCATTCGGAGGGGGATTTCTTTGTGGCGATGCGCGGGAAGGAAGTGGTGGGGCGGCTGGGCGTGTTGGAAAACAAGCCGTTCAACAAGTACCACGGCACACGCAAGGCCCAGTTCTACCTGTTCGACACGGTGGATGATCTGGAAGTATCCAGGGCCTTGTTTGACCGGGCTATGGAATGGTGCAAGGCGCGCGGACTGGACACGCTGGTGGGGCCGAAAGGCTTGAGCGGTTTCGACGGCTATGGGATTCAGGTGGAGGGATTTGAACTGCGCCAGATGATGACGATGATGCAGTATAACTTCCCCTATTACCCGCAGTTGATGGAGAAAATGGGTTTTGAGAAAGAGGTTGATTTCGTCTCGTGCTACCTGGCTCGAGAACATTTCGATATTCCTGAAAAGGCCAAGGAAGTGGCGCGGCGTGTTCGGGAGAAAGGCAATTTTCGCGTGGTCAGTTTTAAGTCAAAAGCGGAACTGAAGCGCTATGCCGTCCAATTTGGCGAGACGTACAATAAAACTTTTGTCAATAACTGGGAGTATTATCCCCTGACCGAGCGGGAAATCAAATTTGCGGTGGATACCATCCTGACGGTTGCGGTTCCACAGTACATTAAGTTCATTGCCCACGGGGATGATCTGGTCGGCTTCTTGCTGGGCTTTCCGGATATTTCCTCGGCGCTGCAGCGGCAGGGTGGGCGGATCACGCCTTGGGGGCTTGCCGATATTATGCTGGAGTTCAAGAAGACGCGTTTCATCTCGTTGAACGGGGTGGGTGTGCTACCGGAATACAAGGGACGCGGCGCGGTGGCGCTGTTATACGATGAGATGTCCAAGGTGCTGCAAGAGTCACCTTTTGCGGAAGGCGAATTGACCCAGATGGCCGAAACTGCCAAAGAAGTGCGCATCGAGCTGGTCACTTACGGAGCCAAGCCCTGGAAGAATCACCGGATATATACCAAAGCAGTGTAGCGGTTGCGCGGATGGTAAGCGGCCAGAAAAGGTTGTGCCAGGATTTCAGTCGGCTAAGCCACCTGCTCCGGTGGGTTGAAACCCTTCCTCAGTATACGGAAACCCCTGCGGGGTTATTGTAATCACTAACACATCGGCATAAAGAACCGGGCGGCGTTTTTTGCTACGCCGCCCGGTTTGTTAATAACTTGAAAAGAACCGCAAATCGACGGGCTGGGTATAATCATTTCTATGAGGAAATCATCGAACTGGTTTGCGGTTTTGATTGTTGTTTTGGCCTTGGCGGCGCGGATCATCCCCGGACCGCGCACCATTGACGACTCGTTCATCACCTTCCGCTATGCACGCAATCTGCTGAGCGGGGAAGGCTTTGTGTATAACCCCGGGCAGCGGGTGATGGGCACGACCACACCGCTGTATACCTTCTTGATGGCGGGTATGGCTGCCCTGACGGGCGGGCCGAAAGCAGACTTTCCGGCTCTGGCATTGGGTTTAAATGCGGTCGCAGACGCGGTGACCTGCCTGCTGCTGTGGCAGTTGGGCAAGCGCTTTGGGTCGCAGCGGGCGGGGGCAGTGGCGGCGGTGCTGTGGGCGGTGGCGCCGTTCTCGGTGACGTTTGCCATTGGCGGCCTGGAAACCAGCGTGTATGTGCTATTGATCACTGCCACTGCTTATTTTTACGTTGAAAAGCGCTATGTGTGGACGGCCCTGGCGGCGGCGCTGGCGCTGCTGACGCGGGTGGATGCGCTGATCCTGTTCGCGCCGCTGGGTTTGGATTGGCTGGTGCGAATTTTGCGCAAGCAGGAGAAATGGCTGGTTTGGCAGGTGTGGCTGGCGTTTCTTCTGCCGACCGTGGCCTGGTATGGGTTTGCTACGCTGTACTTTGGCAGCCCGTTCCCTCATTCGGTGTCGGCCAAACTGGTCACGTACCGGCTTGAGGAAGGCGCGTCTCTCATCCGGCTGATCCAGCATTATGCTAACCCCTTCTTTGAGTACAACACGTTTCGGGCGGTGGGCACGGGGCTGGGGCTGGTTCTGTACCCCTTCCTGTTTGGTCTTGGGGCGATCAAAGCATTTCGCAGTGAGGCACGCAGCCTGCCGTGGATCATCTACCCCTGGTTGTATTTGTTGGCCTTTGCCATTCCTAATCCGTTGATCTTCCGCTGGTACCTGACCCCGCCGCTTCCGGCGTACTTCCTGTTCATCCTGATCGGCCTGGACCGGGTTTTGACGGGTATTTTTAGCGCCAGGATGAAACCGGGGGTGGAACCGGCAGGCTGGCGAGTGTGGGCGCCGTTGATTTTGCTGGCAGCCTGGCCTTTGGGCTTGACCATGACCGAGTGGCGGCTGCACACCAATCATGGGGTTGACCGGCCCGCGCCGGATATGGCCTATATTCAACTCGAGTTGTACTACCGGCAGGTGGCGGACGAAATTGCTCCCACGTTGAACGCGGATTCGGTCCTGGCGGCGGGAGACGTGGGCGTGCTGGGGTTCTACACCCCGGCCAGAATCCTGGATACCGTTGGGTTGAACTCGCCCGAGTCTTTGAATTACTACCCACTGGATGAATCACTGTACGAGATTAACTATGCGGTTGCGCCGGCTTTGATCCGAGATATGCAGCCGGATGCGGTGGTTATTTTAGAAGTGTATGGGCGGCTGGGGCTGCTCAAAGAGCCCTGGTTCGCGGAGCAGTACCGGCTGCGAACGAAAGTTGAAACGGATATGTACGGCAGCGATGGAATGCTGGTGTTTGAAAGGAGCCAACCGTGATTCGGGGGAAGCGCGGGTTCATCCTGATTTTGGCGCTGATTCTTTTGGTCTCCGCAGCCTGGAAGGTATTGCTGCAAGTGTGGGATGTGGTGCCCTTAAACTCGGATGAGGCCATTGTGGCGCTGATGGCGCGGCATATCTTGCAAGGACAGCACATGACCTGGTTTTACGGGCAGCATTACATGGGCAGCCTGGACGCTTACCTGATCGCGGGCGGGTTTGCTTTGTTCGGCGAGCAGGCGTGGGTGATCCGGCTGGTGCAGGGATTGCTGTACATGGGCACCCTGGTGACCACGGTGCTGCTGGGGCGAGAGGCTTTTGGAAGTTGGAAAAGCGGATTGCTGGCAGCGGGGCTGCTGGCCATCCCTACGGTCAACCTGACACTGTATACCACTGCCACGTTGGGCGGGTATGGGGAAACCCTGCTGTTGGGTAATTTGGTGCTGTGGCTGACCCTGAAACTTGCCCGGCGTTTCGATTGGCGTTGGATGCTGCCGTGGGGCGTGTTCGCGGGGTTGGGACTGTGGACGATGGACTTGTCCTTGATTTTTAGCGGCCCGGCAGCGTTGTACTTGCTGTGGGCATTGGTGAAAAAGAAAGACTCCCGGGCCATTGCCCAGGCGTTGCTGGCGGGTGGCACGGGCCTGTTGATAGGGGCGTTGCCCTGGTGGATCTATGCGTTGCGGCATGGGGTGGCGGGGTTGTTGTTCGACACCCTGGTGCAGGGCGGGCTGTATGAAGACGCGCCCTTCCTGGCCCGCGCGGGGATGCACCTGGTTAATTTTCTTCTGCTGGGAGTGCCGGCGGCATTGGGATTGCGCCCGACCTGGGAGGTGCGCTGGTTGGCGCTGCCGCTGATCCCTCTGGTATTGGCGTTCTGGGTGGTAGTGCTGGTCTTTGCCTGGAAGCAGGCCGGCAAAAACACGCCGAGCCGCTCGCCGTACTGGTTGTTGTGGACCATCGTTTTGGGGTTGTCGCTGGCTTTCGTGTTCACCCCCTTTGGGGCAGACCCCAGCGGGCGCTATTTGCTGCCGTTGAGCGTGCCGCTGGCGTTGTTCGCGGCGCAGTTCATCCTGGAAATGAAGCTGCCGCGCTGGCTGCGCTTTGCCATCTCGGCAGTGTTGATTGTTTTTCATGTGTGGGGCAACGTGGATTGCGCTTTGCGTAACCCGCCGGGGATAACGCCGCAGTTTGACTTGAAGGCGGGGGTGGATCACCGCTACGATGCGGAACTGATCGCATTCCTGCGCAGCGAAGGCGAGTTGCGCGGATATAGCAACTACTGGCTGGCCTTCCCACTGGCTTTCAAGACTGGAGAAGAGATCATCTACGAGCCGCGCCTGCCTTACCACCAGGATTTACGCTATACCCGCGTCGATTCGCGAATGCCGGCTTATGCGGAAGCGGTGCAGGCCAGTGAAAAAGTGGCTTATATCGCCGGGGACACACCGCTGCTCATCGAGCGGCTGCGGGCGGGGTTGAATACTCTGGAGGTGACCTACATGGAAAAGGTCATCGGCGATTATCACATCTTCTATCGCCTGTCGCGAGCGGTGCGGCCTGAAGAATTGAACCTGGGCGAGGCGAGTCAATGAAACATGCAAACCTCGAGAGGCTGGCGGCTACCGTGTTGCCCAGCCTGAAGAATGTGTTGTGGATTGGGGCTTTTCTGGGCGCTATTGGCCTGGGGCCGCAGATGATGAATATTGATGGGGACTTGGGGCGGCACCTGACCATCGGTGGCTATATTCTGGACTCCGGCACGGTTCCGCTGGCAGATTTGTTCTCACATACGATGCTTGGAATGGAATTGACTCCTCACGAATGGTTGGCGCAAGCCATTTTTGCGCTGGCGGAGCGCTGGATGGGGCTGAACGGGGTGGTGCTTGTGACTGCCCTGGTGATCGCGACGGCATTTGCCGTGGTGCTGCGGCGGGCCTTGCGCGAAGGCAGCGGCATGCTGTCGGCGTTGGGCATGGTCATCCTGGCAGTGGCGACATCGAGCCTGCATTGGCTGACCCGCCCACACGTCTTCACGTTTTTGATGGTTGCGGTGTGGCTGGATGGTTTGCAGCAACTGCGGCAGGGCAAGCGCGGCGCGCTGGTGTGGATGCCGCTGGTCATGCTGATTTGGGCCAACCTGCACGGCGCGTTCATCGCGGGTTTCATGCTGTGGCTGATGTACGGCGCGGGGTATGCCTGGGAGCGCTGGGTGGAAAAGCATGCCGATGGCCCCAAGGGCTACGGGAAGCGCTGGCTGGCGCTTGGGGGCCTGTCGGCCCTGATTACGTTGATCAACCCGGCGGGTGTGAAGCTGTGGACCACCAGCGTGGGTTACCTGGGAAATAGTTATCTGGTGAATCACACGGCGGAGTATTTGTCGCCGGATTTTCACGACGCCAGCACCTGGCCGTTCTTATTGATGATCCTGGTGGCGCTGGCCTTGGCAGGTTTTGCGGGCAAGCGTTGGAAGATGACCGACGCGCTGGTGCTGACCGGCTGGGCAGCGATGGGCTTGTACTCGGTGCGCAATGCGCCGCTGTTTGCACTGGCGGCAGCTCCGCTGCTGGCTACGGCGGCGACAGGTTGGCTGAAGGATTTGGGCAAGCGCTTGCGCTGGGCCGACAAACTGCACCGCCTGGACGGGCGCTTGCTGGCGACCGAATCCAGGCTGCCGGGGTACCTGTGGCCTTTCCTGGCGATCGTCTTAGTCACGGCGGGCTTTTCCAGCGGGGCCAGGCTGGATTTTGCCCGGACAGGCAACCGCTTTGACCCTGAAGTGTTTCCGGTGGCGGCGGCGGAATGGGTGAAAGCTAACCCGCAAGCAGGGGAGATGTTCAATTATTTTCCCTGGGGGGGCTATATGCTGCACGAAGCATGGCCCGAGCGGCGCGTGTTCATCGACGGGCAGACCGACTTTTATGGAGCTGATCTGACCCGTGAGTACGAAATTGCGCTGACCGCTGCCGAGGGCTGGGAGACGGTTTTGGAGAAATATGAAGTGGCCTGGGTGCTGATGCCGCCTGAGACGCGGCTGGCGAAGGCGTTAGGGGAACAGGCGAACTGGCAAGAGTTGTATCGTGACGACACGGCGGTAATTTTCCGGCGAGAGTAACGCGGCGTGGGTTGTAGAAATCCGAAATTGAGGAGAGCGCGGGTGCGAAGCACCCGCGCTCTCCTCAATTTCGGAGTCTTTCTCAAGCAGGGAAGTTAGTAAAACTCGGGGCGGCGGTCGGCGAAGACTGGCAAGGCGCGCCGGGCGCGTTCGATTTGATCGGTATCAATCTCGGCACTGACCAGTTCTTCCTCGGTGGCCGAACCTTCAGCCAGACATTCTCCCCACGGCGAGATGACGGCGCTGTCGCCGCCGAAGAGCGCATCTCCGCTGGGGCCGACACAGTTGCAGGCGAAGGTGAAGCACAGGTTTTCAATCGCTCGCGCTCGCAGCAAGGTTTGCCAGTGAACCAGGCGGCGCGCAGGCCATTCGGCGCTGAGAGCCAGCGCAACGGCTCCGTCCAATGCGTATCGACGGAACAACTCGGGGAAGCGCAGGTCGTAACACACCGCCAGACCGGTGGCCCCCCAGGAGGCTGAGACGATCTCGCGCTTGTCTCCGGAAAGCAAGTACCGATCCTCGTCCATGGGGGCAAAAAGGTGAATTTTCCGGTAGAAGACGGGCTCGGGCAGGTCGGGGGCTACCCAGGCAAACGAGTTGTAGATGCCCTCGGGGGTGCTTTCCAGAAGGGAGCCGCCGATAGTGAGATCCAGTTGCCGGGATAGGCGGCTGAGTTCGGCGAGAATTTCGGGCGTGACGGCGGCATGGCGAGCGACCTCGGGCAGATCGTAGCCACAGGGCCACAATTCGGGTAGCAAGACGAGTTTGCTGCCGCGCCGGGCCGCTTCGGCAATCATTTGCGTGGCCACACGCAGGTTGGATGGGATATCTCCTAATTGAATGTGGAGTTGGGCCAAGGCGATCGAGAATTTCATCGAGCCTCCGTAAGGTTGGAAGGGCAGCTTTTCGCTATAATAAATACAGAGCGTGAACAATGAACTATATTTTACTACCGGCGTACAACGAAGAAAAAGATTTGCCTCCCTTGCTTGAGCGGGTGGAAGCGGCGATGGCAGGCCAGGACTACCATGTTTTGGTGGTGAACGATGGCAGCCAGGATGCCACCCTTTCCATCGCGCGGCTGTGGGCTGAACGAATGCCACTGACGGTTTTAGATCATGGGGTGAACAAGGGGTTAGGCCAGGCCATGCTGACGGGCTTGACCCATGCAGCAGAGGTAGCCGGGCAGGATGACCTGGTGGTGGCAATGGACGCGGACAATACACACGACCCGGCTTTGATCCTGCGCATGGCCGAGCAGATCCGGGCTGGAAGCGACGTGGTCATTGCTTCGCGCTATACGCCAGGCGGGGAGGAGATTGGGCTCGCGCCAATCCGAAAGGTGCTGAGCCGGGGGGCCAGCTTCCTGCTGCGTTTGTTCTTCCCGATTCGCGGGGCGCTGGACTATACTTGCGGATTCCGCGCCTATACGGTGGCCATCCTGCGCCGAGCCTTTGCGCGTTTTGGGAAAGAAGGGCTGATCGAAGAGAGCGGGTTCACCTGTATGGCAGAATTGCTGATCAAGTTGAGCCTGATAGGCGCCAGGGTTGGCGAAGCGCCGTTGGTATTGCGCTACGATCTGAAATCGGGAAAAAGCAAGATGAAATTCGCCCGCACGATTTGGCGATATGGTGTTTTAATTGCCCGATTGAAGAAGTTGAAACCTGACCTTGCATAGGAAGGGACATGAGGAAACAGCAACAAGCACTGATTGTATCGATCGTGTTGGTGATCCTGTTGATTGGGCTGGCCGCAGGCATGACCTGGGCGAATTACAGGTATTCGCAGTCGAGCCCTGGGGGAAACGATTTCCTGGTTTATTGGATGACTACACGGAATATCTTTGAAGAGGGCCTCAGCCCTTACAGCGCAGAGTCGAGGTTGCGCGTGCAAGAGTTTGCCTACGGGCGGGCGGCCAAAGCGGGTGAGCACGAGATGGGCATGGCCTATCCGTTGTATTCGGTGGCTTTGTTTGCGCCTTTCACCCTGGCAAAGGATTTTGATTTGGCCCGTGCTTTGTGGATGACCGTTCTTGAAGCGGCATTGATCGGGCTGGCTTTGTTGAGCCCGCGGATCATGCGCTGGAAGCCTGCGCCGTGGATGATGGCGCTACTGATTATCTTTTCGCTGTTATGGTATTTTGGCTTGCGCGCCTTGATCAACGGTAACGCAGTCATTCTGGTGGCACTGTGCCTGGCAGGGGGCTTGCTGGCAATGCGCGGCGGGCATGACGAACTGGCAGGCGTGTTGTTTGCCTTCTCCACCATCAAACCACAGGTGGTGGTTGTGGTGCTGGCCTGGATCATGATTTGGGGTTTCAAGCAACGGCGCTGGCGGATGGTGGGGTGGTTAGTTGGTACCGTGGTGCTGCTTTCGGGCAGCGCAATGCTGATCATGCCGGACTGGATCTTGCAAAACTTAGGCGAGGTGCTGCGTTACCCCGAGTACAACCCACCCGGAAATCCGGCAGCGGTGTTCGCGGAGTGGTGGCCGAATTTCGGCGAGCGACTGGGCTGGGCTCTGTCTGCGGTGGTGGGATTGGTGATGCTGGCGGAATGGTGGACAAACCGGAAGAGAGATATACGGGCGTTCTTGTGGGTCACCGCCTTGACGCTGGTCATCTCGCCGTGGATTGGCATCCAGACCGACCCTGGTAACCTGGTGGTGTTGTTCGTGCCGCTGGTGGTGGTGTTTGCGTTGTTGGCTGAACGCTCCCCGCGCGGGGTGGCGGTAATTTTGCCCCTTGTACTGCTCATTCTGATGGTTGGTCTGTGGGTGATCTTTCTGAATACCATCGAGTACAACGGTCAACCCGAGCAGAGTTCGATCATGTTCTTCCCGCTGCCCACATTCTTGCTCATCCTACTCTATTGGGTGCGTTATTGGGCGGTGAAGCCGCTAAAGTTCTGGTCGGAACAAGTGGATATCTAGTCGTGGAAGCGGCGAAGCGCCTCTTTGATTGGGTGAAGCAACGACCGCTGTGGGTCATTCTGGGGGTAGGCCTACTTATTCGGCTGGTGAACATCCAGTCCAGACCGATCCAGTATGATGATATGTTCAGTTTCTTCCTTGCGCGGCGTAGTCTGGGAGATATTATTGCCGGGACAGCTGCTGATACTATGCCGCCGCTGTTTTATTTCATTCTGCATTTTTGGCAAATGATTTCGCAGGAAGTCTGGTTTTTGCGCCTGCTGAGCGTGATCTTCAGCCTGGTGGCGATTGGGCTGCTGTATGGACTGACAAGACAGTTGTTTGGCACGCCGACGGCTGCCTGGGCGGCATTTTTGGCGGCGATTTCTCCGTTTCAGTATTACCATGCGCAGGATATTCGTAATTATTCCTTCTTGCTGGTTACTCAACTAGGCTTCGCCTGGTTTGCCGCGCGGCTGTGGCTGCGCGATCAAGGTGAATTGTCCAGCGGGAAGGAAGGCTGGGACTGGTTTGTTCTGATTGTTTGCGGGGCAGCCAGCTTGTACACCCATAACATTGCTGTGCTGGCCCTGGGCATGCCAAACCTGTTCTTGCTGTTCAAGCGGCGCTGGCGTTTGTTCGGAAAACTGGTGCTGGCTCAGGTCGTGATCGTGGCTATCAACCTGCCGTGGCTGATTCTGCTGCCTGAGCAGTTAGCCAAGGTGCAACGCGCCTGGAGCCTTTGGCGGCCGGGTTTAGCGGACGTTGTCCAGGCGGCGATCATGGTGACGGCTGGACTGCCGCTGCAGGGCGTTTGGCTGGCCATTGCTGCGCTGTTGACGGTGGAGTCTCTGGCGCTGGTGGTGCTGGTTCTGGCGCGGCAGCGTTCGACGGAGGGCAAAAAGGGCGGGGTGTTGTATCTGACCTGCTTTGCGTTGGGCTTGCCGGCGGCGATTTTTGTGCTGTCGTACATCGTCAAGCCCATCTTCGTGCCGCGTGGTTTTATCGTGGCGTCGATGACTTATTATGCGCTGGTGGCAGCGGCAATTGTGAGAGGTTGGGGGAACGGGGCGGGCAAGCTGGTTGCGGCGGGGTTCATCCTTTCGGCGTTGATTGGCCTGCCCAGCCAGTTTAACTTTGACGGTTTCCCACGTGTCCAGTTGGATAAGGCCACGGCGGCTATCGCGGCCCAGATCCAGCCCGGCGAAGTGGTGGTGCATGACAACAAGCTGAGTTACTTCCCGGGGGCGTTTTATGCGCCCGGCTTGCCGCAGGTGTTTGTGGCTGATGAGCCCGGCAGTGGGAACGATACCTTTGCGCCAGACTCGCAGAAGGCGATGGATATTTTTCCGCAGCCGGATCTGGTAACTGCGGTGGGAGATCATGCAGGGGTGTACTTTGTGGTTTACAGCCGCACGATCGCCGAATACCAGGCGATGGGCCTGGAGAACCATCCCAGCCTGGATTGGCTAGAGAAGCAGTACACGCCTGTGGGGCGGGAAGTCTTCCGGGATGTGGAGGTGTACTATTTCGTCCAGCGCTAGGCTGTACGGTGGCCTGTTTGCTGCTGGATTGCTGCTAATGGTACTGGCAGGCATATTGCAGCGCGCGCCGGGATATATGGACGCGGAGTACTACTACACTACAGCGCAAGGGGTGGCAGATGGAAGAGGTTTCTGGCAACCTTTTGCGTGGAATTACCTGGACGAGCCCGAGGGTTTACCGCAACCTTCTCATACCTATTGGATGCCGCTCGTGTCGCTGCTGGCAGCGGGTGGGTTGATGATGGGCGGGGGTTGGTGGGCGGCGCGGCTGCCTTTGTGGCTGGTAGCGGCCTGCGTGCCGCCTTTGGCTGCCTGGATGGCGGTCAAGCTGGGCGGGACGAGCAAGGAGATGCTCCTTGCGGGGGTGTTTGCGCTGTTGCCGGGGTTTTACCTGGCCTACATGCCCACTACCGACGCTTTTGGCCTGTATATGGTTCTGGGTGCTTTAGCAGCATTTGTGGGATGCGGGGAAGGCCGCCCGCGAATTCGGCTGCTGGCTTACGGCCTGCTGGCCGGGCTGCTGCACCTGACCCGCGCCGATGGCATCTTATGGCTGGGGGGCGGGTTGCTGCTGGCAGCCTGGCGAGGGCAACTGTGGAAGGGCGGTTTGCGCGAAACCGCCCTGCTGGCGCTGCTGTGCGTGGCGGGGTACCTGCTGCCGATGGGCGCATGGTATGGTCGCAACTGGCAGGAATGGGGCAGCCTGTTCCCGCCGGGAAACAGCCGCACGTTGTGGCTGACGCAATATGAGGATACGTTCCTCTACCCTGCCGGATTGCTGACCGCCGAACGCTGGCTGGCGCAGGGTTGGGCAGCGCATTTGGGGGCTATCTGGCGGGCGCTGACGGCCAATTTGCAGACCTTGCTGGCGGTGCAGGGGCAGGTGGTGCTGCTGCCGTTCGCGGCGCTGGGGTTGTGGCGAGGGCGGCGGAACCCGCTGGTGCGTTTTAGCTTGCTGATGCTGGCACTGACCTTTGTCTTGATGACGGTTATGTTCCCCTTTGCGGGGACCAACGGCTCCTATTTTCACTCTGGCGCGGCTTTTCAGGCGTTGCTGTGGGCGGCGGCTGCTGTGGGAATTCACCCCGCGGCGTTGTGGTATGCTCAACGGCGCAAGCTGGACACCGAAAAGCGCATTGAGCGCTTTGCCATTGTGCTGGCGGTTGTGGTCCTGGTACTTATGTCGTCCGGGCTGTATTTGAACCGGGTGGCAGGGGATGGGGGGCAGCAAGCCGGGTGGAACGATGGCTTGGAGAATTACGCGGCCATAGAAGCGGAATTGGCACGACAGGGTGCTAAGCCAGGGGATTCGGTGATGGTGAATAATCCGCCGGGTTACTTCCTGGCGAGTGGTCGGACAAGCGTGGTGATCCCTTATGGCAGCGAAGCGATGGCAAGGGAGGCTGCACAGCAATACCAGGTGAAGTACTTGATTCTGGAGGCGGCGAATTCGGCGCATTTGGGGGAACTGTATACACAGCCTGCCGACAGGCCGGGTTTTGACTACTTGATTACGATTGGGGCAGTACAGATCTATGAATTCAAAGACTGATCGTCTGGCTCCCTGGATCGTTGGGCTGGCCGCCGCTGTTGCACTGGGGGGGTATTTGTTTGCCTCCGGCAGACTGGAAGGGCCGGGTTTTCCGCTGGATGACGCCTGGATCCATCAAACCTATGCGCGTAACCTGGCTGAGCGAGGTGAATGGTCATTTGTGGCGGGTCAGACCTCGGGTGGGTCGACAGCGCCGCTGTGGTCGAGCTTGCTTGCGGCAGGGCATATATTGGGTCGTGGGACGCCTTATGCCTGGACATACGTGCTCGGTTTGCTGGGGCTGCTTGGGTTGGGGTTGGCTGGAGAAGGTTTCTTCCGGCGCGAGACCGGGCAAGGCGGTTGGCTGCCCTGGGCGGGCATCTTCCTGGCGGGGGAGTGGCATATGGTCTGGGCGGCAGGCTCGGGAATGGAAACGGCCTGGATGGGGGCGCTGGTGTTGCTGGCCTTGTGGGCGCTGGGCGCTCGAAAACTGCGCTGGGAACTGCTGGGCGTGTTGATTGGTTTTATGGTATGGGTGCGGCCGGATGGAATCACGCTGCTTGGGCCGGCATTGCTGGTGCTGGTGTTGGGTTCAAAAAGCTGGGGAGAACGCTGGATGAGCGCGGCCCGGCTGGCAGTAGGAATTGCGCTGCTGTTCGCCCCTTACTTGTTGTTTAACCATCTGGTGCAGGGAAGCTGGTGGCCGAACACCTTTTACGCCAAGCAGGCCGAATACGCGGCCCTGCAGACGGCTCCGCTGTTGGCCAGAATTCTTACCGAACTGTCCCTGCCGCTAATTGGAGCCGGGCTGCTGCTGGCGCCTGGTTTTGTCTACTTCGCCTGGGTGAGCTTGCGCGAAAAGCGCTGGGCCGGATTGGGCGCGGTGCTGTGGTTCCTGGGGTATGCGGGGTTGTATGCCTGGCGACTACCGGCTACTTACCAGTATGGGCGGTACCTGATGCCGGCCATGCCGGTGTATTTCGTGTGCGGGGTGGTAGGTGTGGCGCTGTTGGTATCCAGAATGCGCGCCGGCCGGGCAGGCCGCCTGAGCGCCTTGGGGTGGGTGGCGCTAATCGCGGCGCTGTGGGCGGGGTTTTATGGCCTTGGCATGACCCGTTACAGCCAGGATGTGGCTATTATTGAGACGGAGATGGTCGCGGCGGCGCGCTGGGTGGCGAAGAACACCCCAGAAGATACTTTGATCGCGGCGCATGATATTGGTGCGCTGGGGTATTTTTCCCAAAGGGACCTGGTGGATTTGGCCGGGCTGGTTTCGCCCGAGGTTATCCCATTTATACGAGATGAAGCGGAAATTGCCTCGTATCTGGACCAGCGCGGGGTGGCTTATTTGATGACGTTTCCGGGGTGGTATTCAAAGTTGCCAGTCGGCCGAGAAATCCTCTGGCAGAGTGAGGGGGAGTATTCACCGCAGGCCGGCGGAGAGAATATGACCATTTACCGCTGGAGACGCTCTGATTAGCTGTAAGAATAGAGACCCGCAAGGGTGTATATTATTTCGACCCTTCGGGTGAAAAATGGTTGCCTGTATGAACCACTCATAGTATACTTGTTTCGTTCCCGTGTTAAGGTATCACCACTGTTAATTTAATTCCAATTTCGTGGCAGGAGTGTGTCAATGGACCTGCAAGTCAGTACCGGAGCGGAAGACGGTCAGTCGCAATTCGAACAGGAGTTGCAGGCCGAATATGATCAGGCCAAAAATACCCTGGGCGAAGTCAGCTTAATGCTGGCCCAAAGCCAGGCCGAGTTGAATAAGCTGACCCAGCGGAATGCGGCGATCAATGCGCAATTGCAGCAGGTGCAGGCTCAATTTGAGTCCATTCCGCGCGCCGACATCAAAGCTGCATATGTTGCGGCGCTAGATGCGCAACAACGTCTTTTGGTGATGCGCGGCCAGCTCGAGAAATTGCAGGGAGATGAAGCGAACCTGCGCAAGATTGTTAGCGTCATCGACCGTGCCCGAGAAGTGATGAGCAATCCGGGGCAATCAAAAGGCGGCGGAGGGATCCGATCGGCTGCTGGCGGGGCTGCTTCACTGGAAATGACTATCAACGCACAGGAAGCCGAGCGACAACGCCTTTCAAGGCAAATGCACGACGGCCCGGCGCAAACCCTGTCGAATTTTATCGTTCAAACCGAAATTACCGCGCGGATGTTGGATTTGGACCAGGCCAGGGCGAAAGAAGAGATGGTCAACCTGAAGGCCGCGGCCATGAATACGTTTAAAGAAGTGCGGACCTTTATCTTTGAACTGCGCCCGATGATGCTGGATGATCTGGGTTTATTCCCCACGATCAAGCGTTATGTGGAAAGCTTCAAGGAGCAGACGGGCTGCGATGTGAACATTTCGGTGAAAGGCAGTGAGCGGCGCTTGCAACCTTTCTTGGAAGTGATGCTTTTCCGCGCCCTGCAGGAATTGATCGGGAATGCGTACCGGCATAATATGGAAAATATTAGCAAGGTGCAGGTGAATATCACCGTCGTTTTGGACGACACCCTGTGCCGGGTCACCGTAAACGATAGCGGAAAGGGCTTTGACCCGGAAGTTGTTGATCAAAGCGGGCATATTGGCCTCAAGCTGATCCGTGAACGGGTGGAAATGCTGGGCGGCTACATGGAAATTGACTCGGGGGTTGGGCGGGGGGCGCGCATCGCGTTCCAGGTGCCGGCTCTGGAGACACAAAGCTAAGGATATTCATTTTTTATCTCTTGAGGAGGCATTTATGACAAAAACGATTGGTGTTCTAACCGGGGGTGGTGATGTTCCAGGGTTGAATCCGGCCATTAAGGCTTTATCGATGGGCGCCATGGAAATGGGTTACCGGGTTGTGGGGATTCGCCGTGGATGGGGCGGTTTGCTCAATTACAATTTGGATGAGCCCTCGACCCATGATTATTATATTCGTCCGTTAACCCGGGATAGCGTGCGAACGATTGACCGCACTGGCGGTACCTTCCTGCACACTTCGCGCACCAACCCGCAAAAGGTTTCTCCTGGCGCGACCCCGGATTTTCTGAAGAATTCTTCCTGGGGCAAGCCGGTTCCCGACAGCAACCTGACCGATTACACCGATTACGTCATGAAAGTCATTGAACACCTGGGCATCGATGTGCTGTGCCCTATCGGTGGTGATGACACGCTGAGCTTTGGCGTGCGCCTGCACCGCGAAGGTATCCCGGTGGTGGCCCTGCCCAAGACGATGGATAACGACGTCTTCGGTACCGATTACTGTATCGGGTTCTCTACGGCTGTGACGCGCTCGGTGGAATTCATTACCAACATGCGCACTTCGGTGGGCTCGCACGAGCGCATCGGTATTGTGGAGCTGTTTGGCCGCAACTCTGGCGAAACCAGCTTGATCAGTGCTTACCTGTCCTATGTGGACCGCGCGGTCATCAGCGAAGTGCCTTTTGATGTGCACCGGCTGGCCAACTATCTGGTGGAAGACAAGCGCAACAACCCCTCCAACTACGCCATCATGACCATTTCTGAAGGCGGCATTATGGAAGGCGGCGAAGTGATTGAGACCGGCGAAGCGGATGCTTACGGGCATCGCAAACTGGGCGGCGTGGGCGAGATGTTGGCCGAGCAGATCAAACAGATCACCGGGCAGAATATCATGTACCAGCAGCTAGGTTATTTGATGCGCTCCGGCGCGCCGGATTCGCTTGACCGCATGGTGGCCATGTCTTTCGGCAATCTGGCCATTCAACTGATCCGCCGTAACGAAACCGGCAAGATGTGCGCCCTGCACGGTGGCAAGTACACCACCGTTCCGGTGGAGATGGTTCTGGCTGGAAAGAAGCGCGTGGATGTGACCAGCTATTATGATATTGAGCACTACCGCCCGAAGATTCGCGACTTTATGGGCGTGCCGATGTTCTTGAGCTAATTTTTTATCCCCTGCCGGAAATCTCCGGCGGGGGATACTTATGCAAAGGAGATTCCTATGATCGTAACCACCAAAAAACTCTTCGAAGCTGCTTATGGAAAGTATGCCATTGGCGCCTACAACATCAACAACCTGGAGCAGTGCATGGGTTTGTTTCAGGGGAATGTCGACAGCAAGGCTCCGTTCATCATTCAAATCAGCAAGGGCGCGCGCAAGTACAGCGACAAGCGCATGCTCGAAGCGATGATTCGGGCGGCGGACGAGATTTTCCCCGAAGCCATCTTCGCGGTGCACCTGGATCACGGCGATGAGGCCACCTGCATCGACTGCATCGAGAGCGGTTTCTACAGCTCGGTGATGATTGATGCTTCACACGAGGATTTTGAGACCAATATTGCCATCACCAAGAAGATCGTTGATCTGGCGCATGCCCGCGGGATTGTGGTGGAAGCTGAGTTGGGACAGTTGGGCGGCGTGGAAGAGCACGTGGCGGTGGACGAATCTAACGCCAAGCTTACCGATCCCAAGAACGCTAAGGAATTTGTCGAGCGCTCCGGCTGCGATTCGCTGGCTGTCGCCATCGGCACCAGCCACGGCGCTTTCAAGTTCAGCGGGACGCAGGGCCTGCGCTTTGACGTGCTGGGTGAAATTCAGAAAGTGCTGCCGGGCTTCCCCCTGGTGATGCATGGTTCCAGCTCGGTGCCGCAGGAAGAGGTCGCGCGCATCAATGCCGCGGGTGGCAATTTGAAAGGCGCAAAGGGTGTGGATGCGACCCAGTTCCGCCGCGCTGCCGAGTTGGGCGTGACCAAGATCAACATCGACACGGACGGCCGCCTGGTTTGGACCCGTGTGCATCGCGAGTATTTCCTGGCGAAGCCGGAAGAATTCGATCTGCGCCCGATTGGCAAAGTGTTCATGGCTGAATATGCCAAGTTCATCGCTCAGAAAAACGATTATCTTGGCAGCGCAGGGCAACTGGATGCGCTGCGCCAGATGCTGAGCAAATAATTCATCTATTGATCCAGGCGGGCGCGAAAACCCGCCTGGATGCTTGAACCGTAACATATCTTTTCGATCACACCCCACCCCTGTATCCCCTCCCCACGCGCAAGCGTCTGGGTAAAATTTTTTGGGGCGTGGGGAGGGGAATAAGAGATACAAAAGAGTGAGGGGCAGTACGCCCCTCACTCTTTTGTATCTCTTACTTTCTTTGTGCTTAACTGTGTAGAGTAGCCGCAAAATATGAGGAGTTGACTTTTGTCATATGCCAAAAGCTGAACAAGGAATAACGGCGAAACGATATCAGATCATTCCGCGCACGTTGATTTTTGTGACGCGCGGCGATGCGGTGCTGTTGATCTGTGGCGCGCCAACCAAGCGCCTGTGGGCGGGAAAGTATAACGGGATTGGCGGGCACCTGGAGCGCGGCGAGGATGTGCTGAGCGCGGCGCGGCGCGAGCTGGCCGAAGAAACCGGCTTGCAGGTGAACGACTTGCGCCTGGTGGGCACGGTGCTGGTGGATGTGGAAGAGATGACCGGCATCGGTCTGTACGTCTTTTGTGGGGAATACAGCGGCGGTGAGGTGGTCGAATCGGCGGAAGGTCGCCCGGAATGGGTGCCGGTCGATGAATTGTCCGTCTTGCCGCTGGTGGAAGACCTTGTGAGCATCCTGCCGCGCGCGCTGGCAGCCAGGCAAGGCACGCCTTTCTCGGCGCGCTCGTTTTATGACGAGCAAGAGCGCCTGACCGTGGCGTTTGGAGAGTGAACATGAGCGGTGAAGTTGCTTTGGATCGTGCCAGCGGGTACTTTGTGCGCGGCGGGCAGCGATTCATTCCGGTGGGGGTGAATTACTGGCCGGGAAGCTGCGGCGTGGAGATGTGGCGTGAGTGGCCGGAAGAGGAAATGCGCGCCGATTTGGATTTGGTGACCCGGCTGGAATTAAACACGCTGCGCTTCTTTTTGCGCTGGCAGGATTTTGAGCCGGAGTTGGGGCATTACAATGAAGCGATGTTTGCCCGGTTGGAGCAGTTCTTGGGGTGGTGCCGGAGAAGGGACTTGTGCGCGCATCCATCGGTGTTTGTGGGCTGGATGAGTGGCGCAGCTTTCCGACCGGATTGGTTCGCGGGGCGCAATCTGTTCTCCGATCTTGCCCTGGTCGAGCGGGCGGAGGCCTTCTGTCGGAAGTTGAGCCCCATCTTTGCCAGGTTCAGCGACTGCATCCTGGCGGTTGATTTGGGCAACGAGCTGGACTGCCTGGAGGAAAGTAAGCAGGCTGCTCCGGCGGCGGTGCGCGATTGGTGCGGGCGAGTGGCAACTGCGCTGCGATCAGAATACCCGCAGGTTATTCTGATCTCGGGCTGCGACCACAATCAGGTCATTCAGGATACTGGCTGGCGGTTGGGAGACATGCCCGGCATGGACCTGTACTCCATGCACGGTTACCCGGTACCGGCCTGGCATTCGCTGGGCTTTGACGGGATGACCGACCCGCTGGCGGCGGAACTGCTGGCGGGGTATACCGGGGTGGCTCGCAGCTTTGGCCCGGTGCTGCTGCAGGAGTTCGGCACGATTGTCACCTTTGGCAAGGAGCAGCAGGAGGGCTATTTGCAACGTCTGCTGCCGGCCTGTTGGGCGGCAGGGGCGAACGGCTTTCTGTGGTGGTGTTTCCGGGATATTCGCGCCAGGGTCAGACCGTATCTTTCTAACGGTTTTGAGGCTACCTTGGGCTTGGTAGATGAGCAAGGGCGGGTGAAGCCGGGTTTGCAGCCTTTTTTGGATTTCGGGCGCGGATTGCAAGCCCAGCCTGTACCAGTAGTGAATGACTTGGACACGGCTGTGTTTATCTCCAGCCAGTATTATCACCGCGACAATCAGGATTGCCCCGGGCACGAACCGGGTATGGAGTCTGGGGGCATCTTGTTGGCTCGGCATTTCCTCCAGCAGTTGGGACGCAGGGTGGGCTTTGTGCAAGGGAACCAGCAGGTGCCCGATGGCGTGAAGACGTTGGTAGTGGCGGGGGCACATCTACGCGTGGACGAGGCTGAAGTTTTGATCGAGTGGGTTAGGGAAGGCGGAACGCTGATCTGGCACGGGCCGGACGCGTTTAATTGGGGCCCGGCTTACAACGACTTGACCGGCGCGAAGCCGGTGCAGTATCGCAGCAATCGGGCGGTTTTATTCGAATTGGGTGGGACAGCCTGGAGATTAGACACTTTTCCACGCGGGCTGTGTCTGGAGGTGCAGGCAGAAAGCGCCGAGGTGCTGGCCAGAGATGAGCGCGGGCTGCCGGTGATATTGAAGAACCGATTGGGCCAGGGTCAGGTGGTTGTGGCGCTGCCGCAGGTAGAGGGGACGATTGCGAAGGTCAGCGCAGACCCGCAGCAGCGTGAGGGCTGGGGCCTTTTCTACAAGCTTATGCTGGAGGCGTAACTTCTTCTTCGGGTAGGGCGCGTTCATAGAACACCAGCAGGGTGCTGCCGTATTTGCGCTGTTCGAACTCGACCAGTTGTTTGAGTGGTTGCGGAGAATATTCCACCGGGTCGATTTGCACGATGACCCAGGAGGAGTCGTTCATCCAACCGGGATGCTCGTCTACGAGGCGCAGAGCGCGCTCCCACATGCCTTTGTACTGCGGCGGGGCGATGTAGATGTAGTCAAAATCGCGGTCGGGTGCGCGGCCCAGGTAGGCGAAGGCATCGGCCAGATGAACCTGCCCCAGTTCTTTGAGGTGGGTGGTTTCCAGGTTGGCGCGGATGGTGTCCACGGCGGAACGGTGCAGATCCAGGAAGCGGCAGTATGCGGCGCCGCGACTGAGCGCTTCCAGGCCGACCGAGCCGGTGCCGCCGAAGAGGTCGAGGAAAGACGCGTCGACCACGTCTGTGCCCAGGATGTTGAAGAGTGCCTCTTTGACAATATCCGTGATGGGGCGGGTGGTGTCGCCGGGGACGTCTTTCAGGCGGATGCCGCGGGCTTTTCCGGAGATGATGCGGGGGTTGGCCATGGGTTGCTCACATTTTCTGGATGAGCTTGTGCAGCTCGTCTTCTTCTTTGCGCCGGTGTTCAAAGTAATCGACCATGAACTCGGAGCGGCGCAGGCGCAGCGCCATCGGCGCCACCAGGCGCAAGTCGTCCAAAGATACCTGGGCACGGGCATCGGCGGCAGCAAGGGCGCGGGCGGCTTCAAACAGGGTGATTTCGGCACGCAGCGAGTCGATGCGCATTTCCTGAATAATGGTGGTTCCAGCCTTTGTGATGGAAGCAGGGATTTCTACCCGTCCCAGCAGCGTGCGAGCGGCTTGAATTTCATCACGGGCCAGAAGGGTTTCGGGTTGAAACTGGGCCACGGCTGCGCGGGGGTTCACGCGGTAAGCCCGCGAGCGCTGGTAGGCTTCAACGCGTTCGGTGGGGTCTTCTAGCCCGCGAACGATCACCCGCAGGCCAAAGCGGTCCATGATCTGAGGGCGCAGATTACCTTCTTCAGGGTTCATGGAGCCCACCAGGTTGAAGCGGGCGCGGTAGGAGGCCGAAATAGCGCCCCGGCGAACGGTGTAAACGCCCGATGCGGCGGCATCCAGAATGGCGTTGACGATGTCGTCGTTGAGCAGGTTGACTTCGTCGACGTAGAGGACGTTGAGGTCAGCGTTGGCCAGGATGCCGCGCTGGAGGCGGACGCGCTTGTGCGCTTCGGCTTTATCGTCCAGCCAGCCGACCACATCCTCAATGCTGGCGTGCAGGGGAAGTTCAATCAGGCGAACTCGGTCGGAGGTGGTGAGGGGTAGGCCTTCGCCGAACTTGCGCGCGCAGTCGGGGCAGACAGCATCCATGCCGCCAGAGAGAATATCTTCGGGCAGGCAGCCGTAGAAGCAGTTGCTGCGCTCAACCGAGGGGAGCAGCTCGACCAGGCTGCGGGCGGTGGTGGTTTTCCCGGTGCCGCGCGGCCCCACCAGCAACACACCACTGACCAGGGGGTTGATGATGGAGAGGAGCAGGGACAGCTTCATTTCCTGCTGGCCCACCAGGGCCAGGAAGGGGAAGGGCATGACGTCTGCCAGACCGGCGTCTTCGTGGGGCAGGTCGGCTTGAAAGTCGCGCCCGGTAACCAGGTCGATCAGTTCGCGCAGCGATCGAACGGTGCGGACGTAACCGGTTTCTTTTTCTCCCAGAGCAGAGTCGTTATACTCTGACATGTTGCACGCTCCTAATGAAACGGCTTGCGTTAGCTGACGTCGTTATACGTCCAGTAGCGGTTGGCGAGGAAGTTCCACATCATCACCACCAGCACCGCGATCGCCAGGGCGATGTTGTGCCCGGCAAAGGTGGGACTGAGGAAGAAGGTCTTGGGCAGGTTCTTGTCGAAGAAGGCGATCAGCACTTTCTCTAGCCAGGCGAACAAGGGGGTGCGGATGCCCAGGCCAATCAGGCTGACCACGGCAAATTGGATGACTTGCCTGGAGACGTTCTTGCTGCGCGAATCTGGATAGGTCCAGAAACGGTTCCACAGGAAGTTGCTGGTGACAGCGGCTGTGAAAGAGAGGACCGAAGACAAAACAGCGGCGAGTTTAAAAATGCCGGTGAGGATGTTGAAGGCGCCAAAGTCAACCACGGCGCCAATGACACCCACGACGGCGAAGCGCAAAAAGCGGCTTCGTTCTTGTGGATTGGTGAGGATCATTCCAAGCCCATTTTTTGACGGAAGTACGGCACGGTCAGAGCGATTCCTTGTTCCAGAGATACTTTCGGTTCCCATTGTAATAATTCCTTCGCACGAGTAATATCTGGCCTGCGGCGTTGAGGGTCATCCCCCAGGCGCAGGGCCGGTTGTGATGTGATTCCAGATGAATTGCCAACAATACGATTGATGGTCTGAGCAAATTCGATCATATTCATTTCGTTGGGGTTGCCAATATTGACCGGGTTGTGCTCGTCAGACATGAGCAGGCGATAAATACCATCGACGAGGTCGCTGACAAAGCAGAAGCTGCGCGTTTGCTGGCCATCACCATAGACGGTGAGGGGCTCGCCGCGGATGGCCTGCTGGATAAAATTGGGCACCACACGACCGTCATCCAGGCGCATGCGCGGTCCGTAAGTGTTGAAGATACGCACAATGCTCGTGTTGAGGCCGTGGTAGCCGTGGTAGGCCATTGTGAGGGCTTCAGCGAAGCGTTTGGCTTCATCGTACACCGAGCGAACGCCGATGGGGTCTACGTGCCCCCAGTAGGTTTCTTTCTGGGGATGCTCCAGCGGGTCGCCATAGATCTCGCTGGTAGAAGCCAGCAGGTAGCGGGCATTGTGCGCGCGGGCTACGCCCAGGGTGTTGTGGGTGCCCAGGGCACCGGCTTTCATGGTTTGAATGGGCAGGTTGGTGTAGCCGTAGGGGGAGGCGGGATTGGGGCTGGCGGGCGAGGCGAAGTGCATGACGGCCTGCACCTTGCCGGGGACGAAGATAAAGTTTGAGACATCGTGGCGGATAAAGGTGAAGTTGGGGTTGCCGGCCAAGTGTTCCAGGTTGTCGGGGCTGCCGGTGATGAAGTTGTCCATTCCGATGACAAAATGACCCTCATTGATTAGCTTTTCACACAGGTGAGAGCCCAGGAAGCCGGCTGCGCCGGTAATTAAAACGCGCATGGAAGTTTTTCTCCTCATTGTTTCCGGTGGGCTACCAATCGATGTGCTGGATCAGGCCGTCGCCGGTGATTTGCTGGTATTCCCGCGTGGCGGGATCGATCAGATACAGGTTGCCATCATACAACGCGGCCAGGCGGTAATTTCCATCGGAGAATGTCTCGGGCGACCAGATCACCGATTGGGGCTCGAGGCCGTTCATATCTTCGGCAGGAAACAGCACCTGGGGGTTGGATCCGTCGCGGTCGATGACCGCCAGGCGGTAGCGGCCTGTTTCGCTCAGTTCGGGGAAAATGGCTTGCAGATAGGCTACCTGGAAGCCGCCGTCTTCGAGGGCGGGGGAAGTCACCGGGTAAGCGAACATGCCACTTTGCTCAACCAGTTTCAGCAAGGGGCCGTCGAGGATTGCGGCAGACAGATCGAAAAGGGGCGAGGCTTCGGCGTTCTCCAGGCCGGGCTTGGCCTGGTGGGTGACCAGGTACAGGCTGCTGCCAGAGGGTGCCCAGGCCAAACCGCTGACCCAGGCCCAATCGCCTCCGGTCTGGTAGGGGAGGATATCGACCAGGGAAGTGAGTTCTCCGGTGTCCAGGTCGACCAGCCCGGCGCCATCGGGGCGGGCATAGGCCAGCCGATCTCCCTCGGGAGACCAGGCAAAGGAGGTGCCCCACCAGCCGTAGGTGCCACCAGAACTGCCCTCAATGAGCTGGGTGCGTTTGATATACATTCCTGAGGCGGCATACGAAACAATCCACAAGTCATTGTTGGCCTGCCAGCCGGGGGCGGTGGCGCGGGGTTCCACGGTGGAATAGGCGATGGTGAGGAGTTGATTGGGGACCCAATCAACAAAATGGACAATGTTGCTGACGCGCAGGTCCACAGGTTCAGCGCCTTCCTCGGTGATGTTGACCATCCACAAGGTGTTGATCTCTTCGTCGGGAGCGGCGGTTGATTTGCGAGTGAACAGCAGCCAGTCTCGCTCGGGAGAGAGGGAGAATACGTATCCATCCAGGTCACCGGAGGTGACCAGCGGCGTGCGCACGCCAGTATTACTGTCCATGGACCAGGCGTTGCCGCCCGCCAGGTAAACAAGGCGCCCGGGGATGGGGATGGGGGTGAAGGGACGTTGAACGCCCACCATGACGATTTCGGCGCGGGGTTCTTTGATCAGTTCCGACTTGAATACGGTACGAGCCAGGGGCTGGCCATCTTCGTAGATCTGGCGGTAGGTGACCTGCTGGACTCCGTTCACACCCAATTGGATGATGCGCTCCTGCTTTTCGGGCAGCGATTCGTTGCGCACGATCTGCCGGTCGAAGGGGATGGTTGTTTCCTCAATTTCAAACTCTTCGCGGACACGCACAACGATGATTATTGCATTCGGCGAGAGCACGGTATAGCCAGCCGGGTTGACCCGATCAAGGGTGTTGAGTGTCACGCCATTGCGATCCAGCACATTCTGAACGGTGTCGCCTTCGGACGCCTGGATGGTGGTTTGTTTGCCGTCGGCCTGAAGGGTGACAGAGAAGGATTCGGTTGGTTTTGGTGAGAGCGGCAGGCAAGCGGATAGCACCAGCGTCGTTAGAACGAGCAACGCGGCAGTTGTGATGGTCAAGATGCTGGCTGGCTGTGGTCGGCGGTTGTTCATAAATCGGGTATAATCGGTGCGTTGCCTGTTGAGCTTAAGGTTGGGCCATCTGCCCGGTAAGGGTCATGACGCCTTCGCCAATGGTGACGCTCTGAACGTCGAGCCTGCGCCCGTCTACGGAGGTCAGATCTTGCATGTTGGTATTCATGGTGTCATTGATCTGGGTGATGACCCGGTCAGGCAGGGGCAGCGCGCCCAATTTGGCGTCTTGTACTTCAACCGTCAACCTGCCGTTGGCAACGTAGGCAGAGAAAACGACCGTAGCCTGGGCAGTGAGTTTCTCAATGGTGATATCTCCGCTCATTTCAATGTTGCCGTTGGTCAAGCGGACTTGGGGATTTAAGAAAGCAACGTCGCTTTGTTGCCCCAGTTGCCTGGCGAAGTAAGAAGTCAACTGAGTGTCTGTGATGGTCAAGGTGACCAAGTTGCCGGCTTCGAGATCGGCGGCAGCCGTCGCCAACTGGTCCTCCAAGGCTTGTGCCTGGGCAGGGTCCACTGGAATGGCGGTGGGTGTGGGAGGTAGGTCGCGAGTGGGTAAACCGCAGGCGACGCTAGTTAAGACAAGTACCAATAGAAAAAACGAAATTCGTTTCATTATTCTAATCCTAAGAAATGTGAATTTTACCGCTCAATTATAGCATGACTGAACAAACCCAACCCCTTACGAATTTGCAACTCCGCGCAGCGCTTGAAGCGCTGTTGTTTGTGGCTGCCGGCCCGGTGACCCCGGCCCAGTTGGCCGAAGCGCTTGACCAGAAAGGCGAGACCGTTGAAGAGGCGCTGCGCGCATTGGGCGAAGAATACGCCGATGGGCGCGGGCTGAGCTTGCAATGGCACGGTGGGCGGGTGCAATTGACCAGCGCCGCCGGGTTTTCCGCCCAGGTGGAAAAGTTTCTGGGGCTTGAGGCCACTGCCCGCTTGAGCCGGGCCGGGCTGGAGACCCTGGCAATTGTAGCATACCGCCAGCCGGTGACGCGTCCGACGATTGACGGCATTCGCGGGGTGAACAGCGATGGCGTGATGAAAAGCCTGCTGGGCAAGGGGCTCATTCAAGAGGTGGGGCGATCGGAAGGTCCGGGAAGGCCCATTCTGTATGGGACGACCAGCGAATTCTTGCAGCATTTTGGGCTGTCATCTTTGATCGAGTTGCCGCCTTATGATATTCCGGATGAGGATGAACTTGGAGAGGAAGAACCCAAGAACGGAATCCTGAAGGATTAATTTCACGGCGATCGAGTATAATGTTAATATATGGAAGAACGAGTGCAGAAAATCTTGGCGCGGGCCGGTTATGGTTCGCGTCGTTCGTGTGAAGAGTTGATCGAGCAGGGCCGGGTGAAAATCAACGGCCAGGCTGCCATTTTGGGCTCCAAAGCGGATGCCACCAAAGACAAAATCACCGTGGACGGGTCCGCCATCCCGCAGGCCGAAGCGAATGTGTACATTGCGCTGCATAAGCCGCGCGGGGTGATTTCGGCGGTGGACGCCCCCGGCGACCCGCGCCCGACGGTGCGGGACCTGGTGCAGGTGGCAGAGGCCGTCTACCCGGTTGGACGGCTGGACGTGGAAAGCGAAGGTTTGATTCTGCTGACCAATGACGGCGAATTGACCAATAAACTCACTCATCCGCGCTTTGGACACCAGAAAGAGTACCGCGTGCTGGTGGCGAAACATCCTGATGATGATCAGTTGGAAGCTTTCAGGCGCGGTGTGGTGCTGGAAGATGGTTATAAAACATCTCCGGCGGATGTGCGCGTGGAGACTACCCAGGGCAAAGGCTCGTGGTTGAACGTGGTGCTGCGCGAAGGCCGCAAGCGGCAGATCCGTGAGACTTGCGCAACCATTGGGCTACCCGTGGTGCGTATCGTGCGCGTGCGGATTGGCACGCTGCGCCTGGGCGATTTGAAACCCCGCGAGTGGCGGCACTTGACCAGCGGTGAGCTGCGGGCGCTGCAGGAAGGCAAAGAGACCACGCGGCCCACGCGGCGGGTTGCGCCAAACGAGAAGTTCAACCGCAAGGCAGTGGAACAGCGCACAGAACACCGACCCACAAGCGAGTCAAGGACCCGCTCTGGTGATAGCCAACCCCGCCCGAGAACTGGAACGAACCGAACACCCTCGACTGGGCGACCGGCTAGCAGGCCGGGGCCTGGCCAAACATCAAGACCGAGTAGCCGGCAGGGGCCCAAACCGGGCGGAAGGCCAGCAGCCAAGCCGCGACCTAAGCGGAATTCGTAAAATCCGAAGTCTACTACGATCTTGGGGAAGGGTTCGCCCTCACCCTGCCCTCTCCCTGGCACCCCTACGGGTGGCCGAAGCGGCAGGGAGAAGGGGCAGAAGTTGAACACAAAAGCAAGATGCGGCGCGTTCGCGCCGCATCTTGCTTTTGTGAATTAATTTCCTTCTTTGGGAAGCAGTTCGACCAGCGGGGCCAGTGCTTCGGAGCGCACGGGGGCCTCTTTGGCGCGGCGGCGAACGACATCCTTGAGCTTATCCACTTCGAGCGTGATATAGGGCGCGTCGGGCGCATCCACGCTGGCCTTGGGGTTGGTGAACACCAGGACTGGACGCACCTCGGGCATATCTTGACCGGGAAGGTTCTTTTTTAGATAGCGTTTCATGTCTTCAGCGTAGGAAATCGCTTCCATGTCGGGGCGGCCCAGGCTTTCTTGCCCAAACAAGCGGCTGAAGGTGCCCACCCCGGCCTGGCGGTATTTTTTTCCGTCAAAGGTGATTCGCCCGCCCTGGTACATAGGCACCAGCACCCAAATACCCTGCGGGCCAACCAGCAGATGCTGGACAGGTGAGGTGAAGTTGTACAGGGTGTACTTGTCGTCCAGGCCCTTCAATCCACTGGTGATGCGCTCATCAGGGTGTGGCATCCGCCCCCAGCGGTTGGTGAAGTACATGCCGACCTGCGAGAGGAGCAGGCCGACCAGCAGGGCGCCAAAGGAAAGGTTTAGGTTGTCTCCGTTGAAGGAGAGAGCAAACCCGCCCACCAGGATGACCAGGCTAGCCAGGGTCGAGTAATTACCGATTTTGCGATATCGATTGATCTTTTTTGTGTTCGCGACGATTTTCATGTTTTTGTTATCACTCAGGAGACGATAGGTTGGATTGGATGGCACCGCGCATGGCTTCGAGCAGGTCGCTCTGCACCGCCTGGCGGGCGATGCGGATGGCGCTGTAGATGGCGCGGGCATTGGAACGGCCATGACCGACGAAGACCAGCCCGTCGATGCCCAGCAGCGGGGCGGCGCCGATTTCTTCGGGTTCCATCATTTTCTTGAGGTTGCCGAAAGCTGGTTTGGCCAAGGCCGCGCCCAATTTGTAGATGAACTTGGAGGTCAGTTCTTTCTTGAGCGAGTCGATCAGCAGTCTGGCCACGGCTTCGCTGCTCTTGAGCAGGACGTTGCCGGTAAACCCATCGGTGACGACAACATCCACCTTACCCTGGAACAACTCCTTGGCTTCCACGTTGCCGATGAAGTTGATCGGCGCGGTTTGGAGGAGGGGGAAGGTGTCTTTGACCAGTTGGTTGCCTTTCATCGACTCTTCGCCGTTGGAGAGCAGCCCCACACGCGGCTCGGCGATGTTGAGCAGCTTTTCGGCGTACAGACTGCCCATGATGGCGAACTGCACCAGAAATTCGGGGCGGCAGTCGGCGTTGGCGCCGATGTCGACCACCGCGCAGAAGCCGGTTTTGGTGGGGAAGACGGCTGTCAGGCCGGGACGCTGGACGCCTTTGATGCGGCCCAGGGTGCGCAGGCCGTTGAACATGGCCCCACCGGTGTTGCCTGCGGTGACAAAGGCACTGCCCTGGCCGGTTTTGACCAGTTCCAGGCCCACGGCCATTGAATTCAAGGGCTTTTTGCGGGCTCCGTCCACGGGCTTATCGGTCATCTCGAGGACATCGGGCGCATGAACGATGCGCACCGGCAAGCCGCTTTTGTTGAGCTCGGCCAGGCGCGAGCCGATTAATTCTTCGTTCCCGACCAGAATGATTTCCTCGCCGAAGTCGCGAGCGGCATCGAGCGCTCCCTGGATTTCGGGCCCGGGATAATCATCGCTGCCCATTGCGTCCAAAATGATGGTCATAAGTTTTCCTCTCGTGATAAGATGCGGCCGCCGCCGGAATTGGGTGACATCTGTCAGCAAGCCTTGTGTGGAATATCGGGGAGAACCCGCTGCCGGATGCTTGACAATCACCCAGAGCCGATTATAATACATCCACACCCGCGCTGGTGCTGGAACTGGCAGACAGGCATGGTTGAGGGCCATGTGGGGAGACCCGTGGAGGTTCAAGTCCTCTCCAGCGCACAAAATAGTCATTAAGTTATGTGATTTTGGTGATTTTTGTCACCACCCTCCCCAAAAAGCCCGCTTCCGAGGGCTTTTTTTGTTATGAGTTGATTCGGTTGTAAAGGTTCCAGTTTCAACGCTTGGGGAATGGTATCAGTAAGCGGTGACCGGGTCACGGTTATCTTCAGCGCAGTCACCCCGAAGGGGCGGACCGTAAACCGAACAATCAGGTCGAAAGCGTCAGTCAATCTTTGTTTTCTTGTTCGAGTTTCGCCACAATTTCGGAAAGTAACCGTTTTTCCGATTCTGTAAGGCATCCCGGCGCTAGTCTGGAGATTTTCTCTCCGCCCATCGCAACGCATCTAGCAATTGCCGCTTCGTCCCCTTTACTGATAAGCTCTAGTTCCCGAGTACTAAATTTAGCCCAAAACGCTTTATATTGATCCCGGCGAGCTTGCCAGTGGGCGCGAGCCCGATTTTGTAAACGGTCAATTCGTGGCTTCTGGGTCATTCAGCATCTCCTCTATTCGGTCTAGGCGAGCCGATAATAGGGTCGTTTCGTGTAAGCGGGCGTGATTGGTGAATATCGCGTTTACAACCTTTATTCTTTGGGCCGGGGTGGTCCTTGATGACTTGAGCAACTTTTGCAATTCGTCGGCCCCTTCCCCCAACAATGCTGAAAGCCTCCCTAATGCACCACGAACTAGCTCGTTTCGGGCCGCTTCCAGGGCCACCTTAAAAATTTCGTCGTCGTGCATCCATCGATAAACGGTTCTTGGTGATACATTTGCCGTGTTTGCGGCCTGTTCGATGGTTCCGCCCGTCATCAAGGCAGTTATGCAAATTTGCTGCTTTGGAGTGACATTTTCGGCCATTCTCGGAAGCCTAAAACTTAATCGACCGTCTAGAGGCAGCGTTTCCGGCGATCTGACCGAGTACCATCTGGGTTAGCATTTGGGCGCGAATGGCAGGCCATGCCTGCTCAAAGTCAACAGATGATCCGCCTGCTGCTTGCCATTTTAGGGACGCACGTTCCTTTAATTCGGCTTCCTGTGAGGCGCGGGCCTCTTCCAGTAAACGGCTGCTTTCAGATTCCCGTTCGACGCTTCGGTTTTTTATAGCTTCGAGGGAGGCGCGAGCCTTTGTGAGTGCCGTTATATAACGGCCTTCATGCCCTGCAAGTTTGGCCTTTAGGGTTGTGGTTTCGGGCTCAAATCCGGATTTTTCGGAAGAGGCTATTTCATCTTCAAGACGGGCCTTGATGGTCCGATATTCGGCCTCTAAAACGTCTACACGCTTTTGGGCTTGTGATACGGTTTCTTCTGGCATTTGTACGGTTCCTTTCTTTTCGAATAAATTGCGGGCGTAAGCCCGAACTTACTGGTTATCCTTAATATTGGTTTTTCTTACAGTTGGTTTTTCTTTAAGTACCCTGGCGACTTCGGTCCTATTTCGTGTGGGTACTGGGCCGCTTCATTACAGTACCAGACCGTTTCACTACGGTACTAGGTGGTTTCTCGATTAACTACATAATCGACAATCGCCATCGCTGACTGAACATCCCCCTCTTGAATGTACGATAAATACGCTTTCTTTTCTTCTTTGCTATCAAGTAGGTTGAGGTTTTCATAAACCGCATTGTTTGCGGTCCAAATATTCTTGACCTTTACCACCACGGAGGGAAATTCACCGTGAAAGCTGCGTTTCTCGGACGAAACCAATCCCCATTTCTCTAACTCTTTTCTGGCGCGGGTCAAGGTCGATTTTGAAATACACAAACGTTTACAAATCCTTTCGCTGCTTTCCCAGCACGCCCCGCCATCGCCCTCGCCCGTCACCCGTTTGTAATGGGCATACAAGCGGAAGGCGACGGTAGAAAGGGGAAGATCATCAACCAAGTTCGGAAGCATGGTAAAGAAACGCGGTTCCGCGTTTTCGGCGATTATTAGGGTATCTTGCTGGTTTTGGCTTGTCGATGTTCCTGACATTATCGATTCCTGCCTCGCATCCTTATTAGGTGGTATCGCTTCAGTCATTCTCCGGCTGATTCGGGGACTGTGATCCCTTTGTGCCAGATTCCTCGGTTACGGCGCGGGCCGTTTTCATAGCTTCTGCCATACTGATAACTGCAAAACGGACGGCAGCGGTTCTGGAAAGCCCCGTTATTGATTGCAGTTTATCGAGTGCCGTGGCGGTCTTTTGGTTCATGCTGATGTGTAAAGGGGGGTGGGGCATTGTGATTATCCTTTGCTAGAATATATGTTCTGTTTATACATACGGATTATAGCTCAATCACTGGACCAAACCGAACGGAAAATAAAATTGTTGCTGGGATGGTATGCTAACCGTAAAGAGGTTAGGTTTTATTTAAGAATAGGCGCGATTGCAATTCTGCTTTATGGGTATTGGATGTGGCGTGCCTTTGCCTTGCAGATGGTAAGCTTTCATAAAGAGTACGTGGATTTACAAGTATTGGGAAGATGCCTGGCTCAAACTGATATCTTTGTTATTGACGCTCATCAATAGGGAAGTCCGGTAGACAATACTTCTTAATTTTGGGTCTATACTAACTCTATAAGGATATGGAGGAATACTTGAAACTATCTTCTCGAACAATAGCTGATTTATCCGAAATAGTGTGTGGGAATTCCGGAAAAGAAGTTAGTAATTTTCCATACAGAAGCAGTTCAAAACTTACTCGCTTTTTCACCAATTGTGATTTGAATTACATCCATAGTGGTGAAACAAGGAATTATTGGGTGGAAAAGGTGCTCCTCGAACTTAATTCCGGTTTAGCTTCGACCCCTACATTGCCCAGCGATTCCATTATTAGGGTGATCCAAGAATTACTCAATGTGTCCGAATTTGAAGGATTAGAACTAGATAGAAATAAAGCCTGTGAATTTTTGAATAAAGTGCTTATTCGTGAAGGTATTGAAGCTTACTTTGACGTATCGGGTAGGTGTTTTGTAAGGTCATTAAATTCACAGGTAACCTCAGAATTTTCGAAAGTCCAACCTCGACCGCTTTCAGCAAGTGAGTTGTCAAAAAGACAGGAAATCGAAGAATTTTTAGGAGCTGCATCCGAGGATGAAATTATAGAGAAATTATTGGTTCCGATGTTCCGTCAGTTAGGTTTTTTGAGAGTAGTACCAACGGGACACCGTGAGAAAAACCTTGAGTTTGGAAAAGATATTTGGATGAAATACCGCTTACCTACTGGACATTTTATTTATTTTGTTGCCCAGGTTAAAAAAGATAAAATTGATTCCGCGGGCAAAGATATAAATAGCAATATCAGTGGCATTTTAAGCCAAGCACGAATGGCTTTAGATTATCCTGTATTTGATCCTGAGACAAACAGGAAACATCTAGTAGACCATGTTTACATAATCTCTGGCAGTATCATTACAAAACCTGCAAGGCTATTGCTTATTGAGCACTTGGACAAAGAAGCCCGCAGACACATTATATTTATGGACAGAGATGAAATATTGGACTTGGGTGCAATAACAGCGATTAATGTGCAACAAAAAGATGAAGGGATAGATTTGCCTTTCTAGAAAATTTTTGAAAATCTGTAGAACAACGTAATGCAAACAATGCTTTCGATAATTGCGGTTATCGGAACCCAATAATCTTCGTTATCTGCTTACAAAGTCATACAAGGGTTAATCAAAAAATCCAGCGGAAAGTTTCTACTGAAGAAGGTAGTTTTTAAGAAATTCAAGAGCATCGTTTTTGCTATGAAAATTACCTTCGATATGGTCATCGTTGATGTATTTTATATATACTTCATATCGATATAGGGGTGCTCGAGAATCATCCTCGTTATAAGTGTCTATAAACTCAATAGCTTTCCCAACCGTTTCAAACTCAAGTAAACTGCCATGTAGCGGAAGTATACGGACAAGAATAATCTTCTTCTTAATAGAAGTCTCTAGTTTGTCCATAAATTGTTTTACTGCTACATAGTTTTGTTCAACAAGAATGGCTGGCAATAGATTTTTTTGTTCTTGAGATAAATCTTCCCATTTGGATACTTTTTCTTGAAAAACATTGTCTGGCGTATCTTCATCGTAAAAAGCGTCAATACCTACTTCTGCAAAAGCATTTATAACGTTGCTATAAGGAAAAAATAATACTGTAAACCCCAACGATAATAATTGTTGGAATGCACCTTCTGTAAACTCGCCTGCTAAGATAACTCCTAAAAATGGGGAGTTATTCTGGTATTTAGCTGATAATGGGACTATTGCGCCTTGAATCTCTTGTGCTTTATTTCTTGAATGTTTTGTATATCTTCTCCATGCTGCTTCAATAAAAGCGACAGGTTCCCCGGTTCTATTTTGCGAACCATTTCTTTCTATTACAAAATCCAAATCATGAGTATTTCCATCTAAATCTTGCCAACTGACTTTGTTCCTTCCCTGTCTAGCTAACCTTTTCCCTCTCTTGTCTAAGAAGAGGTTATTATTTTGGCAAAATTCTGCAAGAAACGGTTCAATGGCTAGTTCCAGAACGTCTCCTATTATTTGGCCGAATTTGTGAGATGGAGAGTTAGCCATATTTCATCCCTCAACCCAAAGACGTCCTTCATGCAATGGAACGCGATGTTTTCTGTTTTTCCATTTTATGTTTCTATCTCTAAGCTTCTCAAATGTGTAACTATAAAAACCAGCTTCGATAGCTAAATCGCCAAGCCACTTCTCTACAGGAACGTATATACCATAAGGAGCAGAGTCACCTATGACAAAACAAACTTTAGCGCCTTTCTTGCACATTCTCCTAAGTTCTATCCAAGACTTTGCCATATCAGAAAAATATGCTGCTATCATTGTGTGATAATGTTTCTTCCCACCATGTGAGTTTCTTTCTACCGCTAATTTTGTGCAAACATCTGTTAATTCTGGTCGTATTGGCTGAAGTTCATCGCGGCTTAGGATTTCTTCAAGGTTTAATTTTTCTTTAGATGCGTGCTGAGATGAAGAAACGATTAAGTTCTGTCTGACTGTTTCATGCAAATCCCCCCAAGACTTCACGTCTCCCCAAAAACTCATTTCAAATCTTGTTGCATCGGCATAATCGTAATTGTTAGCATATGGTGGTGATGTAATCACAATATCGATACTTTCACTTAGTACTACTTTACAATTCCTGGCGTCTCCTAAAACTACTTCTGAAAGTGAGTTCTTATACTTTTTCTGGTAGGAGTACATATCTGCTAACATTAAATCTACTTGATATTTATATGCTTCGAATGGATTATGCGTAACCTTTTTGGTCCTATTGGGAAGTATATATTGCCATTGAGCAGTTCCTGCCGAAGAGGTTTGACGTAAAATTGATGTTATCGCTAACCAAATCAGCTCAGAAATCGGGGTTCCATCATCTTGTTCAATCCAAGAAGTTTTAATTTTGCTCAGTTGCTCTAGGATTTCGGTCGAAAAGCATCTAACAATTAATTCCGGATATATGCTAAGGTGATGTTCTAATTTAATAGCGTTATCCAGAACTTTTCTTGCTCTTTCAGAAAAATTATCTATTGATTGATCCCAATTTAGTTTTGCTTTTGTTATCCTGGCGACGAAAGGATGGGCTTCAATCCCGATACTTTTTAACCTGCAAGCATCAGCCCCAAGAAGAGTTGTCCCCGAACCAACGAACGGGTCTAGGAGTGTTGATGAGCCATTCTCTTTATTGTCGTAGAGAAGATTTTCCACCCATTCTGCAGAAAAACCAGCTGAATATCGGAACCAACGATGAACTGGGAGTTTCATGTTATCCACGAAAGTCCCAGAACGATTATCTTTCTTTTCGTTAGGTTTGTCTTCTGGTGATTTATCTGGAAATAATGGTAGCGCCCATTGAGTATAGTCTGCCATAGCTTGATTATATTGTATGAGCTCACATTATCTTCATATTTTAATATTCGAATATTAGTTTAACCGAATTCACACAATTACTACACCTAATCCAGCGGAGACAGCATCAGAAGGACCACTAAGGGGTCCTTGGGCCTTTTAAGTCTTTCTATTTGCTTGTGCACATTTTGTAATTCTTGAGCCTTGTAATACAAAAACGGTCTGCTCTAGTTCTTAGCGGACCGGTTTTTTATTGCCCTGTAATTGGTAAACAGCTTTTAAGACCGCGGTAGAGGTGGTGCTCCCGTCGCGTGAATACGCGCCTTAAAGCTGACAAACAAAGGATCACTTACCTTGTTTCTGAAGATCCAATAACGCCCGCCCAAAAGCCTCTAAGAATCGCGGGTCACTCAAGAGGCCCTGAAAATCAACGGGCACGGCTTGTGGGGTGGGGTGGTGGTTGCCAGTCAAGCCCGACAATATCTCCCTCGCGTTTTCGGCTGACAAGTTACCATAAACCCCGTCTGTGATGTTTATGCTAGAGTGCATGAGGTTTTGTGAAACGGCTTTCAATTCCGCAATATCTTTGGCGTTCTTGACACCATAAACCGCGTGCCCGTGCCGCAATTTGTGCGGAGACTTATAAGCGACTCCGGCGATATTACAGACCGTTTTCATAGTATCGACAAAAGGCACTCTTTTGGCGGCTGCTTTCGCGGGCAGCAATAAGCCATCGTCAATAATCGCCGTGCCCCATGTGTTGAGACTTGCGCACCACCGGCGAGTTGTCGGGGCATTTTCACGGACAATTGCGTCCCATTTCTTGACGGGTTCCATTAATTCGGGAATAGGCAAAAAGCCAGTAATAGCGGCCTTCCTAAATTTGGTAAGAACGCCCATAGACGGGTCTTGTCTCACGGTCAATCGTTCCAGGTCAACACATGAAACGGGCAAAGACAAAAAAGCCGTAATCCTCATGCCCGTAAGATACAAAAAACAGATTGATGCCTGAGCCCGCAATAACGCAAGATTTAACCTGCCATGTTTTCCAGGTTTGGCGAGTTCTTCCAGGTCCATCCCATCGAGGCGCTCGATCTGCAATTTTTCGTCAGGGATATTTGCGATTTTCAAAGCATCTTCAAGGGTCCATGCTTCGATGGTTTTTAGTTGCGCACCATCACGGGCGGCCTTTCTGGAGGGCTGAATAGACTCTATCCATAGTTGCTTTACGTCTTTGTAACGATTCGGGTACTCGGCCTTTGCCCATGTATAAAACATCCTGACTTGACCGCAAATTTTTTGTTGAGTCGCAAACGCAAGCGGCTTGCCGATTTTCGCGGCCTGCCAGCGGGTATCGTTGCGGACCGTCAAAAGGTAGTTAGGTAGTGTTGGTTTTTCCTTGCGGGGGGCTTGCGGCAGCGGGATATTGTCAGCCCAAAGAAGCAAGTGCTTAAGATAAACCTCGAATCCCCGGATTGTTAAAGGGTCTTTTTGCTCGACTTCGGACTGGTAGCGAATAAATGCCTTCACATCATGGTAGTTTTGGCGCTCGATCATTTCTTGCCCCCTAAAGAAGCAAATCTTCCGATATTACGCTCACACAATGGGCACGTGGCAATTTTTAGGTAAACGCCTTTTCGGGCAATTGGCTTGCGGCGAAAGTCAGACGCCTCAAACCATGAATTACAATGGCGGCAAAAGAAGTCATTTTCCCCTACAACGTGCTCCGGGCTTTTTGCCTTTCCTTTTTCTATCGTGCTTTCGAGCCATGTTTTTAGATCTGTTCCAACAATCCAAAAATGCCCGGTATCATCACATCGAGCGGGAAGGCCGGATGGTATCCATGAGTTGTAAATGGTCGCAGTGGTTACACCTAATTCGTCAGCTAATTCGGACGGTTTATACTCCATAGGGAGAAGGTTCCTTGCCTTTTGCAATCCACCTGCCTTAAGTCTTGGGGTCCTTACTTCTTGCATAATTCCTCTTTTCTTGTGGGTGAGTTTGGTTATTAAACAAACGCCCGCGTTAGATGGGGACAAAAACGTATAAAATCACTGTTACATTATGCGTCCTCTCCAGCGCACACAAGAGCCGCAATCAAGCGGCTTTTTTGTTTCCCGAGTTGCAGGAGTATCATAACTACTCGGTGGGTGAGAAAAATCTCTGAATTTGAGGTTTGTGTGCGGGGCTTCGCCCCGCACACAAACCTCAAATTCAGGCTTTCCCGGCTTCGGTAAGTGGGAACTATTGCTGTGAACCTTGCGTGATTCAGCAAAAAAGAGATAATAGAGAAAAGATCGTCCAACGGGAGGGGAGAAGGTCCGTTGGGAACTAAGGAGAGGGGATGTCTGGTCAAAGCATTTTACTCGTAGATGACGACCGCAGCATTGCCCGGTTATGCCAGCGCTTGTTGGAGCGTGCAGAGTACGAAGTGATTGCTTGCACCGATCCGACCGATGCGTTGCGCGTGCTTGCATCCCGCAAGATGGATTTATTGATATCGGATATTCGCATGCCGGTGATGGACGGCTTTGAGCTGATCTCGCGCTGCAAGCAGATTCAACCCTCGCTGGCGGTGCTGGTGATGACTGGGTTCGGTTCTGTGGACACAGCCATTCAGGCTCTTTACCGCGGCGTGGACGGGTTGATCCTTAAGCCCTTTGAGAACACCACCGATTTGGTACGGGTGGTGCAGCGCGTGTTGGATGAGAGCCGCCAGAAGCAGGACGCAGCTCGCGCTCAGGCGCTGCGGCCTTTGTTTGACGTCACTGAAAAACTACTCTCGCAAACCTCTCCGGAAGCGTTGGAAGAGATGCTTCCACAAACGATGGAGCATGTGTTCAACGCGCCTTTTGCCGGGGTCATTCAGACAGACGGCGAGCAAGGAGCGGGGCGGCTGGTGATGGGCGCGGGGCTGCCTGCGGTGGAGGACGGAACCTATTCTGCCTGGGAAAAAATGGCTGGTCTTCTTTCTAGGGTAGAATCAGCGTCGATTTTTAGCACAGCCGGTCCCGGAGATGTTGATATGCGTGCCTGCCTGGAGGAATTGTCCTGGTCGGGCTGTATGGCGTCGGTTGTGCTGCGCAATGAGCAGCAATTTGTCTTCTTCACCGGCAGGCAGGCCGACAGTCCTCCTTTTACGGAATCGGACTTGGAGTTGTTTGGTATTTTGGCCCGCCAGGCGGTGGTTGCCATGGAAAACAACCGCCTGTATACCGATCTGCGTAATTCGATTACCCAGTTGGAGGAATCGCAGCGGGCATTGATCCAGGCTGAGAAAATGGCCGCGGTGGGCAGACTTTCGGCCACCCTGGCGCACGAGATTAACAACCCGCTGCAGGCAGTGCGCAACTGCCTGCATCTGGCCAACCGTTCCGATATCGGCGCGGAACAGCGCATGAATTATTTGGCGATGACCACGACCGAGGTGGACCGTCTTGTGAGCACCGTGCGGCACCTGCTCGATTTCTACCGGCCGGGCGTGCTGGTGAAGGAAGATGTGAATCTCGATAATGTGGTCGAGCGTGTGTTGTATTTGCTGCGGGCGCAGATGGAATCGCAACATGTACAGGTGGCTTTGGCTTTTGAGGAAGGTCTGCCGCGCATCTTGGGCGTCAAGAACCAGATCCAGCAGGTGGTCTTTAACCTTTTGCTCAATGCCATGGACGCGATGGAAAGCGCAAGTGGTGAGAAGTGCATTTGGATCGAAGGTGCGGTGACGGGTAAAGGTTGGGTGGTGTTCAGCGTTGAAGACAGCGGCACGGGTGTGTCTGCAGAAATGCGTGATAAATTATTTGAGCCTTTTGTGAGCTCAAAAAAACAAGGTACAGGTCTTGGTTTGTCGGTAAGTTATGGTATTATCGAAAATCATGGGGGGACGATGCAGCTTGGGCAACCCAAGCATGGTCAGGGGGCGCGGTTTGAAGTGTTATTACCAATTCAGGAGCAACCCGAACCATGACGAGAGTGTTGATTGTTGATGATGAAGATATCGCCCGGATTTCGTTAGCCGAGATCCTTCGCCTGGAAGGGTACACCATTAAGGCGGTGGAAAGCGGCGAAGCAGCGGTCGAAACATTGCGCAAAGAGCCGTTCGACGTGATGGTTCTGGATTTAAAGATGCCCGGGATGAGCGGGATTGACGTTTTGGAGGCCATCGACGAAGAAGCCGGGGAGATGAAAGTGATCGTCCTCACCGCACATGGGTCAATGGATACTGCCATCCAGGCGATTCGCTACCGTGTGCATGATTATTTGCTTAAACCGGTGATGCCCGAGAATATTGTCCGCTGCATTGAAAACGCGGTGACACGGACAGAAGAAGAACGGGATTTGCCCTTGAGCCAGCCAAAAATTTTCCGCTTGCCGGGTGGGGCCATGTTGGATTGCAGTCGGCGGGAAATTACTTGGGACGGCGGCATGGTTAATTTGACTCCCACTGAGTCTCGGTTGATGGAAGTTTTGTATGAATTGAGTGGGCAAGTAATATCACATGCAGACCTGGTGCACGCTTGCCAGGGCTACCGCGTGGATAACGAAGAGGCTGCCAAAATCCTGCGCCCGGTGGTCAGCCGTTTGCGGCAAAAACTGGTGGTGCTGCCTGGGTGGGACGAGTGGATCAAGAATATCCGCGGCGCTGGGTACGTTCTGGAGTTGTAGCCAAGTTTGAATGTTTTCCAAAACAAGATATAAGCGGCGTGCAAAGCACGCCGCTTATATCTTGTGGGAACCGCTAATGAAAGTTACTGGTGCCAGTTCAGATCGGGGGCAGTGGGAATCTTGGTGGGGGTCAGCCAGGAAAGGATGCCAGTGGTGTACCGTTTGTGGGGCGGAATACGGTCGAATGCTACCAGAATCAGGCTGATTGCCAGCAAAATTCCGCCAAGCACCTGGCTCAGGTTCAGGGATTCGTTCAACATGAAGACCGCCAACATGACCGTGATGAGGATTTCACCCAGCCCCAGCAGGGCTGTTTGCAATCCACCCAGGTGTTTAATCCCCAGGAAAAGGGTGAAGCGCGAAAAGAATGTGATGAGAGCCATTGAGATTGCCGCCCACCAGGCCACATTGCCAGTGGGGATTTGGCGGTCTAGCAGGATGTAAGCCAGCAGGACGGTGAAGGCCATGCCCAGCAAGGTGTATAGGGTGACAGTCTGGGCCGGCACCTCGTATAACACGCGCTGGTTGATGATCAGGTGCAGGGCGTAGAGGATGGCAGAACCGAGCATCATCAATGCGCCGACCGGGTCGACTACCCGGTCACCCGTGTAGACTAGCAGGATGACCGCAGGAACAGAGAGAATCAAACGGAAGATGGTCAGGCGGGTAATCGTTTGCCGGTCGAGGAGCAGCCAAAGGGCTACAAAGATGGGGTAGAAGGAATACAGCAGATGGCCGATGGAAGCATCCAGGCGGGCGAGAGCGCTGTAATACAGCACCGATCCCACGCCGTTGACGAACCCGGCCAAGAGGCAGCCGATCAGGCCGACCGAGAAAATGTAAAAATATTGGCGCATGGCAATGGCCATAACGGCCAGCATGAGCAGGGCAGCGATGCCGGTGCGCAGGACGATGACGGTTAGCGGGGAGAAACCGGAATTGATGGCCACCTTGCCGAAGATGGGAACAACTCCCAAAAATACGGCGGATGAGAGTGCGGCTACTATTCCCTTGTGTTGTCCGGCGATTGCCATACGCTACCCTTTCATAATGGAGGTGGCGGCACTCCCCCCGCCTTCTGCCGGAGGTTATCTCAGTAACGCTCTTACTTCGTCGAGCAGTTCATCACTCATAAAGTCGCCCTTCTGCATCAGTCGCTGGATGTGGCCGCGCATACGGTCTTTTTCGGCGGGGGTCAGCTCTTTGGCGGTCACCACAATGATCGGGATGTCGGCTGTGTCAGGTGATTTCTTGAGCTCGTCCATCACGGCGTAGCCGTCCATTTCGGGCATCATCAAGTCCAGAATGATGAGATTGGGATGTTCGCGTTGGACCAATTCAACCGCTTCGCGGCCGTTGGTGGCTTCGAAGAGGGTGTAGTTGCCCTGCGATTGGAGGATGCGGCGCACCAGGCGGCGAACTTCGGGATTGTCATCCACAATGGCAATGCGGGGGAAGCGGTCGATGCCCACCTTGCTGAGGGCTGCCAGCAAACCTTCTTCCTGGCTCTCTTCCATGCCATCCTGCGGGAAGACGATATCGCGCGACCAGCCCTCGCCAAGGATGTTGCGTTCGATGGGCATGGTGTGACCGGTGCAGTTGATCACGACGGTTTCGTGGGACTTAATGATGCTGGCGCGGACCAGCTTGACCAGCCCGGCAAAGGCAACCGCAGCGGCGGGTTCAACCGACAGGCCTTCCATTTTGGCCAGGTAGTGCATGGCGCGGAAGGCTTCTTCGTCGCTAACGCTGTCAATTACGCCGCCGGAGGACTCGAGCATCTTCTGGCGCAGAATGGTGTAAGTGCGGCCGGGGTCGCCCGTAGCCAGCGTGGCGATGTGCGTCCGGGGCGACAGCACGGGAATGGCCGTGTCGCGGTTTTGCTTCCAGGCGTGGGCCATGGGGGCGCAACCCTCGGCCTGTAAGGCGGCGACTTTGGGAATTTTGTCTACCAGCCCCATGTCAAAAAGTTCTTTGAAGCCTTTGATGACGCCAATGGGGCCCATGCCACCAGAAACCGACTGGATGTACCAATCGGGCGCGCGCCAGGGGGTGGTCTCGCCGGGGCCTAACAGGCGGGTGAGCTGCTCGGCAAGCTCGAAGGAGATGGTTTTCATGGCCTCGATGCAAGGGATGGTGCGGGCACCCTGGTCGATCGACAAGCCGCGCTGATGGGCAAATTCGGAGGCTACCTTCTTGGCCTGGTCATAGGAGCCGGTTATTTTGATCACCTGGGTGCCGTAGATGGCTACTTCGCGCATTTTTGCGGCGGGAACCAGGCTGGTGAGAAAAGCCCACAATTTAATACTGGCCCGAGAGGCATACGCCGAGTAAGAAATGGCAACGTTGCCGGTTGAGGCAATGACGAATTCATTCACCCCGGCTTCCTTCAATGCGGCCACGGTGATGACAGCCTGGCGGTCTTTGAAAGAGGCTGTGGGGCCCTGGCGCTCGTCTTTGACGTACAGATTGGGGCAGCCCAGCATCATTCCCAGGTTGTTGGCGCGAATGAGCGGTGTTCCACCTTCGCCCAGGGTGAGTTCCATGTTAGGCCCCTGGAGGGGCAGCAGTTCCTGGTATCGCCAGATATCAAAAGGCCGGTCGGCTAACAGGGCAGGCCAATCTTTCGCTACTGCGGCATAATCATAGCGTGCTTCGCGCCAGTTGCTTCCACACTTCGGGCAAGCAGGTTTGCTGACCGTGAAGGGGGTCTGGTGTCCGCAGTCTAGGCATTCGACATAAAGATTTGAGGGCATATTAAGTTATCCTATGTGTAAGTTTATGTGGTTCCGCCGGCGTTTTTGGGGGCGGTGCGCAGTTTGCGCAGCGATTTTTCCAATGTGTTGAGTAGTTCGTTCTCGCGCAGATAGCCTTTGGTGAGTAACTGCTGGCCGAATTGGTTCAGCTTTTCATGCTGCTCGGCGGTCAGATCAGCGCCAGTGAGGATGATGACGGGAAGATCGCGCAGCTTGGGATCGGCGCGCAGGTGGCCGATGAGGGTGAAGCCATCCATGTCGGGCATGAACAGGTCCATGATGACGGCGTCGGGCTTCTTGTTTTGGATGGCATCCCAACCGTTGGTGCCGCCCTCGGCCGTTCGAACGCGGTAGCGCTGCTGCTCTTCAAGCATCTTTTGGACCAGGCGCAAATCGCCTGGTTCATCATCGATGAGGAGAATTTCCTTGATCTGCCCGTCTCGATCTAGCCGGTGAATAGCGTTGGCCAGGTCTTCCTGAACGAATGGCTTGACCAGGTAATCGGCGGCGCCGAGGCTGAAGCCTTTCTCCTCTTCTTCCAGGATGCTGCACACCACCACCGGAATGTCGCGGGTGTCGGGGTCAGATTTAAGATCATTCATCACCTGCCAGCCGTCTCGCTCGGGCATCATCACGTCGACGGTGATGGCAAAGGGGCGGTGCTGCTTGGCGGCAGCTACAGCGGTTTTGGGGTCTACATGCGGGATGACCTTGTATCCCTGAGGCTGTAAGAAGCGCTCATACAGGTTGATGACCTGCGGGTCGTCGTCAATGCACAAAACAATATGTGATTCGCCGGGGCTGCCACCGTCTTCTTCTTCCTGGTAAGGCAGGGTGAAGAAGAAGATACTGCCTTGACCCACCACGCTGGAAAGCAAGCCGATACGCCCGCCGTGCATTTCGATGAGCGAGCGGCAGATGGAAAGACCCAGGCCGGTACCGCCGGTTTTGCGGGTGGGCGAGTCGTCCACCTGGGAGAAAGGCAGGAACAGCTTGATGCGGTCACTGTCGGCAATGCCGGGGCCGGTGTCGGCTACGGTGACCATCACTTCGGGGATGCCCTTGGGGCTGCGTACGCGGCGGGCTTCCACGGTGATAGAACCTTCATCGGTGAATTTGGATGCGTTGGAAAGGAAGTTGATCAATACCTGGCGAACGCGGGTCATGTCGGCGCGAACCACCGGCAGATCGGGGTCAACGAGTTGAACGAGCTTGATGGGTTTGTCTTTGACCAGACCGACGGCGGTGGACATGGCGCCGTTGATCATGTCGCTCACGTTGATATCGCTGAGCGAGAGTTCCATCTTGCCGGCTTCCAACTTGGAGAAGTCGAGGATTTCGTTGATGAGGGTCAGCAGGTGTTGGCCGGAGCTGTAGATGGCGGACAGGTCTTGCGTTTGCATTTCGTTGACCGGGCCGTCGATGCCCTTGAGGATGACGCGCGAGAAGCCAATGATGGAGTTTAGCGGGGTGCGCAGTTCGTGGCTCATGTTGGCCAGGAACTGGCTCTTCACACGGTCGGCCTCGCGCATTTCTTCCACCGCGTGTTGGGCGAGCTCGTAAGCGCGGGCATTTTCAATGGCGATGGCGATTTGGTCTGAGAGGATGCCCAAGACGTTGACATCATCGGGGCCAAATGCGTTGGTGCTCTTCGATTGCATGTCCAGCGCGCCGATGACGGTGTTGCCTAATTTGAGGGGCAGACCCATTTCAGCACGGGTGTCGGGGAGCAGCGGATTGGGGTAGTACATGGGTGAATTGAGCACATCGTTGAGCACAAAAGGCTCCCCGGTGGCGGTAACTGTGCCCACCACCGAGCGTGAACCAACCGCCAGTTTGTGTCCGCGACGTTTGAGCTCTGCGCCGGCAGAGCCGGTCGACTCGCGCACGTTGGCGAATGTGCCCGACTCGTCCAAGAGGAAGATGGAGGCATGGTAGAAGCTGAAGCGGTCGATGAGCAGGTTGACAATGCGATCCAGCAGCAGGTCGAGCGTGAGGGTGGAGGCGGTGTCGCGGGCAATTTCAGAAGCGGTTTGCAGCTCCAGCGCGCGGCGTTGAGCCTGGCTGAGCAAGCGCAGTTTCTCGACTGCCACGGCAATACCATTGGCGACTGTCTTTAGCAGTGCCACCTCTTGGGGAGCGTAGTCAGAACGCTGGCGAGAGGAAGCAATCAGAACGCCGATGAGGTTGCCGCCCGTGCGCAATGGCAGAATGGCGCAGGCAGGCATCTCGAGCTTTTCGAGCGTCTTGCGCGAGGCCGGGTCGATGGGGAATTCGGTCACGTCGTTGATGACCAGCCCCTCTTCAGAGAGCAAACGGACCAGCGGCAGGTCATCGACCGGCAGGTGGGTGCCCTTTGCCTGGTATTCTCCGTTGCGATCATGGTACCCGGTGAGTTCCAGGTCGGTCATTTCGCCGCTGTGGTCTTTATTGATGAGAATAATCGAAACGCGATCTGCTTTTTGGGGCAGGGCGTTTTTCTCAACCAATGATAACATTTGGCCAATGTCTTGCGCCTGGGCGATCTGATTGGAAACGCTGTAGAGCAGGCCGGTTTCGGCCAAGGCAGCTTGGGTTTGGGCAAACAGGCGCTGGTTTTCGACCGCAATGGTCAACTGATCGACGAGTGGGGGGAGGGTGCGGGTTTCGCTGCCGGTGAAGGTGTGGCGGTCGTCGCCTTCCAACAGCAGGACGCCCATCTGGCGTTTTCCGGCGATGAGCGGGAGGATGCCCATGGAGCGGACGTGACGGTGTTCCAGATACTGGCGGAAGTTTGCGTCGATGGGGGAGGTGGCTACATCATCGACGAACACAGCCGAGGTGATATTGCGGAAGCGGTCGTGCACTTCGCGCGGGAAGACGGTTTCTACGGGCGGGGGCGGGCTGCCATAGCCGGAATACCAGTTGGCACGGACCTGCACCTTGTTGACCCGGTTGGATGCATCGGTTTCGTACAGCAGAAGCACGCCGCGGTTGATTCCGGTGAGCTTGACGCCGTTGATGACTGCGGCCAACATTTCCTGGTAGTCGTTTGCCAGCACCAGGCGGTTGGTGGCGCGATAGAGGTTCTCTGTTTCGTCCAGGTTGACCTGCAACTGTGAGAGGAGGTTTTCGCGGACGTAAGTATTGGAGATGGCATCGGCGGCCACGCGCAGAATGTTGATTTCTTCGGTGAGCCACTGGCGCGGATGGTCTATTTGTTCAAAAATAAGCAAGCCGGGAACGTTGCGACTGCCGGTGACTGCCAAAACGAGCGCGGAAAGAATATTTTGCTCTTTGAAGAACGCTGCGGAGGTGGTGTTGGTGGATTCCAGCGCCAGGGGGGCCATCCAACCCTGGCTCAGAAGGCCGGGCATCGAATCGCCTAAGGCGGTGAGGGGGATGGACTGAATGCGCGAGCGGTCGAATAAGTATGCCGAAAGTGGCGCAGTGTAATCTTCGACCAGCTTCCAGTGGGGGTTGGTTTCGTCGTCCGCGTATTGGGCAAAATAGACGCGGTTGGCTTGAGAGGCATTGGCCATGTGCTTGAGCACATCAGGCAGTGCCTGGGCGCCGAGCTCGGAAAGGGAGGCCACCGAGCGAGCCACGCTGGCCTGGTAGCGCTCGCGATTTTCGATCGCGTTCAGCGCGGTCTGCATCTGCTCAAACAAGGTAGCGTTTTCTAGCGCAATAGCGGCTTGAGAGACAGCTGTGGAGAGTAGTTCGGTATGAACCTCGTCAAACTGGGCGGCATTCTTGTTGTCGAAGTCTTGAATGATGAGGGCGCCGTCCTGGTCGCCACCGGCAATGAGGGGGATGATCATTAACGAGCTGGGGATGCGCTCGGGGAGTGAGATATTCAACTCCTCAAGGCGCTCGCTGACCTGTCCGTTGAGGAGCAGCGGCTCGGGAGATTGCACGGCGTAAACGACCAATTCGTTGGAGGAAGCGCGAGTCTCTATCTCAATGGGCTGCCCATCCACACGGTAGACGGGAAAAGAAATGTCCCTGGTCTGGTGATTGATTGCAGCCAGGATGAGGTTGCGGTTATCGAGCAGTTCACCGACCATTTCGGTCAGAGTCTGGTAAATATCTTCGCGGGAGGTCAGTTTGCTCAAGCGCTGTCCAATCCGGTTGAGGATGGCCAGGTCCTGGTTGCGATGAAGGATGACTTCTTCAGCGCGGACTCTCTCGGCCAGTTCCTGCTGCGCGGATTGGTACAGTCGAGCATTTTCCAGTGCCAGCGCCAGTTGGGTGGTAATCTCCATGACCATGAAGCGGTCATCATCTGTCCAATTGCGCTGATCGGAATCGTCAACTACCTCGAGGAGCAGTTCTCCCAGGTTGCCGGCCTGGAAAGGTACGGCGATGGCGGCGGGAGCATCCGCGGAAGCCGGTTGAATCCCAACCTGGCTGGAGTGCAAACTCTGCAATCCGGCGTGTGTCCAGGGCTGAAGCGCGACACCGATGCCTAGCTGGTCGACAGCGACGCCGGTGAGATCGCCAGAGGCAACCTGGGCAGGGCGCTCGGGGGGAGGTTGGGCGGGCAGGGCTGCCGCGGGGGCAGGCTGCCAGTCCCAGCCAGAGTCGTCCAGCGAGCCAGCAGACTGCTGGGCCGGAAGCTCGGACTCTTGCTCGACCTGGGAATGTTCCAGATCGGAGAAGAGGTTTCTAAGCCGTTTGTGCAGTTGTTTCTTTGACATACGTCAGGATCTCCTGAGCCAAAGCACGGTATTGTAGGGAAGAGCGGCTCTTGGGGGAGTGATAAATGATCGGCAGCCCGGCGATGGCGCTTTCGCGCAAACGGGTATCGGTTTCGATAATGGTTTCGAGGACGCCGTTGCCGAAGGTTGCGCGAAGCTGTTCGCTGAGCGTGCGGTGGATGCGGTTGCGGCGATCGAACATGGTCAGAAGCAGGCGGTAGGTGAGTTGGGGGTTGCCCTGGGCGCGGATTTTGCGGACCAGGCTCATCATGCTGCGCAGGGCGTTGATGGAGAAGAATTCTGCCTGGGTGGGCATGAGCAGCATGTCGCTGGCGGTGAGGGCATTGGTGGTGATAGCGCCTAGGAAGGGGGGGCAGTCGAGGATGATGTAGTCATAAGCCCAGGGCTGCCCGCGGAGGGCCTTTTTGAGGGCAGTTTCGTAGCCCGTGCGCATGGGTAAGAATCGTTCGGTCATGCCCATCTCGGAGGTAGCGGGGATAACGTCGAGCTTGGGAATGCCAGTTTTGATGATTGCCTGGGCAGCCGGGAGGGATTCGAGCAACACGTTGACAATGGACTGCTTGATTTGAGTTGTGTCTACACCCAGCGCAAGAGTCAGGTTGGCTTGTGCATCCAGGTCGATCAATAACACCGAGGCGCCGGACTCAACCAGCGAAGCCCCCAGGGAGATGCAGGTGGTGGTTTTTGCAACACCACCTTTTTCATTCGCTATGGATAAAATGTAAGTCATTAAACACCTCCTGACTTATCGCTGTTGTTTCCGTTGTCGGAAGTTTTTGCCTTGGAAAGGATGATTTGAGCCCGTGTGACGCCAAGCGCTTTTTGAATTTCCGCGGCGGCAATTTCCAGCATTTGCTGTGGGTCGTTGGTCGCGCGGATTAACCCGGTGATTTCGAGCACTTTCTTTTCCCGTTCAGCTCTCTGGACGGTCTTTTCAAACAAGCGGGCGTTTTCGAGCGCTACGCTGACCTGCTGGGCCACGTCCTGAACAGCGACGACTTCATCGGCAGACCATGAGCGGTCAACACCCTGGTCCTGGACGCGGATGACGCCGATAGTTTCGCCGCGCAGTTGAATGGGAACGGCCATCACTGCCCGGGTGGTGGAGTCAGGCATGGTTTCGGTCTCAAGGTACGGCTTGCCGGTGGTGATGGCTTCCTGGATGTCTGGCGAATCGGTTTCGCGAGCCACGACGCCTTGTGGGGTATAGCGGAATGCACGCGAGCGGCGCACCGAGAGGTCGCGAGTCCATTCCTGGCGCAAGTATTGGCGGTGGACATTCTGGGCCTCGGCGAGGGCGCGGGCAGTTTCAGAATACAACTGGTTGTTGTATATGGCAATGGCGACCTGGTCGGCCAGAATGGTGAACAACTCAATGTCGTCGGACGAAAAGGCGTTCAACTCGGTACTTTGAACATCCAAAGCGCCGATGACGCGTTCGTTCACCAGCAGCGGCAGGGCCATTTCGGAGCGGGTGGCGGGCAGATCAGGGTTGTTGAAGTAGGCGCTGTCGGCGCCGACGTTGGATGCAATTCTGGGTTGGGCAGTGCCGGTGACCGTACCGACAATGCCGGTGTGGCCGACTTCCAGTTGATGTTGGCGGGCCAGCATGCGCTGGCCGCCCTGGCTGTTGGCTGCGCGCAGCACGGCGTTTTGACGGCTATCGTCCAGCAGGAAGATGCCAACGTGGTAGTATCCGAAACGTTCGCTGATCAAGTGGGTGACCGAAGACAGCAAGGCTTGCAATTCCTGAGAGGTGACAATGGAGCGGGCTACGTCCGCAACGGTCTTGAGTTGGTCTGAGCGTTCGGCCAGAGCTACGTTTTGCTGTTCCAGGTCGTTGGTGCGTTGGGCCACGCGTTGTTCCAGTTCAGCAATAAACTGGTTGAGCCGCCCGGTCATGGAGTTGAAGGCTCTAGCCAATGCGCCGGTTTCATCATTGGTGCTGGTGTCTGCTTGCGCTTCCAGGTCGCCTTGGGTGACCTTTTCAGCCACACGGGTGAGGTTTACGAGCGGCCGGCTGATCAGGCGAGAAACCAGGATGCCTATGAGGCTGACCAGCAAAGCAACCAGCGCGGCGGTGATGACCGTCAAGCGAATTTGAGACTTCTGGTAAGTGGTGGGATCAAATTCGGCCTGGAAGTAGGCAATTTTCCAGGGAAGTTGCTTGAGCGACACCAGGGTACCAATTTCGGTAAACTCGGTTACTTCCTGGCGGGGCTTTGGAATTTGAATGTTGAAGTTGATCGATTGGTCTTTCATCGAGCGGAGAATGCGAACCAATTCGGGAGCTTCGAAGTAGAGGGTGTTGCCGGTTGAACGTGGCAAACGGTTTTGGCTGACGAGGTTGGATAATTCGCCCTGCGACAGGCGATAGGGGAAGGTGTAGGTGATTTCTGGCGCATAGGTATCGGCCAGCCGTAAGTTGTTTTCATCGAAAAGTATGGCGTAGGAATAAGGGCCTAACAGACCGGTGTAGTTTTGCAGAAGCCGCTGCAAAACAAGAGCGCTATAACGCACTCGCAGGACCCCCACTGTTTCGCGGCGGATGTTGCGAACCGGCGCGCAATAGGAGATGAAGCTTTGGCCGCCTTCCAGAAATTCAAAAGGCACATAGACGGACTGATTGTTGTTGAATGCATCGGTGAAACAGGAATTGGACCCCTCTCGATTGCCGACCTGGGAGGCGTTGGTGTCAAACACATTGACGCCTTGCCGGTTCAATAGAGCGTATGAGGAAAGGTATTGACGCTCTTCACTCTCGCGAGTTTGTAGGATGCGCATGACAATAGCCAGCTCATTCTGTAGCTGCTCGTCTGGAGCCTCTTCGCTTAGATATCGCCCAAGAACATCCAGACTGGCTTCGTCTTTGACAATTTCCAGGTTGCGGACATAGAACGTGTCGATCACCTGGGCTAACTGCTCGGCAGTGACCATCGTTTTGTCGGTGATTTCGCTGCGCAAGGCGCTGAGGGTGAATTGGGTCTGGACAAGGGAAGAGATGGACAGTGGAATAATGACCAGGGCAATGAAGGCAGAGGTCAGGCGAATTTCAATGGATGAAGAGACAAATTGCAGGCTCAGGATAGTGATGTACACCATTACCAAAATGGCGATGACAATGGGCACGCCCAGCTTGATCGCGTGGATGGTTAGCTGATCGACCAGTACCAGGTTACCAACAACCGCAATGGTTGCAGCAGAGACAATGCCGTAAATGATCCAAAGATTACTGCGTTTGTGAAAACCAAAAGCCGATGCCGCGATGAGACCATATAAAAGGTTGACCAGGGCGGTGGGCAGACTCACATCTTCGACCAGAATGCTGGCAGAGAGGAGTGCCAGGGACAAGAAAATGCTGAGGAGTGAAATGCGGCCCATGGCGTGGTGATCTTGAAACGCGCCGGCAGTCAGTGGCAAACTGTACACACTCACCAGGAAGAACGCGATGGACAGAACGACAAATTGCCAGTCGCCAAAGGTGCTGGTGCCGACGATGAAAGCCAGCGCCGCCACCGAGGTAAACAGGGTTAGGGGGATCGCCAACAGCCGAACTGTCTTGCGAACCTGGGCAGCATGATCCTGCGGCTGATTTGCCGTAAGGGGGCTCAAGGGGGCAGTTTGGTTGAGTTGTGTCATTCAACCTCTCAGGTTGGGGGTTAGTCCGGTGAATGGAGCTGGACGACCACTTCAGCGACGCCCAGAGATTGGCCTAATTCGTTCGCGGCAATGCGGAGGATGCTTTCGACATCGGTCGCGGCGCGAACTTTGGATGAGACATCGCCTACTAACCGTTCGCGTTGAGCGCGGAACTGGATTTCTTCCAGCAGGCGGGCGTTCTCTAGAGACACAGCCAGGCGGTCGGTTGCGTCACGCACCAGCTCGATCATCTCTGGAGAGAGACGAGTGCTGGCAAAACGCAAGTTGACCACGCCAATGGGTTGACCGCGCAATGAGATGGGCACGGCGATGGCGGTGACGCCAGGCTCGAGTGGTGTGGCAACCAGATTGGCTTGGCGCAGTGCTTGCTCGGCTTCGGGGGCAAGCGAGGCGTGCGGAGCGACCTCTGATTCGCGATATTGGAAGCCGTAAGACTTGCGCGCATTGCGCAAGAAGTTCTGCCAGGATTGTTGTGTGGATTGGCGGTAGGTGCCTTCCAGTTCTTGCAAGCTCTGTTGGAAGGATTCCAGCAGGCGAGCTTTATCGACGGCTGTAGCGAGTTGGTCGGCAATGATTTGCAACACCTCTACGTCGACCGGGGAGAAGGGGTTGCGTTGCGTACTTTGCACGTCCAGGGCGCCGATGATGCGCTCCCCAATGCGCAAAGGAACGGCGATTTCGGAAGCGGTGTCGGGGAGGAGTGGATTTTTGAAGTGGTTGGGGTCTTGGGTCACGTCAGCAGTAATGCGAGATTCGCCTTTGGAGGTCACATAGCCGACAATGCCAATTTCACCAATTTTTAGGCGGTGCTCGCGCTGGAGCATTGCCGCGCCGGCTTCGCCCGTGGCCGCGCGCAGAATAGCGAACTCGTTTTTCTCATCATTGAGGAACAGACCGGCGTGGTAGAAACTGAACTCTTCGCGGATGATGTTGACAGCTTTGTTCAGAAGGTCGTCCATGGTGGACTCGGCGGAGATTTCATTGCCAATCCGGCGGGCGGCATCCATGCGGGTGATGCGCATGTTCAATTCGTCGGTGCGCTGCTGAACGCGGGTTTCCAGGGAGCGGCTTTCTGCTTCCAAATCAGTGGAGAGCTTTTTCTGCTTCTGCAGTGTATCTGAAAGGCCCTGCAGAAACACGTTGATCGAAAGAACAACTGCCACGCCACAGTATAGGAATGCAATGGCGGTTACCATCCATGCCGTGAATTGACCCGAATTCACCAGAACATCAAAACGCGGCATATCAATGATGCTTTTGCTCATCAGGTAGCCGAACGCAAGCAAGTACACAAGTAATCCCAGCAAACTCAATGTGCCCGCTCTCTGGCCGAATAAAACTCCAGTGAGAACAATGAAGGTGAGCAAGAATAAAATGCCGTTGCCGCTTAATGCTTGCCGAAAGAGCATGACCGTGCCGATGATGGCCAGGATTGACACAAAAGATAAGGCCCGTAGGCGGTAGGGTAGTTTCCTGTTAATGGTTACTACCCCAATGGCTACAATGATGGCCGGGTAAAAGATCAGATCAAATACACTCGATTGCTGGATGGTCAAACCGAACCCCAAAATTACGCCGAGCAAACCCAAACCAAACAGGCCGTTGAGATTGTATTGCAGAATGATTTCACGTTGCCGTTGAATTTCTTCTCTCTGTTGTGCCTGGGGCGGCAGGTTGGTCGGAGACAAATGATTTACGAAGCGTTGGAAGAAGTTCATAGGGCTTTCTCCTTCCCGTTATTGCCAGGCTGATCGGAGTCGGCTGATAGGTCATAGGCGGAGGCAGGCAGGAGCTGGATGGTTGCTTCGACCACCGCAGGAAGCTGGCCGAACTCTTCGACTGCGGCTCTGAGAATGTTTTCGACATCCCGCGCGCGGTTGAAGCGGTTGGAGAAGGCGTTCAGTTTTTGCTCCTGAATGGCGCGGCGCTCGGTTTCTTGGACGAGGCGGGCGTTTTCCAGGGCCAGGGCGGTTTGGGTGGTGAGGGCATCAATGAAGGCCATGTCTTCCTGGGTGAGCGCTTCTTCGGTCAGGTCCAGGGTGAGGTGCCCGATGACCTGCTCGCGCAAGGAGATGGGTAAGCTGGTCAGGTTGCCACCTAAGTCTCTGTTTCGGTCATCCGATGTGTAGATCGCGGAAATTTGTCCACTTTCGTCCAGCGCTTCGCTCCACACCTGCTGGACATAGTTGCGGTTTAGGACGCGTACTTCTTCTAGGTTGCGCTCCAGCTCCCTGTATAAGCGGCTGTTCTCGACCGCGATGGCCAGGCTGTCTGCAATGCCTTGCAGAATGATGATATCGTTTTCATCAAAGGCCTGGGCTTCTTGAGATTGGATGGTGATGGCGCCAACAGCCATGTCGCGGCTCATGATGGGTAGGGCCAGCTCAGAGCGGGTGAGGGGCAGGAATGGGTTGTTGAAGCGCACGGCCTCGTTGCCGACGTCCAGGGCGATGCGTGCCTGGCGGTTGGCCATGCACCAGCCGATCATGGAAGTGCCGCCGACGGGGAGAGCATGATGTTGGGAGAGCATCGCTTTGCCTGCTTCGCCTGTTCCGGCGCGCAGGATTGCATTCTTGCCGGCTTGATCGAGCAGGAATATGCCGGTGTAGTAGAGACCTAATTGGGTGTTAATGAGTTCGGCAACACGCTGGAAGATGGCTTCAGGATCACTCAACCCGCTGATGGCCCGGACGATTTCGGCGGCGGTGTTCATTTGCTTAAGGCGCACCTGTAAGTCGGCAGTGCGCTCTTCAATCCTGTTTTCCAGGTCCAAACGCTCTTTCTGGAGGCTGTCGGTCATCTCTTCACGTTCCTTCAAGACTCGGGCGAGGCCGGAGAAAAGAGCGGAGATTGAAACAACGATACCAACAGAGATCATCAACGAAATGACGCCACTTTGAACATAGGGCGTGCCCTGGAAGAAGATATCTTTGAAAGGCGTGCTGATGGCGCCGACTTCGAGGAGGCGACCCATCAAGAAGATGGTCACAGCGGAAAGAACTGCGCTTCCCAGGCTGATCCATAAGTTGGTGAAGATGGCCGAGAGGACGACGAAGATGAGCAACCACAAGCGCACTTCCCCCAAAGAACCCGAATCCCATAATTGGCTGACGCCCAGGATGTAGGCGATAAGGAGTACTGTGCCGGTGCGCAGGAGGAAGGGCCATTCGCGCTTGACCAGAGCCAGGCTGATCCAGATGAAGATCACGACATAGAAAGCGGACAGGAGGGATTGCCCGGCCTGCAAAGATTGAACCACGGCAAGGCCGATGGCTGGAATTCCTAGGATGAACAACCCAATGAGGAAGCTTTGGAGAACTTTTTCCCGCAGCACCGCCAGGCCGCCTTTGGCGGCAATGCTAACGGGGGTATAAGCCGGGAGGAGCCTCTTGAGGAATTCCATTATTTCACCTCCGCGGCGTCATCATCGTGACCGTTGTTGCCGGGACTGGCAATGGGCCTGGTTTGGGTGGTTAGAGGTTCCCGCGAGGCTTCGTCGCTCTCCAACCCCAGTTGGATGTTGGCCCGGCGGGCGCCCAGGGCACGGCCAATTTCTTCGACAGAGGTCTGTAGAATGGTCTGCATATCGACCGAGCGTCGAATGCGGCTGGTGGCGTTGAACAGGGTTTGTTGGCGTTCGACCTGGCGGCGGATTTGAACCACCAGGCGGTAGTTTGAGATGATTGCGCCGAGGTTATTGGCCAGGGCTGTCATAATTTCCTGGTCGTTTTCGCTGAAGAAGGCCAGCCGGTCGGATTCCAGGTTGAGGACGCCCATGAGCTCTTCACCAAACATGATGGGCAGAGCCAGTTCTGAGAGGGTGTCCTCGTTTCCGCGTATGTACAGCGGATCGCTGCGCACATCGGTGACGCGCACGGGCTGGCGAGTGGTTGCGGCTGCGCCAACCAGCCCCTGATCCACGTTGTAACGCCGCTGGAGGGTGCCAGAGGCGTATCCGGACATGGCGAAGGGCACCATCTCATTGTCGTTTGCCAGCAGCAAGATGGCGGCATGGTCGGCAATGTGCGCAGAGCAAAGGCCGCCGGCGACCACATCCATTGCCTCGGTCAATGACCCGGCAGTGGTGGCGGTGGCGGTCACCTGGTGCAGCAGGCGGTGCTTGGTCAGCATGTCCTGAGTGTTGGTAAACTGGTCGGCGTTGTTGATGGCTACGGCCAATTGGTCGGCCAGAATGCTCAAGATGCTTACATCGGTGGGCGTGAACACCCCCGGTTTGTTGCTTTGTACGTCCAGGGCTCCTAAAACGCGGTCGCCGATGGTGAGCGGAATGGCCATTTCGGCACGCGTGTCGGGCAGCAGCGGGTTGGGGAAGTGGTTGGGGTCGTCGCGAACATCGTGGACGATGAGGGCTTCGGCTGTTTTCGTTGTCTGGCCGACGATGGAGCGCGAACCAACGGCCAGTTTGTGCCCCGAGGATTTCATCTCGCGGCCGGCTTCTCCGGTGGATTCGCGCAAGACGGCGTACTCACCCACTGCGTCGAGCAGGAAGATGGAGGCGTGATAGTAGCCGAAGCGCTCGCGGATTAATTCAACCGATTTGCGCAGAAGCTCATCTACGTCCAGGATGGAGGAGGAGTCGCGAGCGATTTCGGCGGCGATGAGGATTTCATCGGCGCGCTGGCGGGCGACGGATTCGGCGGTTTTGATCTCGGTGATATCGCGGCGCACACTGAGCAGGCCGGTGGGGGAGCCGTTGGGAGAAAGAATGGGGATGCGCGAGGTGAGGAACCAGAATTCATCCTCATTGTGCTGGATGCGTTCTACCGAGCCGTAGTTATCTCTGCCAGAGTGCATGGCGGCCTGGTCCGTCTCGGCGATGCGGGCGGCTTCGCCTTCGTTAAAGATGTCAAAGTCGGTTTTGCCGATCAGGCTTTCGGCGTCCTGGTCAAATTGCGAAGCCAGGGCCTGGCTGACGCGCTGGTACTGGCCTTCGGAGTCCTTGATGGCGATGACATCGGGCGTGTTTTGTAGCCAGGTGTTGAGCAGGTTGCGCTCCGCGTCATAGGCACTGAGGGCGTCCTGCATTTCATCGAGGAGCTGGGCATTGCGGATGGAGGTGCCGATTTGACTGGCCAGGGTGGTGATCAGGTTGAGATCGTGCTGGGTGAAGCGTTCCTCGGTCTCGAGGTCCTGAACAACCAGCGCGCCAACCAGGTCGCCAGCTACGATGAGAGGAATGCCCATCCAGGATTTGGCGGGTTTGCCCACAAAGCGAGCCCCCAATTCGCGGGCCTTTTGCTCGGTATTTCTGGTGAGCATGAGCGGCTTGCGGTTTTTGATGACGTGGGAGGTCAGGCCTTCACCCAAGGGGAAGGGGTCATAGCTGGTGATTTCGCCGGACTCGTAAGCGTAGGGAACTTCGATGAGTTCGGTTTTGGGGTTGTAGAGGGTGATGGCGAAGCTGAGATCGTCGCCCAGGGTCTGCATGATCTGCTGGTGCAGCACGTGGTAGAGACGGTCGAGGTTGGTTTCGGCGGAGGTGGCTTGACTGAAATTGGCCAGCAGTTGCAGTTCGGAAAGGCGATCCTGGAGGGTGCCCATGACCGTAAAGCGATCGAGGGAGGTGGTGATGACCTCGGCCAGGTTGGCGAAGGGCTGAAGGATCTCTTGTCCGGCGCGATCTTCGGCGCGGAAGCCCAGGATGATGATTTTGGACAGCTTGCCGGTCTCGAAGGAGGGGAAGATGGCAGCGGATTTGCAGTTGCGGCGCAGGAAGAAGGAGAGGATGTTGTCGAAGTCGTTGGGTTGGGCGATGTTGTCGACAAAAACCATTTCGCCGGGGGTGAGGGCTTGGATGATCTTTTGGGCGGGAATGGAGATGGAGCGCAACCCTTGATCCACTTTGTTGGCGCTGGCGTCATATAGATGCAGGACGCGCAGGTCGGAACCCTCGAGGGAGAGGTACGCGTTTGTGCGCGGGATTTGGGGCAGGATATCAATCATGAGCCGGTCGATGTCGGCTCTTTCCCGCGACTGGGTGATCTGGCGGGTGACTTTATAGAGCAGCGAGGTTTCTTCGAGGTCCACCTGGGCGGTTTCGAGCAGGCGGATGTTTTGAATGGCGCCCGCTACCTGGTTGGCTAGAGTTTGCAAGACGAAGATGTCGTCGGGGGAGAATGAATCGGGCTGAGCGGAGCGAATATCGAGGACGCCCAGCACCTGGGAGCCGGCCGAAATGGGGATGGCTGCCTGGCTGAGCGTGTCGGGGATGATCTCGTCGAAGCGGTAAGCGGGATCTTCGCGGGTGTCTTGAATGATGCGCGGTTGGTTGTTGCGGGCCGCCATGCCCACCGGAGAAGGATCGCCGACGGGGATGCGCTCGCCTTTCTCCATGCGCTTGAGGCCGATTTCACCGCTGGCCTTGCGCAGGGTGACGTGGATGCCGTTGGGCTCGGTCAGGTAGATGGATGTATGATGGTAGCCAAAACGCTCATTGACCAGCTCGGCGGTGCGCTCGAGGGTGTCGCCCAGATTGCTGGTGGAGATGGCCATTTGGGCCACTTCTGAGGCGGTGCGCAACTGGCTGGTGCGGTGTTCCACCTGTTGTTCCAGGGTCTGGTAGAGAGTCTCATACTCGTCGGCCATCTGGTTCATGGAAGCGCTGAGCAATCCAATCTCATCTTTGCGCTGGATGGAGGTAGTGCGGGCCGAAAGGTTTCCGTCGGCGAGGCGCTGGGCTACCTCGGTTAGTTGGAGGATGGGCTCTACCACCTGCTTTGATCCAATGTAGATAGCCAGACCGGCTAAAACCATCACCAGCAACAGCACAACGGCTGTCACCGGCTCGATCAGACGGATATCGGAGCGGATGGCGGCGACTGGAACTTCCATGACCAACCAGGAGTCGATTTCCGGATAGTAGCGGGTGTAGCCAAACACGTCGACGCTGTTATAGGAATTCAGGCGGAAACTTCCGCTGGTGTCCCCGCCCTGGCGGAGCCCGCTGATGTATTGCGTGACCTCTAAATTAGTCGGGAATGCCTGAGCGGTGGTAGCCGATTCGCTTCCGATGTAGTTGCCGTGGTTGAGAAGAAGATATGGCCGCCCTTTGGGGAAGATTTCGGCCATTTCCCAGATCATTTGGGCAAAAAAGTCGGAGGAGGTGATGCCGACAACGGTGACAGGCTGATCCATGCCTTTTGGAGTGAATGTACGAGCCGTTACCAGCACCGTTTGGTTGGCATAGGTGGGAGGAAGGATGTTAAAAGCGACCAGAGAGGCGTCCTTGTTGAGAACTTCCCTCAGGACTCTTTCGTCCAGAGGAGTGTTCGTTCCGCCGGTGACCTGCTGGATCCAATTGTTGTCCGTTCCCACCAGGATGGTCATGTCTGGGTTGAGGATGAACACCTCGTCAAACATCGGTTCGAGATCGCTGCCGGAGCTGGCTGTGCCCTTCATCATCGTAATTGCAATGTTGTTCTCAGGTTTTTCGCCCTGAGCGGCAGCAGAAAGCAGTTGGACGACAGCCTCACGAAACGTGCCGTTATAGGCGAGGTTGTCCATCGCCCAGGTACGGGCGAAGGCGTATTGGGCGACCTCTTCTTCATTGGCGTTTACCAGGGCGGTGAGCTGCTGGTAGGTGGTGCGGCGCACCTGCTGGTTCATGCGGATGGAAGCTACGGTCACGACGATTAAAAGTGGGAGGATCGAGATGGCGAGCATGGTGACCACGGCGGTCTTGGCCAGGCTGGGCTTGCGAATGTAATTGGTTAGAAGTCTCCAGGCCGCCCGCAGATTTCTAACAATCCAAGACCAACTTTTATCCAGCAGGGACTCAAAATCCATACCCTACTCCTTAGTAGTTCATCTCCCACACAGCTTCACCATTCAGGATGCGCTGGATTTGATCGGGGAAAAGATCGGGGTCGAGGGGCTTGCCCAGAAAGCCATTGAAACCGGAGTCCTTGGCCTTGGCGATCTGTTCCAGGCTGGCTTCGGCAGTGACAGCGATGACGGGGATGTCCTTGAGGCGGGGCGATTGGCGGATTTTCTTGAGGGCGCCGTAGCCGTCTTCGTAGGGCAGGCGGATGTCCATTAAGATGAGATCCAGCTTGGGTAGCGTGTCGGCATACTCGACCACCTCATAACCGCTGGTTTTCCATTCGCAGTGGATGCCCAGGAAGCCCAACATGCGGGCAATGAGCACGAAGTTGGATACGTTATCTTCTACAACAAGGACAGTTTTTTCGGTAGCCATAAATTTGCGCTCTCCTGTGCGTTAGATCAGGAATCGCTCGATCTGATCAATGAATTTGTCGATATCGATGGGTTTTTCGATGTAACCGTCGCAGCCGGCGTCCAGGGTGCGCTCGCGATCGCCGCGCATGGCATTGGCGGTAATGGCAATGATGGGCACGTCCATCAATTCGGGGCGGGATTTGAGCTGGATGGTGAGGGTGTACCCGTCCATGTCGGGCATGTTGATGTCCATGAGGATTAAATCGGGTTGTGTGGTTTTGAGAACCTCGAGGGCCTGGCTTGCATTTTCGGCTTCAACCACCTGGTAACCGAAGGCGGTGAGCAGGCGGCGCACGAGCAGGCGGTTATCGGGGTTGTCCTCAACATGGAATATTAATTTTTGGCTGGACATGCGCTAAAAGTCTCCTACAAGTTGGACAATCTGGTTTTTGGTGATGGATATAACTTCCCCAATCCTCGATTGAGCAGATTACGCTTACTGTCTATTTTATATGCTTTCGGGTCAAAACCGGTCGCTGGGAGATTTCAGTTACCTTACAGTTTCTGTCGGAATTAACAAACCCGAATTTGCGGCGCGATGACAGACGCTAGAGCGGATGCGGCTTAGTACCTGTCCTAAAAATTATTGGTGAGGTTTGCGATTTTGAGGTTGTTGCGCGTGCTTCGCACGCGCAACAACCTCAAAATCGCTTTCCTTCCG
>JAFGLU010000118.1 GCA_016927865.1 Anaerolineaceae bacterium
AATTTCTCTTGGGCTCTCTCTTTCTTATCACTCTTCAGTTGTTAAGGTTCTTCCCGTACCCCCGCCTCCCGACAAAAACGCCCGATGCTTTCGCTGTTTGTTCGAGCATCGGACATCTGAGAGGCTTCGGTCTTGCCTATTCGTTTGTGATTGATTTTGCCTCACGGCGAAATCTTTCGTTCCACTGGCGAAGTCGAATTATACGCGGAGTCACGAGGATGTCAAGGGATTCAATGACCAATTTCCGACCAATTTTGGAAATTGGTCAAAACTCGTTGGCTTTCTTCTTGCACCGAGTTGAAAAGTCCCACATTTGGGGACGCGTTGTTGCGTTTTCGTGCCGTCTCAGTCTCAGGGATCAGTTCAGTGAAACGCGGGCTTTGTCTGCCTAAAAGAAAAAGTGCATGATTTACACCCCCCCTTCGTTTTTTTCAGGGTTGCTCCGCCTGGGAACCAGAACAGGGGTGCGGGCGTCTTATTGGCATACTGGTAAATCCGGTATAATAGGAGATTATGAGTACGATTTACTACCCCTCGCGTAACCGTGTCTACCGGCCCAAGATCTCTCGCGGCGAGCAGGTGCTGCTGGCGATTGCCGGAGGCTTGCTGCTGTTTATTCTGTCGGCAGCGGCCATCTATACCGGTTTCCAGGTCTGGTATGCCGGTCGAATTTATCCGGGCGTGTCGGTGGCAGGCGTGGATTTGAGCGGCCTTTCAGCCGACGAAGCCGAAGCTACCCTGGCCCAGCAGATCACCTACCCGCACGCCGGGCGCATTGTGTTGCGCGATGGCGACCGCATGTGGGTGGTATCACCCGCCGAATTGGGCCTTTACTTTAATCCCAAAGCCTCAGCCGAGGCCGCTCTCCGCGCTGGCAGAGACGGCACCCCCGGCGAGCGGCTGCACGCGCAGGCCAACGGGCTCACCTCGGGGGTGGGCCTGCCACCTACCATCATCTTCGATCAACGCGCCGCTTACGAAACCCTTGCCCGTGTGGCTAAAGAAATAGACCGGCCCACGGTGGACGCCTCGCTGTCGCTCAACGGCACAGAGGTGATCGTCACGCCGGGGCAGGTGGGACGTGAAGTGGACCTGATCACCTCGTTGCAGGCTGTCTCGGCCCAGGCTCAGAGCTTGAGTGATGGGGTGGTCGATTTACTGATCAAAGAGACCGCGCCCATCATCCTGGATGCAAACGCAGAAGCCGATGTGGCCCGCCAGATTCTGAGCGGCCCGCTGACCTTGAACATCCCTGCCGATGATCCCAACCAGCCCGGCCCTTGGATTTTGCAGCCCAACGACCTGGCTTCGATGCTGGCGATTGACAGGGTTGAAACGCCGGACGGGCTGCGCTACCAGGTGCGCTTGGCTACGGATAAGCTGATCACCTTTTTGGGCGGTATTGCCCCCAGCATGATTCGCGTGCCGCAAAATGCGGGGTTTATCTTTAATGATGACACCCGCCAACTGGATGTAGTGAGCCGTTCGGTCATCGGGCGGGTGCTGGATGTGGAAAAATCCTTCAACTTGATTCAAGAGAAGGTCCGGGCCGGGGAGCATGAAGTCACCCTGGTAATGGATTACTCTAACCCGCAAATCACCGACGACATGACCGGGGAGCAGTTGGGCATCACCGAGTTGGTCAGCTCGCACACATCTTACTTCCGCGGTTCTAGCAGTGAGCGCGTGCAGAACATATCTGCCGCCGCCTCCAAGTTCCACGGTGTGCTTGTGCCGCCGGGCGCCACCTTCTCCATGTCAGATACCATCGGGGACATCACTCTGGATAACGGCTTTGCCGAAGCGCTCATTATTGTAGGGGGGCAGACGATCACCGGCGTGGGCGGCGGGGTGTGCCAGGTGAGCACCACCCTGTTCCGCACGGCCTTCCTGGGCGGTTTCCCAATTGTCGAGCGCTATGCCCATGCATACCGCGTCGGTTACTATGAACAAAACGCTTCGGGCCGTGACGCGCGCCTGGCCGGGTTGGATGCTACCGTGTACGTCCCCATTGTTGATTTTAAATTCACCAATGACACGCCGTACTGGCTGTTGATGGAAACTTATGTCAACGGCTACAGCCTGACCTGGAAGTTTTACTCCACTTCCGACGGGCGCACGGTGGAATACACATCCACGGGGCCAGTCAACACCGTTCCACCGCCCGATCCGATTTACCGTGAAAACCCCGATCTGGGCAATGGCGTCATTCGACAGGTGGATTGGGCCGCCGAGGGCGCCGAAGTGACCGTGTCGCGCACAGTTTATCGGGACGGGGCGGTGTATTTCTCGGATACCGTGTACACTCACTACCAGGCCTGGGCCGATGCTTACGAATACGGTCCCGGCACCCAGCTCCCCGATCAGGAAGAAGATCCGCCGCCGGGGTAGGTTGGGCAACTATGGTACAATTAAAAAGAAGCATTCCTGTTCGTTGTGGAGAGAAGAATGGTTAGTTCTGATTTACTTGAAATCTTGCGCTGCCCGGTTTGCGTCCGCGAACCTGGAAAAGACGGTATGCTGCTGGTCGTTCGGGAAACATGGTTGGTCTGCAATGACTGCGGCCGGAAATACCCCATTGTTGACGACATCCCGGTGATGTTGATTGATGAAGGGGACAAGTGGAAGGCCACACCGGTGGAGGCTCTACCGGTTCCTCCGCCGAAGATGAGCTAAAAACACTCCGTTTTTTTGTTTCAGCCGGGCATTGATCTTGCACACACTCCGGCAGAACAACTTCACGGAGTACAAGAGGTTTAAATCCGTATGCAACCTGCGAGTTCGCGACATATTCGCCGCCGCCCTCCCCTGGACCGTACTACGACCATTGTGTTGATTGCCTTTGGGGCGTTAGCGTTGGTTACTTTGGTGGTGGCTTTCTTTTGGGCGCGCAGCTTCTTTGGAAGCTGGACGCTGACCGATTTGGGCAGCGGTGCGCCTGCCATTTCCAATCCCTCCGGTTCGGGCGATCCTGCCAACCCAACGGGCGGCGAGGTGCAAATCGACCCCTCCCAACCTTTGCAGAGCAGTGGTAACGCCCCGCAATCGGAACCCTGGGACGGCAACAGCCGCGTGACCATCCTCCTGATGGGTCTGGATTACCGTGATTGTGACATCGAGGGCTATTTGGAATGCGATCAGCAAGGCGCTGCCCGCTCTGATAGCATGATGCTGGTGACGGTGGATCCCATGACCAAGACCGTGGGGATGCTTTCCATTCCCCGCGATCTGTGGGTGCAAATCCCTGGTTACGATTATGGCAAAATAAACACGGCTTATTTCCTGGGCGAAGTCAACAGGATGCCTGAAGGCGGCCCCGGATTGGCGATGGATACCGTCGAGCAGTTCCTGGGCGTGCCGGTGCAGTATTACGGTCTGGTCGATTTCCGCACCTTTGAGCGCTTGATTGATGAGATCGGCGGCATCAAAATCCGCCCGACCGAACGTATTAAGCTCGACCCGGTTGGCCCCATTGAGCCCTTCTGGCTTGAACCAGGCACCTATGTGGTCGACGGCCCCACGGCACTCTCCTATGCGCGCAACCGTAAGACCGAGGGTGGCGATACCGACCGGTCGAACCGCCAGCAGGAAGTCATCCTGGCGGTGCGCGAGCGCATCTTGCAGCTTGACCAAATGCCTTCCTTGATTGCCAAAGCGCCCAGGCTGTACGCCGAAATTCAATCCGGCATTCGCACCAACCTGACACTTGAGCAGATTATTCAATTGGGCATGCTGGGCATTTCTCTCCCGCCGGAAAACATTAAGCGCGGCGTGATTGGCCCGCCCTACCAGATTGAATTTGGCACATCGCCCGATGGGCAATCGATTGCCATTGCGGTGCCGGATCAAATCCGCATCCTGCGCGATGAAATCTTCTCGGCCAACGGCCCCACCGGTCCCGGCGCGGCGGCGGTTGCTCCGGATGCCGATCCGCTGACGCTGGCACAAGAAGAGCAGGCCCGCCTGGTGGTGAAAAACGGCAGCCTGACCGAAGGTTTGGCCGGCCGCACGGGCGAGTACCTGCGCCAGCAGGGCTTGAACGTGACCGGTGAAGGGAACGCCGACCAGCAGTATTCGGTGGCTGTGATCATCGACTACTCGGGCAAACCCTATACGGTTAAATATTTAACCGAGTTGTGTGGAGGCAGTGATTTCGTGCGCGTCATGAGCCGCTACGATCCGAATGCGACCGTGGATGTGGAGTTCATCATCGGCACCACCTTTGCCGGCTCGAATCCGCTGCCTTAGCCATGCTCCTGTCCATCGATATCGGCAGCACCAACATCAAGCTCGGCCTGTTTGAGGGCGAGAAGATGTGTTGTCGCTGGCGGATCCTCACCGACCGCTCCCGGCTGGCCGATGAATACGGCGTGCTGGCCCTCAATCTGTTCGCCACCGAAGGCATTGCCCCCGCGCAGATCGATGGTGTTGTGCTTTCGTCGGTGGTGCCGGTGCTTACCCAGGTGTTCGAGGAGATGTCTGAGCGCTATTTGGATTGCAAGCCCCTGGTGCTCAGTCCAGACGCCGAGATTGGCATGAAGATCAACACAGACATTCCCGCCGAAGTGGGCTCTGACCTGGTGATGAATGCATTAGGCGCCCGTTATTTGCATGGCGCGCCGGTGATTGTGATTGGTTTTGGCACCGCCACCACGTTTGTGGCGGTTTCGGCTGAAGGTAACCTGGAGGGGGTAGCTATTGCTCCCGGCATTATTACGAGTGGCGATTCGTTGTTCCGGGCGACTTCCTCGCTGCCGCAGGTGGCATTGGCCCATCCGGGGCACGCCATCGGCAAGAACACCATTCAATCCTTGCAAGCGGGCTTCATCTTCGGCTTCGCCGGGTTGGTGGAGGGGCTGGTGGCCCGCTTCCAGGCTGAACTGGGCGGCGGGGCCAAGGTGGTGGCGACCGGCGGGCTGGCCAAATTGATTGCCCCCGAAACAAAGGTCATCCAGGCCGTCGAGGACGAATTGCCCTTATTCGGCTTGCGGTTATTCTACGAGATGAATCGACAGCGCCAATAAAAAACGGGTCGCGCGAAGCGCGACCCGTTTTTTATTGGCGACTGAATATTAATCGCAAGCCTGGAAGGCCAGCAGATGGCTTTCTAATGAGGCTTTCTGCAAGCTCTCATACACCCGCAGCAGATCGGTGTGCGTAGTGAGCGGCATCAATGTGTCGTAAAGGGCTGCGTCGGCGATCTCGGCAGCCACGCCCGCCTGGCAGGCTTCTGTAAGGCTGCCAAAGGTCGGCGCGCTGGTCAAACCAGGGTTCTCGGGAACCGTCACGCCGTACTTCTCGGCCTGCCGCACCAAGGCGTTTGCGTGCATCTGTTCAGAACGGGCAATCTGCGCGAACGGATAGACCGAACCAAACTGGGCGATGATCTGGTTGTACAGGTTGAGGGCGCCGTACTCTTCCAGGATGGCTTCTTGCAGCGCTGACTGCTCTTCGGCGCTGAGCGGGGTGAGGGCAACACCGCTGCCTCTGGGTGCTACAGCACTGCCGCCGCCCTGGCTGCCGCGCGAAACGCCTTGCCCACTAGTGTTGCCGCCCGGACCGCCGCGCTCAACAGCCGCCGCGGCAACGGTTCCTACAGGGGCCAGGGCGGTCAGGCCCAGAGCCAAAACGGTGACGACTGCCACAAAAACCACTAATTTCTTCGCATGTGTAAACATCATATACTCCTTGTTTTGATCTCCTCAGTATTGAGGTTAATCTCATCATAACCAGGAGAAATGTAGGCTTGGCGAAAAAATTGTGAAGAATTTGTGTGTTTTCTAAACCCGCCGTCTTATTTTTTACCCTGGATTTTGTTCCAGGTGTCGCGCAGCTCAACGATCAGGTTGAAGACCGGCTTGCCTGGCTGGGAATCGGGGTCAATGCTGAAGTAGCCCTGGCGCTCGAATTGGAAGCGTGCGCCGATGACCGCATTGACCAGCGATGGCTCAACTTTGCAGCCGCTAAGTACCTTGAGCGAATCGGGGTTGATGTTGTCGAGGTAGGTCTTGCCCTCTTCCACGTTGTCGGGGTCGGAGGTGAGGAACAGGCGGTTGTACATGCGCACCTCGGCATCCACGGCCTGGGCCGCGGAGACCCAATGCAGCGTGCCTTGCACCTTGCGTCCATCAGGAGCGTACCCGCCGCGGGTGGCGGGGTCGTAGGTACAGCGCAGCTCCACCACGTTGCCTTGCTCGTCCTTAACCACTTCTTCGCACTTGATGAAGTAGCCGTAGCGCAGGCGCACCTCGCGTCCGGGGGCCAGGCGGAAGTACTTGGGCGGGGGAACCTCGCGGAAGTCCTCCTGCTCGATGTACAACTCGCCCGAGAAGGGCACGGTGCGCGTTCCGGCGGCGGGGTCTTCGGGGTTATTGATGGCTTCCAACTGCTCCACCTGACCTTCTGGGTAGTTCGTGATGATCACCTTGAGCGGGTTGAGCACGCCCATCACGCGCAGGGCCGTGCGGTTGAGGTTTTCGCGCACGCAGTGTTCCAGCAGCGAGATGTCGGCCACGCTCTCGTTTTTAGCCACGCCCACGCGGTCGATGAAGTCGCGCACCGCTTCCACCGGGTAGCCCCGGCGGCGCATCCCCGAGAGGGTGGGCATACGCGGGTCGTCCCAGCCGAGTACAAGGCCCTTCTCGACCAATTGCTTGAGGAAGCGCTTGCTCAAAATGGTGTAGGTGACGTTCAGACGCGAAAATTCGATCTGGCGCGGGTGAAAAATCTCCAACTCGTCCAGGAACCAGTCGTACAGGGGGCGGTGGATTTCGTAGGCGATATCACACAGTGAGTGGGTCACGCCTTCGATCGAATCGGACTGCCCGTGAGCGTAATCATACATCGGGTAGATGCACCACTGGTCGCCGGTGCGGTGATGGGTTGAATGCAGGATGCGGTACATGACTGGGTCACGCAGATTGATATTTCCGGAGGCCATGTCGATTTTGGCGCGCAAGACCCGGCTCCCGTTGGGGAACTCCCTGGCGCGCATGCGGCGGAACAGGTCCAGATTCTCATCCACCGAGCGGTCACGGTAGGGACTGTTCCGGCCCGGCTCGGTCAAGGTGCCGCGGTACTCGCGAATCTCGTCCGGGCTCAAATCATCCACATAAGCCTTGCCCTTGAGGATCAGCTTTTCGGCCCACTGGTAAAGCTGTTCGAAGTAATCGGAGGCAAAGAACTCCCGGTCTTCCCAATCGAAGCCCAACCAGCGGATGTCTTCTTTGATCGATTCGACATATTCCACGTCTTCTTTGACGGGGTTGGTGTCGTCGAAGCGCAGGTTGTATTTGCCGCCGTTGGCTTCTGCCAGGCCAAAAGTAATGCAGATGGCCTTGGCGTGCCCGATGTGCAGGTAGCCGTTGGGTTCGGGAGGAAAGCGCGTCAGGACGTGGTCGAAGCGACCGTTTTTCAGGTCATCCAGAATGGCTTCTTGAATAAAATTGCTCGGTACGGGATTTTCAGTCATCTTTCACTCCACGGATTTGAACGTGGGTCTATTCTATCACGCCTGAGGGGGCTCGGGAAGAACGGCTCTTTGGGAGTTGCCGTGGGGGCGATTGTTGTAAGGGCAATTCATGAATTGCCCTTACAACAATCGCTTGACAAATACTATACCGATCGGTATAATGGCGGCATGGATACTCGTACTGAACTGCTCCGCCAGGCCGAGAAGCTGTTTGCCCAGCGCGGATATGATGCCGTGGGCGTGCAGGAAATTGTCGATGCCGCCTCGGTGACCAAACCCACCCTATATCACTACTTCGGCAGCAAGCGCGGCTTGCTGGAGACAATTCTGGGCGACGAGTTCCACTTTTTCAATCAACTGCTGCGCGAGGCAGCTTATTACCAGGGAGATTTGCCGCTGACCCTGCGAAAAATTGCCATTGTTTTCTTTGAGGGCGCTCGCCGCAACCCGGTTTTCTTCCGCTTGCAGTTGGCCTTGTGGTTTGCGCCCCGCGCCAGCGAGGGCTTTCAAGTGGTGGAGAAGTACCACCGCGAGCAGTTCGACCTGGTGGAGAAAGTTTTCACGCAAGCCGTTGTCCAGCACGGCAACATGCGCGGCAAGCAGCGCGCCCTGGCTGCCAGCTTCATTGGCACTCTGCACCATTACGTGGGCCTGGGGTTGAACGACTACGCCACCCTGGATGCGCAACTGGTGGAGCAGGTGATCAAGCAGTTTCAACATGGAATCTACTCGTAGGTTTTATGGAAATGCTCAGAAGAAGAAAGTTTCCTAATTTGAGGTGCTAACGGGTGCTTCGCACCCGTTAGCACCTCAAATTAGGGTCTCTTCCACCTCTGGCTGAAAAGTTTTTTTTATCTCGCTTCTATACCGATCGGTATAGAAACGCAACCAAAAGGAGTTTCACACATGACACATTGGGCAGACGATGCAATTTTTTACCATATTTACCCATTGGGGCTCACCGGCGCGCCGCCGCGCAATGATTTTTCCAGTGCGCCAGTTTCGCGCCTGGACCCGTTGGAAGCCTGGGCAGACCACATGACCCGGCTGGGTTGCAACGCCCTTTACCTGGGCCCTTTGTTTGAGTCTTCCTCCCACGGTTATGACACCGCCGATTACTACACCGTGGACCGCCGCCTGGGCGATGACGCGGCTTTGGCGCGCCTCTCTGAGCGGTTGCACCAGCGCGGCATTCGTTTGGTATTGGACGGAGTTTTTAATCACACCGGGCGCGGTTTTTGGGCCTACCGCGACATCCGCGAGAAGGGTCCTGCCTCGCCTTACTGTGGCTGGTATGCCAATTTGCGCTTTGGCGAGAGCAATGCCTGTGGCGATCCCTTTTGCTGCGACACCTGGGCCGGGCATGACAACTTGCCTCGCCTCAACCTCCAGCACCCCGATGCGCGCGCACACCTGTTGGGAGCCGCCCGAGCGTGGATTGAGCGCTTTGATATCGACGGGCTGCGCCTGGATGCCGCCGACTGCGTGGATTTGGGCTTTTTGCAAGAGCTGGCGGCCACCTGCCGCGGCCTCAAGCCCGATTTCTGGTTGATGGGTGAGGTGGTCCATGGCGATTATCGAAACTGGGCCAACCCCCAAACCCTCGATTCCGTGACCAATTACGAGTGCTACAAGGGCTTGTATTCCAGCCTGAACGACCAGAATTACTTCGAGATCGACTATGCTCTCAAGCGCCAGTTTGGTGAGGGTGGGCTGTATCGGGGACTGACCCTGTATAATTTTGTCGACAATCACGACGTAGACCGGGTGGCCGGGCTGCTGCGCGACCCTGGCCTGCTCTTCCCGTTGTACCTGCTGCTGTTCACCATGCCCGGCGCGCCCTCCATCTACTATGGCAGCGAGTTCGGCCTGGCGGATAAGAAGACTGCGCACTCCGACGCGCCCCTGCGCCCGGCCCTGGAACTGAAGAGCTTGCCGGACAGCGACCTGACTCGGGCCATTGCCCGCTTGAGCCGCCTGCGGCTGGCGCTACCGGCCCTGCGCCGCGGCGATTATCGCCCGGTGCACGTGGGCAGTAATCAACTGGCTTTCCTGCGCCAGAGCGCCGAACAAACGGCCCTGGTTATTCTGAACGCGACTCCGGAAACTGTGGATCTGGACCTGGCGGCTGCCGGGCTGGGAGACGGCTTCTGGCAGGATGCGCTCAACCCCGGCGAGCAGGTGGTGGTGCGCAGCGGCAAGATCAAGGCGCAGCTTTACCCCCATTGGGGGCGGGTGCTGGTGCGCTAAAAAGGTATAATCGGCGCATGAACTATGACATCATTGCAACCTTGGGACCTGCCAGCGCCAGGCGAGAGATCTGGCAGGAGATGCTGGCGTCGGGGGCAAGCGGCTTTCGGCTGAACACTTCTCACCTCAACCTAGCCGATCTGAATGACTGGCTGGAGCGGCTGGCGAGTTTCCGGGATGAGTGCGGCGCTGATTTTGGCGTGACGCTGGATTTGCAGGGCAGCAAGTGGCGTGTGGGGCAGTTCCCAGCATTTGAGTTACCCACCAAACAATCCATTTTGTTGATCCTGGCGAGCGAAACAGACCGCCCGGACTGCCTGCCTGTGCCCCATGCAGATTTCTTTCAGGCGGCGCAAACTTCCGGCGGCGAGATCGTGCTCAACGATGCCAAAAGCCGGCTGGCGATCGAATCAACAGGCGTCGACTGGGTGCGAGCGCGGGTGACGCTGGGCGGGCTAATTTCCCCGCATAAGGGCATCACCTTCAACCAGTCCGATTTTCGCAAGGAAACCCTCAACGAGAAAGATCGCCTGATTGTGCGTCGTACCCAGGGGCTGGGCTGGGTGGATTATGCCCTGTCCTACGTCCGCGACGGGCAGGAGATGCGCGCCTACCGCACGGCTTTGGGGGCCGAGACGCGCCTGGTTGCCAAGCTGGAGCGCGGCCCGGCGCTGGAGGACGCGGCGGGCATTGCCGCGCAGATGGAGGGGGTTTGGTTGTGCAGGGGCGATTTGGGCGCGGAGCTGGGCCTGGCGGGGATGGCTGCCGCCGCGCACCGCTTTGCCGCGCAAGTGCCCGGCCTGCCCTGCCCTGCCTTTTTGGCCGGGCAGGTGCTGGAGCACATGACCACCCACCCCACGCCCACCCGCGCGGAGATTTGTGGCATCTACGATGCCATGCAAGCCGGGTATCGCGGCGTGGTGCTTTCGGATGAGACCGCCATTGGGGCAAACCCGGTGCTGGCGGTGCAGGCGGCGGCGGGTTTTTGAAGCGGCGGTTCCCGCCGTGCCAATTCCCAAAGAACCCTTTAATCTTACTGTCTTTCCAAAACGGTTTGGATTATAATGCCAGTGATGATTACTATTCGTGATGTAGCTCGCCGGTTGAATCTTTCGATTACCACTGTCTCGCGCGCCCTGGACGGCTATGATGATGTGGCTGAAGAAACGCGCCGGCAGGTGATTGAGGTGGCGAAGGAGATGGGTTATACCCCCAACCGTGCTGCGCGCGAGTTGCGCCGCCAACGCACCGACACGCTCGGCTATATTCTCCCCGCCGACAAGCCGCAGTTCGCCGACCCGTTCATCGCCGAGTTTATTGCCGGGCTGGGCGACGAGGCTGCCGCCAACAACTTCGATTTGCTGGTTTCCACGGCTCCGGCCGAATCTGCGCAGGAGAAGACCCTCTATCAGCGCTGGGTACAGGGCGGCAAGGTGGACGGCCTGGTGCTCAACTATACACGCCTGCGTGATTGGCGGGTCCAATATCTGGCTGGATTAAAAAAGCCTTTTGTTTCCTTGGAGCGTTCGCTGGACGCGGTCGATTTCGTCGGTGTGGAAGTGGACCCCGGCGAAGGCTATGCTGAGTTGATCGATTACTTGATCGGCATGGGCCACAGCCGCATCGCCTATGTCGGCGGCTGGCGTGAACTGAAGATTCAGCATGATCGCTTTGCTGCTTTTGAACGGTGTTTGAACAGCGCGGCGGTGCAGATCGACCCGACCCTGGTGCTGGAGGGCGATTTGACCCTGGAGGGTGGGTACCAGGCTGTGCTGCGCCTGCTTTCGCTCAACCGCCCACCCACTGCGGTGGTTTGTGTGAATGACCTGACCGCTATTGGGGCTCTGCACGCTGCCCATGAAATGGGGCTGCGCATTGGGCGAGACGTGGCTGTGGCCGGCTTCGATGGAATCATGGGCGCTGCTCACACCAATCCGCCGCTCACCACCCTCGACCAGCCGGTTTATACGATCGCCAGGAAACTGGTCAGTTTGCTGCTAGGGCTGATCTCAGGGGGAGAGATGCCTGAGCGGCAGGTGCGCCTTCAACCCAAGCTAATGATTCGTGAATCGACCGGCGGTAGATAACGCGTCTACTCGCTGCTTCTCAGGCTTTTCTCAACGCCTGAACTTTCATCCGGCTGGATCCAGTTCTTCTTCCCAGGAGGCAAAATGCTGATCCGAGATTACATGAAACGTAACGTTTTCTACGTGCACACAACCACGACCATTGGCGAGGCAGCGCGACTGTTCGTTGAAAAGCACATCGGCACGCTGCCGGTGGTGGACGAAAACGGACGGTTGCGGGGGCTGCTGCCGCTGCGCAGCATGCTGCTGCTGGTCATGCCAGATTTTGTCAGCCTGGTGGAAGATTTTGATTTCGTTTCCGATTTCGGCGCGGCTGAATTACGCGTTCCCGATCCGGCCACCCTCAACCGCCCGGTGAGCGATATCATGCTGAGCCCGGAAAGTATCGAAGAAACCTCTGGGCTTCTGCGTGCTTCGGCTGTGCTCAACCAGCACCAGTTGCACGACCTGCCGGTAGTGGATCAACAGGGCAAGTTGGTGGGAATCGTTTCGCGCGTGGATGTGGGCACGGGGTTTCTTTCACGCTGGAATATTACCCAGGCAGGCGCGGAATGACAGCGGGCATCGTCGCTACCCTCATCTTTGCCGCCACGCTGTACATCGTTTTTTCTGAGAAACTGAACCGCACGATTGCATCCATCGCCGGGGCGGCTTCCATGCTCGTCGCGGGCATGGTGCTGGGATTCTATAACGAAGAACAGGCCATCGCGGCGATTGATTTCGAGACCATTGGCTTGCTGGTAGGCATGATGACCCTGGTGGCGCTCATCATTCCCACTGGTTTTTTTCAATACCTGGCGGTGCGGGCGGCGCGCTTTTCGAAGGGCGAACCGCTGCGCCTGTTGGTCTTGTTGGGTGTAATCACCACGGTGCTGTCCATGTTTTTGGATAACGTTACCACGGTGGTGCTCATTGCCCCGGTGACGATTTTGATCTGTGAAATTTTGGGCATCAATTCTGCATCGCTGCTGATCGCTGAAGCACTGCTTTCAAACACAGGTGGCATTGCCACGCTGGTTGGCGACCCCCCCAACGTGCTCATTGCCTCTGCTTCCGGCCTCACCTTTGTCGATTTTCTGACCCATTCGCTGCCCCTGGTTCTGGTGATCTGGCTGGTGGCTTTGTTCACCCTTCGGTTTTTGTTTCGCCGCGAACTGGCCCAGCCCCCAGCAGACCCAGACGCGATCTTGAGTTTGAACCCCAAGGCGGCTCTGGACGATTGGAAGACTGCTCGAAAAGTACTCATCGTTCTGGGTGTGGCAATCATTTTCTTCTTTTTTGAGAAGATGCTCGAGATTTCTCCCTCGTTTGTGGCCCTCACGGCCGCGGCGGTGGCTCTGGTGTGGGTGCGCCCCGATATTCACAAAACCTTTGAGCGTGTTGAATGGAGCGTATTGGTCTTTTTTGTGGCGCTTTTCATTTTGGTTGGTGGCCTGGAAGCAGCCGGCGTTCTGCACGCCCTGACCAGTGTAATTTTAAAGGTGGGAGATTCCACTCCCGTATTGCTGGGGATTGGCATATTGTGGATGGTGGCAGGACTCTCTGCTGTGGTCGATAACGTGCCCATGACGATCGCGATCATCCCGGTTATTCTGGAATTAGAAACCAATGGCATTAACGTGCAACCGCTGTGGTGGGCGCTGGCTTTTGGGGCCGGGTTGGGCGGCAATGGCACCATCATCGGCTCGACCGCCAACGTGGTGGTGGCCTCGCTTTCCGAGCGAACCCGCACTCCCATCACGGCCAAGTTGTGGAACAAGCGCGGGCTGCCAGTTATGTTGGTTACTCTGGTGGTCATGACCATTTTGTATGTAATCGCTTATCCGTTTTACGCCCGTTAGCACCGCGCGACTCATTCAAAACCGGGCCTCAGAAAGATCGCGATTTGATTGAGCGCAGACCGGTTTTGAGAAAGGAAGGTATATGATGAAAACTGTAATCGCCGCCGCATTGGGAGAATGCGTTCATGTTGCCGGAGTGTCGAACTTTTTGCGCCTGGCCGAACTGGCCGGCTGGCGCACGGAATTTTTGGGCCCGGCAGTGCCGGTCGAAGAGGTGCTGCGGGCCGCCAAAAAGGCCGCCGAGTCCATTCCCCCCGAAGATTTGCTGGTGGGCGTCTCTTACCGCCTGACCCCCGAAACCGGCGAGCGCCTGCTGGGGCAGTTTGCCGAGGAATTCAGCAGCCTGCATGAGGCCGGCGTGCGCTTTGCTTTTGCCGGTACGCCCCCGGTGGCGGAGCGAGTTGGGCGAATTGGCTTTTTTGAAAAGATTTTTGACGGCAGTGAAACCCCCGAGCAGGTGCTGGCATATTTGAAGGGGCAGCCTGCCGGAGATTTGACCCAGGCGGATTATCCTCAACGTACTGTGGACCGTATTCGTTGGCGCGCGCCCTACCCCATTTTGCGCCATCACTTCGGCCTGCCAACGATGGAGGCGACCATCGAGGGTATCCAAAAAATAGCCGAAGCCGAAGCCCTGGATTTGATCTCGCTGGGCACCGACCAGGATGCGCAGGAAAATTTCTTCCACCCCGAACGCCAGGATCCCCGTCGCAAAGGCGCGGGTGGCGTTCCGGTGCGCACGGAGGATGATCTGCGTGCCCTGTATGAGGCCAGCCGCCGGGGGAACTTCCCTATGCTGCGCGCTTATTCGGGCACCGATGATTTCATCCGTTACGCCGAAGTGCTGACCGAGACGATTCACAACGCCTGGTGCGCCATTCCCCTGTTTTGGTTCAACCGAATGGATGGGCGTGGGCCGTGGGACCTGGAGGGCTCGATCCGCGAACACCAGCAGGTGATGGCCTGGTATGGGCAGCGCGACATCCCGGTGGAATTGAACGAGCCGCATCATTGGGGAATGCGCGATTCGTCGGACACGGTTTTTGTCGTTTCAGCTTTCCTGGCGGCCTATAACGCCCGCCAGTATGGGGTGAAGGATTACATTGCGCAGATGATGTTCAACAGCCCGCCCGGCCTGAGCGACGCGATGGACCTTGCCAAGATGCTGGCTGTGCTGGAAATGATTGCCCCGTTGGAAAGCCCCGATTTCCGCATCTGGCGGCAGACGCGCATTGGCCTGCTCTCACACCCGCTGGATGTGGATGCCGCCCGTGGGCACCTGGCCGCGAGCACCTATCTGCAAATGGCACTCAATCCGCACATCTATCACATTGTTGGGCACACCGAAGCCGATCATGCCGCGACCGCCGAGGATGTGATCGAGGCCAGCAAGATTGTGCGCCGCGCTATCCAAAACGCGATGGGCGCGCCGGACAGCACCCGCGCCGAGGAGGTGCAGGAGCGCAAAGCCGTTTTGATTGAGGAGGCGCGCGAGCTGTTGCTCAAAATTCGTGGGTTGGCAGAGCCCGACACCGCCGACCCGTGGGCAGACGCGGCCACGCTGGCCCGCTCGGTGACCAGCGGCTTGATGGACGCGCCGCAGTTGAAGAATAACCTCTTTGGCCGCGGCCTGGTGCGCACCCGCATTTTAAAGGGAGCTTGTGTTGCAGTGGATGAAAAGGGTGATCCCCTCTCAGCGCGTGAGCAGAAATATTTTCAAAAAAGCATGAAGGAGCAATAGAATGGAAAAGGCGGAGAAATTCACGGTAATTGGGGCAGGCCACGGCGGAAAAGCGATGGCGGCTCACCTGGCGCTGATGGGGGCGGATGTTGCGCTGTGGAATCGGACCTTTGAGCATATCGAAATTATGAAGAAACGCGGCGGCATCGAATTAGACAGTGGCGAAAACGGCCCGCGCGGCTTTGGTGAATTATCCCTGGTGACTTCGGATATTTCCGAGGCCATTGCGCACGCCCAGGTGATCATGGTGGTGCTGCCTTCCTCGGCGCATGGCGATATTGCCAAGATTTCTGCGCCGCACTTGAAGGACGGGCAGATCGTAATTTTGCACCCTGGGCGCACCTTGGGAGCGATTGAGTTCATGAAGGTAGTCCGCGACAGCGGCTGCACCGCCGATATCACGGTGGCGGAAGCCGAGACGTTCATCTACGCCAGCCGCTCCGACGGCCCCGCCCAGGCGCGCATTTTTCGCATTAAGGAGGCCGTGCCGCTGGCGGCGCTGCCGTCCATCCGCAACGAAAGGGTTCTAAAGGCCATCGAGCACGCCTACCCGCAGTTCATCGACGGGGTGGACGTGTTGCACACCGGCTTGAACAATATGGGTGCCATCTTCCATCCAGCGCTAACCCTGCTCAACGCCGGCTGGATTGAGGCTACCCACGGTGACTACCAGTTCTACATCGACGGAGTCACCCCTTCGGTGGCCCGCGTCCTGGAGGTGCTGGACCGCGAGCGGGTAACGGTGGCGTCATCGGTGGGCATTCGCGCGCGCACCTCGCTGGAGTGGTTGAAACTGGCTTATGACACCAGCGGCGAGGATTTGCATGAGGCAATTCACAACCAGCCAGGCTACTACGGCATTAAGGCCCCGGCCACGCTGAATCACCGCTATATTTTTGAGGATGTGCCGATGAGCCTGGTACCGATTGCCTCGCTGGGAATGCGCTATGGCGTGTCGGTGCGCGGGATGGAGAGCATCATCCGCCTGGGCAGCATCATTCACCGCACCGATTACTGGCGGCGCGGGCGCACCGTGGAACGGTTGGGGCTGGAGCAATGGAGCGTGAGCGAACTGACCCAATTTGTAAAAGAGGGCAAAATCGATTAAGCGAGCAGGCTGAGTCGGCGGCTTTTAAAATGCCCCCTGATAAAAAACCTCGCATAAATGTATAATACTTGTAATATGGATGAGAATTCTTCCGGTGGGCGCAAATACCCATTCTCGTGGGAGTTGTTGGGTGATATTGAGGCGGGACGGCCCAACCTGGGCGCCTACACTCACCTCTCTATTTACCGTCTGATGCAGTTCACCTTCCGCGATATTGTTGAGCAGCGGTATGGCACCGAAGCGGTTGAGGAGATTTTCTTTGCGGCGGGAAAATTGGCCGGAGCCGAGTTTTACCGCAACGTGATTGGCGCGCCCGAAAACTTCAACCAGTTCATCATCAAAGTCCAGGAAGCCCTGCGTGAGTTTAACATCGGCATCTTGCGCGTGGAAAAGACCGATTTAGAAAACCACGAGTTTACCTTGACCGTCTCGGAAGATTTGGACTGCTCTGGGCTGCCTGTTTCTGGCAATGAAGTCTGTACCTATGATGAGGGTTTCCTGGCGGCTTTGCTGGAAGGATACCTGGGCACGACCATGCAGGTGAAGGAAATTGACTGCTGGAGCACCGGCGACCGCACCTGCCGATTCGATGCTCGCAGAGGCGAGTAAGCTCCACGGGTGGACTGAAAACCAAATAAACGAAAGAAGCGGTGAAGAGATTTTCATGTGCGCCGATACGATCGACCGGCCTAAGGATGAGGCAATCCACATTTTGTTGGACGTTCTGAAGAAAGGAACGCCGGCTGCCGTTTCTGGAGAATTATCGGCGAATCCAGAGTATCAGGAATTGATGGCCCACCTGACGGAATTGCGCCAGTTTTTGCTGGCGCTTTCCAACGGAGACCTGTCTCAGGAATTGTTGCTGAAGGGGCCCATTGCCGGCAGTCTGAAAAATCTTCAGGCCAACCTGCGCCATTTGACCTGGCAAACGCAAAAAATTGCCGAGGGCGACTTCAGCCAGCGGGTTGATTTTTTGGGTGATTTCTCTGCTGCTTTTAACCAGATGGCGATCAAGCTGGAGGAGGCGCGCAAAAACCAAATCGAGATCGATCGTGCTATCCGTGAAAGCGAAGCCCGCTATCGCGCATTGGTAGATTTTCTGCCAGACGGCGTTTTAGTGCATCAAAATGGGTTTGTGGTTTTTGCCAATATGGCTTTTGCTTTGTTGATGGGCGGCAAGCATCCTGAAGATGTTTGCGGGAAGAAAATGATTGATCTGGTACACCCCGTATCTCGAGCGGGCGCCAAAAGCCGTATGAAGCGCACATTGACGAAAGGCGAGACGATCAAGGGCATCGAGGAAAAGTTTATCCAGTTGGATGGCAACATCATTGACGTAGAGATCGCCGCTATGCCGTTTATGTACGACGGTTCTCCGGCAGTACAAAATGTCATCCGCGATATCACGGCGCGCAAGAGAGACCAGGCTGCGTTGGACGAGCAAGTGCGTTTTGAAAAAATGCTTTCGGGGTTATCGGCGACACTGGTTCGATCTGACCCTTCCGAAGTGGAAGAGGTTATTGGGGGGGGGCTGCAACAGATTTCTGAATTTTTGAATGTGGACCGAGCCATTTTGTTTGCCTACTTGCCTGGCTGGAGTGAATTCCGCATCGTCAGTGAGTACAGCCGCCAGGGGATGAAACCCCGCGTAGTGATGTTGGAAAGTTCGGTTATTCCCTGGCTGTTTGACAAATTTAATCGCGGCGAAATTGTTGTCTACGAAGATGTACGCATGCTGCCCCCCGAGGCTGCGCAAGACCGGGAAAAATTGCTGGCTGCCGGCGTTCAATCGTTTATGACCATCCCGATAGCCTTTGGCGGCAACGTGATGGGTGGTATTACCATTGTCTCACATCAAAACAGGCATGTATGGTCGCATGAAATCGTTGTGCGCATTCAGTTGATCGCGGAAATTTTCATCAGCGCTATGGCTCGCAGCCGGGCTGAGCGGGCAGAGCATGAGCAGCGCACCCAGGCAGAGGTTTTGCGAGACAGCGCAGCAGCTTTTAATCGCACGATGAACGTTGATCAGGTCTTTGATTGCATTCTTGATTTTATCAACCGGGTGATTCCGCATGATGCTGTCAATATTATGCTGGTGAATGACCAGGATTTGCCCATTATCGTTCGCGCCAAGGGCTATAAAGATCGGAACGGCACAGGTGTACTGAAGACCTTGCCCGTTGCGGAGATGCCATTCTTAAAGCATATGACCGACACGGCCGGGGTGGTCATCGTTTCAGACACAGCCAGCGATCCTCGTTGGGTGAAAATTGAGCGCAAAACCTGGGTGCGTTCGTATGCGGCTATGCCGTTGGTGGTGCGCGGCGAAGTGAAAGGATTTATTAATCTCGACAGCGCCAAGTCGGGTTCGTTTACCAACGACCATCTTACCCGGCTGCGTGCCTTTGCCGACCAAGCTGCCATTGCTTACTCGAACGCGCTGCTGGTGGAAGAGATGCATCAGGCCAACCGCAGCTTGCAAAACCGGCTGACCGAGATTCAAAAACTGCAGGATGAACTGCGTGAACAAGCCATTCGTGACCCGCTTACTGGCCTGTTCAACCGCCGTTACCTGGAAGAAACCTTGAATCGCGAGATTGCCAATGCCAACCGCGAATTTGCGCCCGTCAGCATCATCGTCATGGATTTAGACAATTTCAAGCTGGTCAACGATACCTACGGACACCAGGCAGGTGACTTGATGCTTCAGGCGTTGGGTCAGCTTCTAAAGGCATCTACGCGCGTTGGCGACATAGCCTGCCGGTATGGCGGCGAGGAATTCATCATCGTGATGCCGGGCGCTTCGGCGGCGATCGCGGCGCAGCGAGCCGAAAATATTCGCGCTACGTTTGATGCGCTGACCGTGAAGGATGGCAACCGGGTGATGCACGCCACCCTGTCGTTGGGCGTGGCAACCTACCCTATCAACGGCGCCACCGGCGAGGATGTGCTCATCCGCGCTGACCGGGCGCTGTATCAGGCGAAGCGCAACGGGCGCAATCGGGTGGTCAGCTATTCGGGCACGGCCCCGCTGGGCAGACCGGGCGGAGAGAGTTCGACCGCTTAGCCGGCTTGAACGCTGGTCATGTATTCATTGATCGCGGGCATGCCCGTCAGCCGGTCGTAGAAGAAGTTGTTGACCACGTTGATCACCTGGGAGCGGGCGGCTTCAGCTTCCAGCGTCAGATTCTCGCGAGCTTCGGGCCGCCGTAACGCGTCGCGCAGGCGCAGCAGCGTACCAACAATTTCAGCTTCTTCCACGCCTTCCAGCACGCGGATCACATCCATGATCAGGCGGTCGGCGGCGGCGACCATCTGCTCGTAGGTGATGCTGCTTTCGGGTAGGTAGGCGTCGTCGATGGTGCGGATGAGCGACCAGACCTGGTATAACAGCGTAGCGGGCTCGTCAAACAGCTCGCGTAGGAAGGCCGCCTCCTGGTAACGCCCGGTGAGGCGGAAGATGTTGTACATGCGCTTGGCCACTTTGCCGTAATTGACATCTCGGGTGAGGTACTTTTTGACCTCTTTCTCGAGTTGGTGGACGTAGTCATCCAGGGCATTGGCCGAAACGTGCTGGGCCAGTTTGGAGAAGATGGGCACGGAGATCGCTTCCAGGTAAACTTCCTGGAAGTAGGGGTCCAGGTAGCCGTCCAGGGGGGTGATACTGCCGTCCGGTGCTTCCCAGGTCACGTCCAGCATGTTGCTGGCGTTGGACAACTGCTTGCGGATGGGGTCGGCGACCACCCAATCGAGCTTGCACCAGCCTGGGTCGGCGCTAAACTCGTCCCAGGCCACGCTGACGGGCGTGCCGTCGGGCAGAAAACCTTCGATCTTTCCAGCGCGGATTTGGTCGGGCTTCCAGGAGGCGGGCGCCCCGGCTTTGACCTCGTGACCGTTCACGACCATCGACTGCGGGTACTGGCCAAATTTGACCTCGATGAGCTGGTAGTTGGGGCCATGCAAGGTGTCGAGAGCTTTCTGGCGCATGGTTTTCTCCAGAATCTGGCAGGCTTCGGCGCGGGTGGGGGCCAGGATGTTGATGCGCTCAAAATAATCACAATCGCCGGGGTAGGTCTGGATTTTGGATTGGGCCGAAGAACCCGACAAGGCCAGGGCGGTTTCGATGACTCCCGGCACGTCGGCAAACTCCACGATCTTGCCCACCCGGCGGAAGTATTCCAGCTCTTTATCGCTGAAATCGAGCATGGTGATGTTGTGACCGAAGACGCCGGTGCGCTCGTCCAGGGTGATCTGATCGCCCTCTTTGCTGGCGGCCATTTGCGCCAACCACTGCAGCGCTTCGGCTTCCTTCACTTCCACCCCCAGTCGGCGGGCAGATTCCAGAATGCGGGTCAAATCGGCTTGCGATTGGTCATTGGGAGACGCCATCAGAATCCTCCTCAGAGAACAGAAAGTGAACTTGGGGGTGGCTTCAGTGTGCGGGTCGTTGTTCGGTTATTCGTGAGGCCAGAGCATTTTTTGCGTCTGTGCCAAAATACGTTGAAAAATGCGGGCCTGATCCTGGGCATCGCTGAGGGCGTTGTGCGTGAGCAGGGTCTCTTCCAGGAAGTGTGCGGAGATGTGTTTGAGAGAAGTTTCGCTCCAGGAGACGCCGCCCTGACCCATGTAGTAGGCTTTGATATCCAGGGCACTGTGCCCGAAGGGGTTGTGGCCCAGGTAACGGTAGAAGTAGATGTTGACGAACATCCAGTCGAAGGGGGCGTTAAAGGCCACGAACACGGGGCGGCTGCCGGTAGGAGTGACGCGGGCCATCCAATCGGCAAAGGCTTGCATGGCCTGGGCGGGCGGGGCGCCGGTCTGGCGCAGCGATTCCAGCGACAGACCGTGAATGGCCAATGCCTCGGGGCTAGAATCGGGGCGGTCCGGCTGGAGTTCGATGTAAAAGGTGACCGAAGGGTCTTCGACCAGGCACGCGCCGATGGAAAGCAAAGCGTGCTTTTCGGGGGTCGCGCCGGCGGTTTCAACATCCACGCTGATGAAGGTCTCGTTGGGCATGGACTGATTATACAGGGAAATGTTCTAAATCACGATCAATGGAAAATTGGCTCTTTGGGCTTTGCCATGGTAGCTGCCACTGCCGGGCAAGAAGAGCCGTATAATTTGGGTACCACATCATCCAACTTTGACGAGGATCACACGATGGAATTGACTCTGACCACCCCCGCCCTGCTGTTTCCAGCCATTTCACTGCTGCTGCTGGCCTACACCAACCGCTTTTTAACCCTGGCGAATTTGATCCGCGAGCTGCACCGCAGCTATAAGAGCAACCCGGAAGAGATCATCTTCGCGCAAATTCTCAACCTGCGCTACCGCGTCACATTGATCCGCAATATGCAGATCTTCGGCGTGGGCAGCTTTTTTGGCTGCGTGTTGAGCATGTTTGTGCTCTTTGCCGGGTACCAGACCGTGGGGTACTACATTTTTGGCGCCAGCCTGCTGGCCTTGATGGTGTCGCTGGCGCTTTCTTTGCGCGAGGTGCAAGTGTCGGTGGACGCGCTAAACGTCCGCTTGAGCGACATCGAGACCCACCAGAAATAGGTTCCCGGCTTGCATTTCGCCTCTGGCGTGCGGTAGAATGAGGCCTGAAAGGAACCATTCATCATGAAACTTTTGATCGCAGTCGATATGGAAGGCACCTCGGGGCTGACCACCTGGGACCAGGTGACACCGGGACATGCCGAGTACCAACGTTTTCGCAAAGTAATGACCGCCGACGTCAATGCCGCCATCCGCGGAGCGACGGAGGCCGGGGTGGACGAGATTGTCGTCACCGACGGGCATTGGAACGGCGACAACCTGCTGGTTGAGGAACTGGACAAACGCGCGCGGCTGAACACCGGCTCGCCCTCGCCGTTCTCGATGGTGAATGGCGTGGATAAAGGTGTGGATGCGGTCTTCTTCGTGGGCTATCATGCGCGCGTTGGCACGGCCAACGCCATCCTGGATCATACCTGGTCGAGCAACCGGGTAATGAATCTGTATATCAATGGTCGCATCTCGGGAGAAACCGGTTTGAATGCCTCCCTGTGCGGCCACTTCAATGTGCCGGTGATTTTGGTGACAGGCGACCAGGCCGTGGCGGCGGAAGCCGGCGAATGGTTGCCGGGCGTGGAGACGGCCATCACCAAGACGGCCCACGGGCGCTTTTCAGCCGAGGTGCTGCCGCTGGCAGTCTCGCAGGAGGGTATTTACCGGGCCGCGGGCCAGGCGGTGACGCGCTTCATGCGCGGCGAGCACCCGGCCCCGCTCCAGCAGCCCAAGCCGGTCAAGATGCTGGTGGAATTTTTCTATACGGATATGGCCGATAAAGCGGCCTTGCTGCCGGGCGGGCGGCGCGTGGACGGGCGGGGGATTGAGTTTGTGGCTCAGGATATGCCCGCGGCGTATCAAGCCTTCCGCGCGGCGGTGACCCTGGCGCAGAGATAACCCCATTTTCCCCACCCCCTAACCCCCGCCCCAGGGCGGGGGAAGAACGGTAAAAACAATTGACTGCGACGCAAACGCGTCGCAGTCAATTGTTTTTACCGAATTTACCCTTTTTTTTGGGTCACTCTGAGACGGTGCGGAAGCGCAGGATGGACAGCAGGGTGAAGCCCAGGGCGAAGGCCATCAGTGCTCCGGCGGGGAGCAGCGCGGCGCGCCAGTCCAGCCCGCGCACGAGGATGTTCTGGAAGCCGTCCATCATCCAGGCCACTGGAGAAACGTGGGCTACCTTTTGCACGGTTTCGGGCATAACTTCCAAGGGCACCCAGGCGCCGCCCAACCCCGAGAGGATGAACATGGGGATGAGGGTGAACATGATGACCTGCTCTTCGGTTTTAGCCATCACGCCGATCAGCAAACCCATGCCCGCGGCGGCGGCAGCCATCGAGAGGGCCATCATCAATGTCGCTAACCAGTCATGCGCATAGTTGAGGCCAAGAAAGACCTGCCCGAAGGCGATCAGCAAGGCGAACTGGGCGAAGATCATGATGAACATGGACAGGTAGTGCCCTGCCAGGATGCTGGCCCGCGAGATAGAGGTGGTTAGCAGGCGCTGTAAGGCGCGGGTCTTGCGTTCGCGCACGATCACCTCCGCCGCGCCGATGAGACCGGCGATGGCGAATTGGGCCATCATGCCTGGCGAGGAATGTGCGTAGGAGTTGGTCAACTGCGCTTCGCCTTCTGCGGCGGGCAGCGCCGATGAGCGCATGGACAGGGTGACGGGCGGCTTTTGCCAGGTGGCAATGGCGTCTTCCAGAGCCTGGGCGAAAGCTTGCTCGCGGGCCGCGGAACTGGCGAAGGGTTGCTGTTCTTCCAGCACTTCCACGCTCAGTTGGGCAGCGCGGGACGCATTGCTCAGGCGCTGGGCTGTGCCCTGCAGTTCATTCTGCACGCTCATCCCGGCGTTGGAGGCCGGGTCGGCGGTCACGTCCAATGTCAGGGGGGCGCCGTCCTGCATGGCAGCGCCGTACCCGGCGGGGATGACCACCAATGCGGCCAGGTCTTCTTTCGCCAGCTTGCGCTCCAGGGCGGCCAAATCGTCTCCGGCTTCAACGCGGATGACGGTGGAGTCGTCCAGCAGGTCGAGCAGCGCGGCGCTAAGGGACGTCTGGTCGCGATCCACCAGCCCTACGGGCAGGCGCGGATCGCTTTCGCCGCCACCGCCGCTGAAGACAAAGCCGAAGAAGAGGGTGAAGATGATGGGCGAGACCAGCAGGAAGACGGCGGCCTTCCAGTCACGCAGGATTTGGGAAAGATCTTTGAGAGCCAGATCGATGATTTTCATACCAACCTCCAGAGAAGACGATCCGCTAATGACGCGAATGTTCGCGAATTGAAAACAAGATGATATTTCTATTTGCGTTCATTCGTGTTCATTCGCGGATGAGTTGCTTTCTTAGGCGAAGCGCTTGGAGAAGCGCCGCACGCCGATGAAGAAGAACACTACGCTCCAGGCCAGCATGCCCAGGAAGAAGGGCAGCACCGCGACCAGACCGTTGCCGTCCATTCCGGCGCGCAGGGCGGCCATGGACCAACCCTGGGGCACAAATAGGGCAAAGCGGTCGGCAACACTGCTGGCGCCGGGTGCGCCGCCGGTGAAGGCGCTGAAGATGCCGACCATGCCGGTGATGGTCAGGCCGACGCCGAAGACCATGCCAACCTGCTTGTCGGTCTTGAGCAGCGAGATGAGGAAGATGCCCATGCTGGTGGCGACCAGGGCTGTGCCCAGGATGGTCAAGGCCACCTCGGGCAGCGCGCCCCAGCGGATGTTGAAGATCAAGCGTCCGCAGACCAGCAAGACGATCATCTGCACCAGCACGGTCAGGCCGGTGGCCAGGTACTTTCCGCCCAGCACGGTGGGGATGGTGACGGGGGTGGTGAACAGGCGCTGGAGGGTGCCATGCTCTTGTTCGGTCATGATGGTCTGGGCCGAGGTGGCGCCGGTGTAGAATGCGTAGAACACGGTCATGCCGCCCATGATCAGACCCAACATGGCAGCCAGCGGGTCGGCGGTGGGGGCCTCGCCCTCCGACGCGCGCAACGTCACCAGTTCAGCGGGGGCGCCGCTGGTATCGCCGATCAGGCGCATGGCCAGGGACTGCTGCTGGGCGGCGTCCGGGCTCAGGCCGGCGGCTTCCATCTGTTTGACGATCACGCCCAAACCGAGCTTGGGGCCGGCTGCGCTGTCGATGGCGCGTTCCACCAGGGTGCGCACGATGCCGGGAGAGAGGGTGAGGGTGGGGTCGTGGTACAACTCTACTTCCGCTACGGCTTGCGGCTCGATCATGGCGCGGGTGAAGTTGGCCGGAATGACCAGGGCAATACCCGCTTCTTGCCGGTCCACGGCCGCGCGAGCCGACAGCGCGTCGCTGGCGAAGGTTACCTCGATCAACTCGGCCAATTGCGGCCCGCTCAACATGTGCGTCAGGATGTCGCCCATATCTTGCAGATCCTCGGCGTTGTCCCCGTCCATCTGGAAGTAAGGGCTGCCTTCGTCCAGGTCGGCGACCACCACGCGGGTACGAGGCAGGGTGAAGGCCGCGCCTTCACTGCCAACACTGCCGCCAAACATAAGGTAGAACATTCCGGTGACCAGGAGTGGCACGCCAAACATGAAGGCCAGCGCGAAGACGCTGCGGAAAGAGCGGGTCATATCTTTGAGGGTAATGGCAAGTAGTTTCATCATTCCTCCTATCCGTCGCGCAGGGCGCGTCCGGTGAGGTGCAGGAAGACCGCTTCCAGGTTGGGCTCTTTGATGTCGATGCCGGTGATGCGCGCGTCGACGGTGGTAGCGGCTTCAAAGAGGTGCGGCAGAACGGCATTGCTATCGTTGACCAGCACGCTTAGGTGTCCGTCCTCGGCATAGACCTGACTCACCCCGTCCACCTGCTGCCAGGCAGGCAGCACGGCGGGGTTCTCAGCGTTGAGGGTCAGGTCGATGCGAGTTTGCTGGCCTACCAGGCGGATGAGTTCCGCGTGCGTGCCGAGGGCGATGAGGTGGCCGTGATCCATGATGGCGATGTGATTGGACAGTTCTTCGGCTTCTTCCATGTAGTGGGTGGTGTAGAGCACGGTGGCGCCTTCGCGGTTGAGGGCGCGCACACCGTCCAGAATGCTGCGGCGAGACTGTGGGTCGATGCCCACGGTGGGCTCGTCCATGATGATAACCTGGGGATGGTGCAGCAGGGCGATGCCGATGTTCAGGCGGCGCTTCATGCCACCCGAGAATTTGCCCGAGCGGCGGGCGGCGTGTTCGGTAAGGCCGATCAGCTCGAGGACTTCATCCACGCGTTGCTTGAGCATCCCGCCGCGCATGCCGTACATCTTGCCCCAAAAGGTCAGGTTCTCGCGTGCCGAAAGGTCTTCGTACAGGGCGATTTCCTGGGGAACCACGCCAATGGCGGCTTTGACCTGCTGAGCCGCGCTGCGGGTGGAATGGCCCATCACCAGCACCTCGCCCGAGTCCGGCTGCAGGAGGCAGCTAATCATCGAGATGGTGGTGGTTTTGCCGGCCCCGTTGGGACCCAAAAGGCTGAAGATTTCGCCTTGCTGAACCTTGAAGTCGATCCCGTCCACGGCTTTGACCGGGCCGAAATACTTTTTCAAGTCGCGAACTTCGATGGATGTGTTGGTTGTCATAAACTCCTCCAAAAGATGGCAGTCATTTGCCATAGATTTCAACAATTTGGGTGTTGCAGTCAAATCATAGCGCCTTGTTGAAAGGTTGACATCGGCCATGTGGGTAGGAGAGTATGGTCAAGCGGACAGTGTCCGTTTGGACAATGGTGTACTGGCCGATTCTGGGTAAAATGGAGCTATGAAATCCATACTTAATACCATTCAGAGCTGGTTCCCGTCGCCTTCAGCGGTAGACAAAGAAGAGGTTCGCCAGGTGCGGCCTTTTTTCTGGCTGGTGGTCATTGGGTTGATATTTGTCTACACCTTTTCCCTGCGCGGAGACCCCGGTTTGCGCGAGCCAGCCCGGCTGATTCCCTTTACTGCGTTAATTCTGGTACATGGTGTTATCCACTGGAACATGCTGCGTTTTGCGAAGACCCGTCCTGCAACCATTGTCTACCTCATTGTGCAAGGCGCGTTAGGGATGGCGATCATTGTCATTGGCAATAATATCGGCCTGACCTATGGAATCTTTATGAGCCTGATTGGCGAAGTGTTGGGCCTGCTAGGGTTGACGCCCTTTGGCCTGGCTTCGGCGGCCTATTTCATTCTCCTCTCGGGGATCGGTTTCCTGCTGACCAGTGAGATGGATCAATTTTGGATTTGGGCCGCGACGGCTTTGGGCATCCTGCCGGTGGTGGTGATCTACGTGTGGATGCTGAGGCGGCAGATGGATGCGCGTGAAAAGGCCCAGACACTGCTGGCCGAATTGGAAACCGCTCACCGCCAGTTGAGCGAGTACGCTGTGCAGGTGGAAGACCTGACCCTGGCGGCTGAGCGGCGGCGCATGGCCCGCGAGCTGCACGACACCCTCTCGCAGGGGCTGGCCGGGTTGATCTTGCAAATTGAGGCCGCGGGCGCGCACCTGGACAATCAAAATACAGACAAAGCCCAGGCGGTGCTGCGGCAAGCCCTGACCCGCGCCCGCGAGACGCTGGCCGATGCGCGCCGCGCCATCGGCGACCTGCGCGAGATTCCTGGAGTCGACCCCGACCTGGTCACCGCGCTCGAAGAGGAGATCGAGCGCTTTCAAGGACTGACCGGCATCTCCTGCCAGGCCGACCTGGACGTGCGCTGCGAGGTTCCTGAGGCGCTGCGCGAGACCGTGGCGCGGGTTGCGGCAGAGGGCTTGTTCAACATTGCCATGCACGCCCAGGCCAGTCAAGCTTCCCTGAAGTTGTCCTGCGGCGGGGAAGAACTATTCCTGTCATTGCGGGACGACGGCATTGGATTTGACCCGGGCAGCGCCGTGGGGGCCAGCGGCCATTACGGGCTGCTGGGGCTGCGCGAACGCTGCCGGTTGGCTGGGGGCACGCTGGAAATTTCCAGCCGCCCAGGAGAGGGGTCGCAATTGACGGTCCGCCTGCCGCTGAACTTCAGCGCGGGGGAGGCAGCGTGAGCGGCCCGTTGCGTATCTTGATCGCCGACGACCACCTGATTGTGCGCGAGGGCTTACGCATGATCCTGGAAACGGCGGATGATTTTCAACTGGTGGGCGAGGCTGCCGACGGGGCCGAGGCCCTGCGCCTGTGCGCCGAACTGCACCCAGATGTGGTGCTGATGGACCTGCGCATGCCCAATATGGACGGGCTAACCGCCATTGGACGCTTGAGTCGCGAGCAGCCCGAGGTGGCCGTGGTCATTTTGACCACCTTCAACGAGGATGATTTGATGCGCCGCGGTTTGAAGGCCGGGGCGCGCGGCTATTTGCTGAAGGACACTGACCGGCGCACCCTGTTTGACAGTATCCGCGCCGCGGGCAGGGGCGAAACTCTGCTCAAGCCGGAGGTGTTGGCACGTTTGCTGGCGACTCCTGCGCCTGTCGCTTCCGGCGGGTTGGACCTGACCGAGCGCGAGATGGAAGTCCTGCGAGCCGTGGCGCAGGGCGAGCGCAGCAAGGAAATTGCCTTCCGCCTGGGAATCACCGAGCGTACCGTCAAAGCGCACCTGGCGGGGATATACAATAAGCTGGGCGTCGATTCGCGGGCCGCGGCCATCGCCGTGGCGGCGCAAAAAGGATTGTTGAGCTAGTTTTCTCCCTTTTGCTCGTAGACGGCTTCGCGCAGGCCTTTGATGTAGCCAATGGCAAACAAGCGGCCCACCGATGAGTAGGAGGGGTTGTCGTTGCTGTCGCCTTCCATGGTAGGAACATGGTCGGGTCGCAGGACGCCCTCGAAGCCGATATCCTTATAGGCACGCATGGCGGCCAGCATGTCGGTTTTACCTTCGTCATGGAAGGTCTCGACGAACTTCTCCGGCGTGCCGCGCACGTCACGGAAGTGGGCGAAGAAGATTTTGCCTTGCTTGCCAAAGTGGCGGATAACGCCAGGCAGGTCGTCGGTCATCAGGGTGAAGTTGCCCTGGCAGAAGGCAATGCCGTTGACCGGGCTGGGGTAGAGGTCCAGCAGGCGCTGGTAGTTGTCGATGCTGCACATAATGCGCGCCAGCCCGCGGATGGGGGAGAGGGGCGGGTCGTCGGGGTGCATGGCCAGTTGCACCCCGGCCTGTTCGGCCTCGGGCACCACGATCTTGAGGAAGGCTTCCAGGTTGGCCCACAGCACATCCTCGCCCACCTCGCCGTACTCGGTGAGCGGGGCGTTTTTCATTAACTCGTGGTCGTAAGCGGTGGCCAGTGCGCCGCCGCGGGCGGGGGCTGTGGTGGAAGTGCGCATCCAGTTCATCACCGGCATCCATTCGTAGCACCACACCGGCACGCCCAGCTTGCCCAGGTTGCGGATGAGGGTAATGACCCATTCGATCTCTTCGTCTTTTCCGGGCAGCCCCAGTTTGATCTTGTTCATCGGCGGGCGCGATTCGAGCACGGCAAATTTGAACCCGGCATCCTCGTAGGCGGTTTTGATGCGTAGGAGGGACATGTAACTCCAGGGCAGCTCGTCTTTGGAGACGTTGAATCCGCGGCGCATGTCCATACCGCCAACCACATACTCGATGCCACACTGCTTGACCATTTTCCACAGCGGGCTGGGGTGGGGCGAAAGCACTTCAGCGATCTTGATCATTGGGTCACCTCGGGGAGCAGAGTAGGGGGAACAGATAAATATATTATACCGTTTCCCGTGTTCGTCTGAAGACCAGGCACTCATTTGTGGTAGAGGCAGGTCTTTAACGCAGGCTGCGCCATCTGGTTGCACGATTTATCGGCGGGCAAGGCGACTGGGCATTCGCGCAAGACCTGCCTTATTTGCACGACCCGGCGGGTCTGCCGGGTGGGCAAACAACCCCTGCCCGCCAGGACATTTTCCACCCATCCCCGCCTGGCCTGACTTAAAGACCCGCTGCTACGCAGAGAGTTTACCCAAATTCGGTGAGTAGATACGAGGTTTTGGAATAAAAACCCGTGATGCGTTTACCTTGGCATAGGGTGCAAATTTGGGCGCCGTCGATTCAATTTGTGCTACAATTTTTTTATGCCTGAGATCGTGTTTTCTGTGTTTGTGAACCGCGAGCAACCCACGGATGATCTGCTGAACCTGATCAAACCTGTTCAGCCTGGCATTCGGATTCACCCGGTGCTGTGGGGTCAGGAATGGACCTGGCTGACCAACATGACCGTGCAGCGCCAGGGAGCAGACATCTCGCAGATCGGCTCATCCACCGTCAGCGCCCTGGCGGCGATGAACGTGGTGCGGCCTTTCTCCGACCGAGAGTTGTCCTACATTGGCGGGCAAAACATCTTTGCGCCGGTAGCCTGGCAGAGTGCTTACCGGGTGAGCAGCAGCCAGGTGGTGGGGCTGCCCTGGCTGGCCGATTCGCGGGCGGTGTTTTATTGGCGCGACATGCTTAAAAAGGCCGGGGTGGATGAAGACCGGGCTTTCCTCAACCCTGAAGTGATGGAAGAAACGCTTGAGCGCCTGCAATTCAGCGGAGTCACTGCGCCCTGGACCATTCCAACCAGTATTGGCGTGGCGGTGCTGCAGTTGGCGGTCACGTGGGTGTGGAGCAACGGTGGCGAGTTCATCGACCCGGGCGGGCGCCGGACGTTGTTCACCGAACCGCGGGCGTTGGAAGGCCTCAAGCGCTTTTTCCGGCTGTACCGCTTCTTGTCTCAGGGAGAATTGCATGATGACGAAGCCAGCGCCGGGCTTTTCGCTTCGCGCCAGGCGGCCGTGACCATGGGCAGCCCCTTCCTGGGCACGCGCATCTATCAGTTGGTTCCGCCCGACCAACACGCCAACATTGGCATCGCCCTGCCGCCTGGACCTTCTTTTGTGGGTGGGTCCAGTCTCATCATCTGGAAACACTGTCACCACGAGCACGAGGCGGTGGAAGTGGTGCGCTTTTTGCTCGGTGCGCAGGCCCAACGCGAATATTGCCAGCGGACGGGCTATCTGCCGGTACGCAAGGATGTGCTGGTTGAGCCGCCATTCTCCACCGACCGGCGCTTTCGCGTCTTTGCCCTGGCGCTTTCGACAGGCAAGCCTTTCTCGGTGGTCAAATCTGCGGGGCTACTTGAAAGCCGCATGAACGCCACCCTGACGAAGACCTTTCAGGAGATCATCAGCGGGCAGGAGATTGATGCCTGTGTGACCAACAATCTCGAACAGTTGGCCCACCGCCTGGATGTGACCCTGGGATTGTATTAGAGAAAAAGAGACCCGAATCTGAATTTCACCGCCGGATGAAGGGCAGGTAGGCTTGCGGCGGGCCGTCGAGCAAGATGCTTTGACGCCAAGAATATTCCTGGAGCGCATTTGCCCGGTATGTTTCCAGAATGAGCCATTCCGGGTAAATTTTTACCCGTAAAAAGGTGCTAGCTGCGCGCAAATCGCCCAAACCACGGGCGTGCCCGGCATCAATTTGCCAGACGTCTTGAATTGAAACCGCGCTGAATGTATGCGTATGGCCGGTTAAATAGGTCGTGACCCCTCTCTCATGCAGCAAACTCCAAAACCGGTCGCGATGATCGGGGTATTGGTCCAGACTGTTACCTAGATGGTTGATGAAGCCGTTGTCGAGGTCTGGCTGAGGGAAAGCGGGCTCATGGCCAATGACAAAGATATAAGGCTGGGTTGTGGCTGCCAGGTCTTGAGCCAGCCAATCGTAGAGAATGTTGGTGATGTCACCGTCGGTGACATCCGGGCCGGCGGAGTCGCAGTACACGTTCAAGACAGCGAAATGGGCCGGGGGCCGATCGAACGAGTAGGTGGTGGCGGGACAGGGGGCTGGGCCGGGATTCACTGATCCAAGCGGGTAGGCCTGCAGCCAGGCCAGATTGGCGCCCGAAGTTGTTTCATTGCCCTGCCCGGGCAGCTCGTGGTTCCCGATGACCGGATACCAGGGAAAATCCGCGCCCAGCGTTTGGTCGATAGTCCAGTCCACGCCGGTGGTAGGATCCAGGTCGCCGGGTACGATCATGAAATCCGCGCCGCCGGCTGCTTGCAGGGCTTGCAAGGCTCCGCGATAGTACAACGCTGAATCATATAACCCTTCCCCGGCGAAGTTGCGCATATCCGCGGTGATGGCGAAAGTGTACAACGGGGGAAGGGTCTCTGCCGGTAAGGCGGGCGCAGGTGTTCCGACCATCGGCGAGGATGCGGTTTGTAAGGATAGAATCACCAGGCACATCGCGCCGATGCGGAGGATGCGGTTTTGGAGATGGTGTAAAGACATATTTTGATTTTAACGTGGGTTTGCGTCTTTTTCACCTCTTGGTGAGGTGATATACAGAAAGTCAAGAACGGATATGTTAAAATCGAGGGCATGGAAGCAGACCCTCCGCGCCCTTCTTTAGCCCGCCGCCTGGGTTGGAACCGCACCAGCTATGTGCTGATGAGCGGCTTTATCCTGCTGCTGGGGGTAATCGCCTATGTGTGGTGGCCGCTGGTCACGGAATACCTGGCCACCTACAACCCGGCCTATCCCTGGTGGATGCAGGTGGATTGGCTGCTGCTGGGCATCTTTGCAGCCATGTCTCTTCTGCTCATGGCAGGGGCTGATGTGCGTCTGGACCTGCCAATCGTGGTGGTGGGATTGGTGGGCGGGCTGGTGATTGAAGCCTGGGGAACCCAAACCTTGTTATGGACCTACTACACCAACGAGCGCCCGCCGCTGTGGATCATCCCGGCCTGGCCGATTGCCAGCCTGGCTATCGACCGGCTGTACCGCATGCTGGCAAAGAGGTCCCAGGTCATTCCTCAGCGCTGGATGGATGGACTGTATTGGGGAATTTTTGGAATCTTTGCTGTGTTGATGGTGGTTTTTATTTGGCCCACCCGCCACCTTTCACTGACCTGGATGGCGGCTGGGCTGTGCGCATTCCTTATCTTCACGCCGGTAGACCGGCGCGCCATGCTCCTGGAATTCGCCGCGGGCAGCGCCCTGGGGTACTTTTTGGAGTACTGGGGCACTACCCGCGAATGTTGGACGTACTATACGTTGCAGACGCCGCCTTTGTTTGCGGTGCTGGCGCACGGCATGGCGGCGGTGGCTTTCTGGCGCGCGGTGCGAGCTTTGCGCTTTGTGCTTAGCCCTGTTTGGCGCCGCATTCAGGACAGAATTTGGCTCCGTTGGTCTGCGCGCCGCAGCTTGAACACACTCCAGCGGGCTTCGTCTCCATCTTCGTCCCGCAATTAGGGCAGAATTTGGCGCCCTTGGTGTCGGTGCCACAATTGGGGCAGGTGGCAGCCACAGGCTGGATCATCTGCGTGCCGCATTCCGGGCAGAACTTGGTGCCGGCGGCGGCCAGAGTGCCGTCGTTGGGGCAGCGAGCCATCTGAGTAGCGGCCTGCTGGGCAGCCTGGCCTACCTGCTTGACGGAATCGCCTACTTGTTTGAAGGTATCGCCCAGACCGAAGGCGCTGGCCAGCCCCTTGAGGGCGGCCCCGGCCTGCTCGCCACGCGCCTCTGAAATCTCATTGGTGCGCGGGCTGTCATCATTGCAGGTATCCGACTGGGTGTCGAAATCGGTCAGACAGCAGATGCGGCTGCAAACGGGGCATTCACGGAAGCGGTCCTTGACCTGGTTCCAGTGCGAATTGAGCTGGTCAGCGGTGAGGGTGGTGACGTAGCGAGGATCCTCGCCGGTCACGCTGCGGGCCAGCTCGCCACCGAACAGCGGCACCTTGCGCAGCAGTTTGCTGGCAGCCTGGCGGCCAATGTCCTGCACCACGGCGCCTTTCACATCCGGCTGAGTGCGGTATTCGCGCCCGCAGATCTCGCAGTAAAAAATGGCATAAGGGCCCATTCCGTCGTTGCGCACGTCGTAATTGGGCATTCGGCTGGGTAGTGGCATGTTAATTCTCCCTGAATGAGTGGTGGTGATATAAACGGAGTTTCTGATCGACTTCATCCATGATTATATACTATTTGAAAAGAGGTCACGACTCCAATAGTGGGGAAAGCCAAGTTTCTAGGGTAAGCGCATCATGTGTCGGGCATTTGTCAAATTTGACAAAAAAAGCATATCAAGGCATGTCGTCGCGAGCTTTCCGATGCTTTGTGAGGAAAGCTCGCGACCTCCAAGTGTGCTTACCAGCCGAATCGGAGGTTGCTTCGCCAGCAAAGCCTGGCTCGCAACGACACATTCGAAATGATTGTAGAACAAATACTCTTAATTCGTTTACCCTAATCAAGTTTCTTCTACCTCTGGCTGAGTGTTTATGAATCCGGTATAATCAATTCGTTGGCGGCGCCGGGTCGGGTTGGAGGCCTGGTTGTCAAAGACAGGGCGAGCCGGCGCCCTCACGTATCGATATGGCGGACCTTTGCGCGAGCGCAAACGGGTCTGCCTGTTGTGTTTTTTAGGACTGAACTGCGCGGCTGCGCCGACAGCCGATGATGTGGGATGAGCATGGATGAGAAGACTTTAGGTACCCTGGAATTTCCCAAGGTGCTGGAACGGCTGGCGAATTACGCCGCTTTCAGCGCCTCGGCTGAGTTAGCGCGCGCCCTGCGCCCGGCTGAAACCCTTGAGGAAGCCCTCAAGCGGCAGCAAATCACCAGCGAAGCGCGCCTGCTGCTGGACCTGAACGTGGATGTGACCGTGGGCGGGGCCACCGATGTGCGCGAGTTGGTCGAGCGAGCGGCCCGGCGGGGCACGCTGGAACCTGCTGAGCTGCTGGCGGTCAAGGATACGCTTACCTCGGCGCGCAATTTAGCGCGCTACTTTGAGCGCTCAGGGGCCCAATTCCCCGCGCTGGCCGAGATCGCCGAGGCTTTTCCGCCCCCGGTGGGTGTCATCGATGCCATCTCGCGAGCCATTTCGGATCGTGGTGAGATCATGGACCAGGCCTCTGATAAGCTGGCCCGCGTCCGCCGTGAGATGAAGATTTCTTACGACCGCCTGATGTCCCGCCTGCAAAAGATGGTGGCCGACCCCAACGTGGTACCCATGCTGCAGGAAGCGCTTATCACCCAGCGCAGCGGCCGGTACGTGATCCCGCTGCGGGCCGAGTTCAAGGGGCGGGTGCGCTCCATTGTCCACGACCAGTCCTCTTCGGGGGCTACGCTGTTTGTCGAGCCGCTGGTGATTGTGGACCTCAACAACGAGTGGCACGCGGCGCAACTGGCCGAGCGGGATGAAGAGCGGCGCATTCTGGCTGAACTTTCGGACCTGGTAGGGAATAACTATGAACGCATCAACCTGCTGGTGCAGGCCCTGGCGCGCTTTGATATGGCTTTGAGCTGTGCCAAGTATGCCGACGACCTGCGCGCCAACGCGCCGGTTTTGAGCAAATATCATTCCGCTCCGGCGGGCGTTCAGCACCCCGGCAGCACGATTCGCCTTATGCGCGCGCGGCATCCGCTGCTTGACCCCAACAGCGTGGTGGCCATCGACGTGGAGCTGGACGATACCACCTTTGGGGTGGTGATCACCGGCCCCAACACCGGCGGCAAGACCGTGACGCTCAAAACGGTAGGCCTGATGGTGCTGATGGCTCAATCGGGCCTGCACATTCCGGCGCAATCGGGCTCGGAGTTGAGCATTTTCCAAAACATCTACGCCGACATCGGCGACGAGCAGTCGATCGAGCAGTCGCTTTCGACCTTCTCTGGGCACATCAAGAACATTGTGCGGGTGCTGCGTAAGGCCGATGAGCACACGCTGGTGCTCTTTGACGAGTTGGGCGCGGGCACCGACCCGCAGGAAGGAGCCGCCCTGGCGCGGGCCATTCTGGCAGATTTGGTGCAGCGGCGCATTCCACACATGGTCGCGACGCACTACCCCGAGTTGAAGGTGTATGCCCACAACACGCCGGGAATTGTCAACGCCAGCATGGAGTTCGACTTGCGCACGCTGCGCCCCACCTATCACCTGACCATTGGCCTGCCGGGACGTTCCAACGCGCTGGCCATTGCCGAGCGGCTGGGGCTGCCCAAGAAAATCATCGAAGATGCGCGCTCCGAGATCAACCCGGACGAATTGCGGGCCGAGGATTTGCTGAACGAAATTCATCGCCAGCGCGATCTGACCCGCAAAGCGCGTCAGGAAGCCGAAAACGCCCAAAGCGACGCGAAAAAATTGAAGGCCGATTTGACCGTTCGCCTGGAAAAGATCGAGGACGAGCGGCGCTCGCTGCTGGAAAAGGCCCGCGCCGAAGCCGAAGAGGAAGCCGACGGTCTGCGGCGGGAAATGGAAGAGGTGCGGCGGGCATTGGCCCGCGCACGGCAACCCCTGGAAGCACTGCGCCCGGTGCAGGAACAGGTAGAGCAGATTGCCCAGACGGCCCAAAAGGCTGTGCAGCGCCGCGAGGATCCTGAGGTGGAAAAGCGCCCGCTGCGGCTGGGTGAGAAGGTGCGCGTGCGCTCGATTAAGATGGAGGGCGTGATCACGGCGCTGGGTGAGAGCGATGTGGAAGTGCAGGTGGGCAATTTGCGCGTGCGCGCCCGGCTGGGCGATCTGCAGCGCCGAGGCGAAGAAGTGGTGGATGAAATTAAACAGCCCACAATCGGGCGAACAACGCTTACCAGCGCGCCTGTCGCTAGCAAAAATTCCTCTGCGGCGGGTCCTGCCGAGCCATTCTACCCTTCTCCGGGGATGGAGATTGATTTGCGCGGGCAGCGGGCGGAAGAGGGGCTGGAGGCTTTGGAACGCTATCTCGAGTCGGCTTACCTGGCCGGGCTGCCCTTTGTGCGCATCATCCACGGCAAGGGCACCGGCAAGCTGCGCCAGGTGATTCGTGAGGCGCTGCACGCTTCGCCGCACATCAAGACCTTTCAATCCGGTGAGGATCGCGAAGGCGGTGACGGCGTCACGGTGGCGAAATTGGCAGTCGATTAAAATCTAGACAATCAAGGGGTGAAGAAAGCGCCCAAATTTAAGGTATTTGCGGGGTGCATAGCACCCCGCAAATACCTTAAATTCAGGCCTCTTCCATCTCCGGCTGAGTCTTTGCGCAATAAATTAGAAAGCCCATCGCGTAAGTCCCCCAAACACGATCGGCCTTCTAATGTATTGCGCAAGACCCCTGTCGCTTGCGCCCATATGTTTTACTCTAAGATGAGTATAAAATGTGAGCGTTGACAAACCGTTGCCAAACGCTCACATTACATTGAAGACAATTTCTGAATTTGAGGTGTATGTGGGGTGCGAAGCACCCCACATACACCTCAAATTCAGGCCTCTTCTGCCTCTGGCTGAGGAATTACAATTCGAGAAGAAATTGCAAGCATCAGTTCATTATGCGAAGCCGAGTGTTGAATCGCTCTACCAGGTGTTGTAATTCTGGCGAGCGGGTGTGCTGCCTGAGGTGACCGAACAATGCCTGGGTGCGGGTTGCGCTGGTTTCTTCCACGCGGCCAAGGTTTTTTTCTGCTTCGATCACGACATCGAGGGTTAGCAACTCGTAGATAGGATGTTGCAAATCGCGGAAGATTTGGGCGGCTGCCAGGGCCTTTTGCCGGGCTTCGTCGAAGCGCCCGGTATGAAAAGCTGAGCGCGCAATTTGCCAGTAAGATATTCCCCGGATACGGCTTAAACCCATGCTGGACGCTTTCATGGCGTTTTCCTCGGCCAGGTGGGCGGCTTGCTCATATTGTTCGAGGGTGAGCAAGGCGCAAGCTCGACCGGCAAGAATACCCAGGCTATGAATTAGCATCCCGGAACGCTGGCAAAATTCCAGACTTTCCTGCGCCAATGCCTGTCCTTCTTGAATTCGCCCCGTTTGCACCATGAGGTAGGCCAGGCGGGGCATGATCCCAGCGGTTTGATACCCCGGCGGGGAGGCAGCCAGGCCGGCGTGGTACATTTCTTCAGCCGTGGTGACATGCTCGAGCAGCGATTCAATATCGCCCAGAATGCGGTAAGCCTGGCTGGCAATGCGAGGTAGCTTAAACTGGTTGGCGCTCTCCTGGGCCTGTTGGGCGTGGGCCAGTGCGTCGTCTAGCAGCCCCAGACTTAACTCGGCCTGTGCCTGGTGCACCAGGAATGTGCTGAACAAGCGGGCGTTATGGATGGCTTCGGCAATGTGCGTGCCATCCTGGGCCTGGATGAGCGATACCTGATCGTGTCCGATACTGTAATTGGCCATGCTCAAAACGGCCAGGGCGCGGGCAATACTGACCTGGTCCAGGGTCGCGCGGCTGTGGCTGAGCAGTTCTTCGGCAAGCGAAATACTTCGGTTTGTCTGACCGTTCAGCAAGAATGCAAAGGCCAGGCGGTATTCCAGGCCTGCTTGCAGAGCCTCGCCATAAGAAGATGACTGTAAAGATAAGAGCTTGTGCGCATGTTCCAATTCGTTGATTGCTTCTGGAATCCGGTTTTGTAAACCAAAAAAACCTGCCAGCCGGTAGCGTAACAGAATTTCCATCTCGGGTCGGTTCAACTCACCGAGAAAAACCCTGGCTTCTTCCACGTGACGCAAGCCCTCATCGACCTGATCGAGTAGATCGTTGAGGCTGGCCAGCCCCAGGTGCCCCGCGGCGATGAGTAGTTTGCTGCCCCGCGCCGAGCCTAATTGTAGTAGTTCATTGTAAATGTGTTGAGCCAGGGGGGCGTTAGCGGTGTCAAAGGCCAGGGTCCCCCAGGCGATGTATACCCTGTATACATCTTCATCTGATATTGCGGCGCCGCGATCCAGCAGGATTCGTTCGGCGGATTGAAAGGCTGCGCCCGCTTCTGTGTTGGAATACAACCGGCGGGCATGTTGGGCAGCTTTGAACCAATACTGAAAGGCTTTTTGCGCTTCACCGGCTTGCTCAAAATGACCAGCTAAAACTGCTGCGGGAACATTGGGCTGCGCCTCAAGCACTCGGGCCACTCGCATGTGGGTCATCTGCCGCCGGGCCAGGCCTAATTCCATCAGCACCAATTCACGAATTTTCTCGTGGATAAAGCTGTAGCCCCCGTTGGGCGGAATTTGGTTGTCGGATTGCAGCAGGCGCGCGCGTTCCAGTTCTTCGAGGGAGTCTACAAGTTGCTCCGGCGAGCCGTTGACTGTGCGTTGCAGAAGTTGTAAAGACACATGGCTGCCGATGACCGCGGCCAGATAAAGGACCTGGCGGGAATGATCCGAAAGGAGCCGGGTTCGCTCGCGGAGCAGCGCTTGTATGCTCCCGGCGACGGGCAAATGCTCGGCAGTTTCAATTTGCTCAGGACGAATATTGTACTCCAGAAGCGCGCGCAGGGTTTCGAGCAGGAAGAAGGGGTTTCCTCCTGTTTCGTGGCTCAAGCGTTGCGTGAGAGCCGGAGAAGGGCTGAAGCCCAGGACAAAGCGCACAATTTCGATGATCGCATCGGGGTCTAGGCTGTCCAGCTGAATATGGGCCGGGGCGGGCGATTGGGGTAGATAGGTGATGAAGGAGCTTAACTCTGGGTTGGGCTCTTCGATTCGCGCCGCGAGGATCAGGGAGGCTTGCGGGCCAAAGAAGCGCCGTTCCATCAGGTAGGCCAGCGCTTCGAGCGTGGTTTTGTCGCACCACTGCGCATCGTCCAAAACAATTGACAGGCGCTGCCGGTTGCGCATGAGGAGCAGTAATTGGTGCAACGCGTCGAACAGCAGCGGGCGCGATAGCGCCGCCGGGGCAGCGGGTGGCTGCACGTTCAAAGATTGGGCCAATTCGGGGAGCATGAGCGCCAGTGCCGACTGGTGGCTGCGCGATAGTTCGCGCCACTCGGCTGCCGTGACATTCTGGCGGAGCATATCCATGAGCGGCTGAAAGGGGAGATGGCCTTCGAGGGGGCGAGCCGCAGCAGCCAGAAGACGCGGAGCGGGGTCCAGGGTGGGGAGTAGTTCTTGAATCAGGCGGGTTTTGCCGCTGCCGGCTTCACCAAAGATCAGCAGCGGGGCGCTGCGCTGCCAGGCGGCCTGGGCTTGCTTCAGTTCAGCAGCTCGCCCGGTCATAGGTACGCGCACAGAGGGACGCCCCGGCCAGCGAGCGTCCGGGTTGTCAGGGGCCAGCGCGGCGCGTTCTCGCACGCGCAGTGCCAGATCCTCCAGCGCAGGTGTTAGTTCGAACAGCCCGTCTTCGGAAGACCTTTCAATGTGCTGGATGTGGCTGAGGGCTTCGCTCCAGCGGTTTTGTCGCTCCAACAGGCCAATCAGGCGGGCATGCAGCGCATCGTTATAAGGGTCACATTCAAGAGCCTTTTTTAACCAGCCGGCGGCAGCCGAATAATTACCCAGAAGGGTGTCATGTTCAGCCAGCCGCTCCAGCAGGTGCAAGTATTGCCCCTCCATTTGATGTCGGGATGACCGCAGCCAGGTTTCTAGGCCCTCCGACTCGGGCAGGTCCACCCCTTCCATGAAATGCGGCGAGCGCCACAACCGTACCGCCTCGGTCATCTTGGCGCGCAGGTTTTCCAGCAGGGGCGCGGAGGGGAGCAACTGCACCAGTAAGCGTTCGGATTCTTCGGCCAGGATCTGGAAGCGAAGCGCATCAATCTCGAAGCTGTCTGCTCGAAGAGAGACCGCGTCTCGGTCGGCATCGAGCAGGTCTTCGGCGGGCAGTTCCTTGCGGATGCGGGCCAGTGTCTCGCGCAGGCGGGAACGGCCGGCGGTATCGGATGAAGCATCCTGCCACAACAGGCTGATGAGGATGGATCGCGGTACCGGTTGCCGTTGCAGGGCGAGATAATACAGCAGCGCGCGATGGGTGCGGCGCGACATTTTCAGCGGCGCATCGGCGTAGGTAATGGCGGGAGGACCTAGGAGCAGGATGCGGACCGGTTCGGACATATCAGCAGGCTACCCGGTGGATTGGTTGAGTTGAGAAGCCCGCTTTCGCGCGGCGGAGAGCGTCTCGCGGGCGGCGGTGCGACTGGCCTCGCTCAGGCTGCCCATCATTTGGGCCAGTTCTTCAAGGCGCTGGTTGTCATTCAGCAAGCAGACCTGAGTGGAGGTGCGGCCTTCTTGCACTTCTTTGCGCACGCTGTAGTGCTGGTCGCCAAAGGCAGCCAGTTGGGGCAGATGTGTGACGCACAGCACCTCGTGGCGGCGTCCCAACTGCCACAGCTTTTCGCCTACCACCACGCCCACGCGCCCGCCAATGCCCTGGTCAATTTCGTCGAAGATGAGGGTGGGCACAAAATCGGCCTGGGTGAGCACGTTTTTGAGGGCCAGCATCAGGCGTGAGGTCTCGCCGCCCGAGGCAATTTTTACCAGGGGTTTTAAGCCCTCGCCAGGGTTGGGCGCAATAAGAAATTCAACCCTGTCGAAGCCGGTGGCGTCGAAAGCAACCGGCTGCCCGTCTTCCAGGGGCAGGCCACGTGGGTCCGGCTCGGTGGCAAAATGCACCGAGAAGCGCGCCCCGGCCATGCTCAGGTCGTTCAACTCGCCTTCCACGCCTTTTTCCAGCTTTTCGGCAGCCTTGTGGCGGATGCGCGAGAGAGCCGAGGCCAGGCGGGCGGTTTCTTTGAGGGCGGTTTGCTCGCTGGTTTCCAGTTCGGCAATGCGCTCGGTGGCGTGGGCAATAGCTTCCAGGTCCTGGCGGGCCTTCTCGGCAAAGGTCAGGGCGCTTTCCACGCTGCCGCCGTACTTGCGCTGGATACGGTGGATAAGGTCCAGGCGTTCTTCGGCCTGTTCGAGTCGGCGGGGATTGAACTCGATGCTTTCGAGGTAGTTGCGCAGTTCCAGGGCCAGGTCGGTGCTCAACTCGGCCAGGGTGCGGGCCTGTTCGGCCAGCGTCTTGCGGCTTGCGTCGATGCGCTCTACGCCCGAGAGGTGCTGGGCAATTTGCCCCAGTAGATCGGCGGCGGCAGGGGCTTCCACGCCGCCTTCGTCCAGCAGGTTGAGGGCCTGTTGGGCCAGGGTAGCCAGGTTCTCGGCGTTTGCCAGGCGGTCACGCTCCTGGCGCAGGTCGTTTTCCTCGTCGGGCTTCAGGGCCGCCGAGTCAATTTCATCCAACTGGTAGCTGAGCAAGTCGGTGCGGCGGCCGGCGTCCTGTTCAGCCTGGCGCAGTTCCGCCAGCTCGCGGCGCACGTCCAGCAGACGCTGGTAAGCAGCCTTATAGGCTTCCTGGGCTTCCTGGGCGGCGGCGTAGCGGTCTAGCAGGTTGAGGTGCTGGCGCACGGTGAGTAGCGAGAGATGCTCCGATTGCCCGTGGATATCCACCAGGTAGCTGCCCAGTTCGCGGGCCAGGCTCAGGCTGGTAGTGCGCCCGTTGACACGGGCCGTGCTGCGCCCCTCCTTGCGGATCTCGCGGCTGAGGGTCAGGTAATCGGGGTCGTCGAGCAGGTCCTCGCGCTGGAGGATTTCGTGGATGGCGGGTTTGCTTTCGGGCGGCAGGCGGAAGGTGGCCTCGACCAGGGCGCGCTCGGCGCCGCTGCGCACAAAGGTCGCATCAGCTTTGCCGCCCACCACCGCGGTGATGGCATCCAGAATGATGGATTTGCCCGCGCCGGTTTCGCCGGTGAAGGCTGCCAGCCCGGGTTGCAGGCTTAGTTCAAGGCGTTGGATGATGGCAAAGTTTTCAATGCGCAGATCGGTCAGCATAGGCGGGTCACCGTTTGATTTGGATGCCGGTCAGGCGATAATAGGTGGTAGTGGTGGCAAAGAATGTATAAACGCCCAACCAGATTAAGTTGAAGAAGCCTCCGGCTCCCGATCCGGCGATCAAACCCCAAATGCCGATAAAGAGGGTGTAGAGGATGAGCGGCAGGCAGCCCACAATGACCGCGCCAACGGTGGACTTGAACAGGGTGGGGGAGCGGCGCTTTTTCACGACCAGGCGCACCGCTTCGGCAATGATGACGCCGGCAAACGGGGCGACGAAGATGGTCCAGAAGCCCAACATGCTGGCCGCGACGCTGCCGATGAAGGCCAAAACAGCCGCAATGATCATCGCCAGGGGGTAGTCGCTCCAACGGGCGGTGTCGAACACCTTCTGGCCTTTTTTGACGCACTCTTTGCAGCGGTAGCCGGTGGGGGTTTGTACCGCGCAGGAGGGGCAAATGGGCCGCTCGCAGCGCGAGCAGCGCAGGCCGGTTTCGCGGTCGGGGTGGTTATAACAATAGAGCGGGGTGTAGTCGGGGTCAGCGGTCATTTAACGTTTCCTGCCGAAGGGTTTTGTTCCATATAGGCACTAATATTGCGGTAAAAATAGCCGGGATCCTGAAAACGCACAAAGCGGATGAGCCGGTTGGAGGCGGATACGCGGACGGAGTCGCCATCCAGAAGGGGCAGCGGGGTGTGACCGTCCACGCTCATCACGGCCTCGTGGTCGGTATAGGCGGTCAACTCCACACACGCGCCTTCAGAAAGAATGACGGCGCGGTCCAGGCTGAGATGGGGGGCCACAGGGATGATGAGCATGTTGCGCAGCTCGGGTGGCATGATCGGCCCGCCGGCAGCCAGGGCGTAGGCGGTGGAGCCGGTGGCGGTGGCGGCAATGACCCCGTCGGCGACAATTGAAGCCATGGTGTAGCCGTCTACGCAGGCTTTGACGCGGATGGGGCGCACAAACTGCCCCCGGCAAATGACCACTTCGTTGACAACCAGCCAACTCCCCAGACTCTTCTGGCGGCGGACGTGCTCGGCTTGCAGCAACATGCGTTCTTCGATACGGAAGTTTCCGCCCAGAAGCTGATCCAGGCGGTTGCCCCACTCGCCGCGTTGAATTTCGGTGAGAAAGCCAAAGCGCCCCAGGTTGATGCCCAGGATGGGGGTGCCCGAAGGTGCGCACAGATGCCCTGCGCGCAGCATGGTGCCGTCGCCGCCCAGGGTGACCACCATGTCAAAATCGCCCTCCTCAACTCGTTGGGCCAGAGTGGAGTCTTGCAGCGTTCCAGGAACAACTTCATCAACACCGGTCTGGCGCAGGAAGTTGGCCACTGCCTCAGCTTGAGAGGGGCCGTTCTGCAAGCCCACATAGGTGAGCACGGCGATTCGTTTGGGGGCATCCATAGTGGAATAATTATACTCTGGCTTATCCAGATTAATGGAAGTTTCTGAATTTGCGGTGCATGCGCGGGCGCTTCGCCCGCATGCACCGCAAATTCGGGTTTTCTTCACACCGGTAGGCGGGTGCGGATTTAGGGGGCGGGAGCGGGGCGTCAGGAATGGGGTCGGGCAAGAGGGTATAATGGAGGCAACCTACTTCTTGGACCCATCGAGGCTGCTTTCATGCACAAGTCCGTTTTTCGCGATACATTTCGCGCGCTTCGGCACCGGAATTACCGCCTGTGGTTTGTCGGCCAGGGGGTGTCGCTGGTTGGAACCTGGATGCAGACCGTGGCGCAGCAGGTGCTTGTTTACAGCCTGACCGGATCGGCCGCCGCGTTAGGCATCGTCAATTTTATCGGTTTCATCCCCCTGATTCCTTTTTCCATCTGGAGCGGCTCGCTCTCCGACCGCTACTCCAAACGCACCATCATCCTCATTTGTCAGGTATTGATGATGGTGGAAGCGTTTGTGTTGGGTATCCTGGCCTGGACGGGCGCGGTGCAAACCTGGCATGTGTATGTGCTGTCCTTCTTCGTTGGCGCGGTTACCGCGGTGGACCTGCCGGCGCGGCAGGCTTTCACCGTGGATTTGGTAGAGGGTAGGGAAGATCTAACCAACGCTATCGGTTTGAACTCGGCCATGTTCAACTTGGCGCGCGCGCTGGGCCCGGCGCTGGCGGGGGTGCTGGTGGCGCTGACTGGAGCCGGCCCAGCTTTTGTTTTCAACGGATTGACCTTTGTGGCAGTGATCATCAGCCTGGTGCTCATGCGCGATCTGCCCCAATCCTCTCGCCCGGTCGGAAAAGAAACGCGCATGATCCAGCACATGGCCGAAGGTTTCCGCTATGTGCGATCAAAGCCGGTGCTGGTGCTGCTGTTCAGCCTGATCGCGGTGAGTGCTTTCTTGAGCATGCCATACAGCACCTTGATGCCCATCTTTGCTGAAGAGATTTTGGCGGAAAGCGCCCAACCGGTGATTGCGTTTGTGTGCGAGGGGCCTACGCGCCTGTTCACCTGCCAATCGCCCCAGGCGCTGCCGCTGGGCATATTGTTCACGGCGGTGGGCATCGGCGCGCTGGTGGGGGCCTTGTTGGTGGCGGCGCTGCCCGATAACAGCCGCCGGGGCGTGTGGCTGACGATCGGCAACCTGGGCTTTCCGCTGACGTTGGTGCTGCTGGCTATCTCTAAGTCGTTTGTGTTCTCGCTGCTGTTGGTGACGGCGGCAGGGTGGTTATTTGTCTGGCAGAATGCCTTGGCGAACACCTTGCTGCAAATGACCACACCCGACGAGGTGCGCGGGCGGGTGATGGCCCTCTACACGATGGTTTTCCAGAGCATGATGCGCATGGGGGCATTGCAGGCGGGTTTCACTGCCGATTGGATCGGCGCGCCGCTGGCCCTGGCGGCCGGTTCAGTGCTGGCGCTGATCTATGGAGCCTGGGTGGCGGTGTTCAAACCGGCGGTGCGAAAGCTTTAAGCTCTGCGGTAAAACAAGACCTGACGGGTCTCTTGGTTGCAGGCGGTTTTTGCGGGTAAGAAACCCGTGCTACAGAAGATGCGGTAAAACAAAACGTGACAGGTTTTTAAAACCTGTCACGTTTCTCGGTAGTAAGCGACTTTCGCAGGGATGGAACCCGCGCTACGCGGCGCTGACAATGCTAACCAATTCTTCGCTGGCCGTTTCGCCGTTGGCCCATACCAGGGCAAAGTTCATTTCTTTGTAAGACCACACCGCGCGGCCGATGTTGTGCTGGCGCAGCAAGCCCACAAACTCGCGGTGCCAGTTGAGGCGCGAGGAGATTTCGGCGTGATCGATGGCCCCGTACTCGCCGCAGTACAGCGGCAGCCCCGTCTGCTGGATGAAGTCCACGGCAGGTTGGAGTTTCTCTTTGACGAAGTTCACGTCCATTGGGCGCGTTTCCCAGCTTTGGAGCTTGTCGGTGAACTCGGGACGGGCCTGCAAGAACTCCTTCACGCCGGGCACCATGCCTGGATAGGGAGTGACTTGATTCAGAGCTTTCAATTCCGGCACCCAGAAGGCGCGCTGGTGGGTGAAGGGCATGGGATGGTAAAAGTGGAAGGTGTAGACAATGTGGGGGTCGTCCACCAGGGCAATGTTCTTGAGTTCGGAGGCGGCGTTGTAATGGTTGCCGCCGTACATGATCCAGCGCTCGGGGTCGATGGCGCGGATGCGCTGGATGGTGCGGTGGGCCAGGTCGTTCCAGGGGGCGCTGTCGGGCAGCACCATCTCGTTGAGCAGTTCCAAGACGATTTTTACTCTGGTGCGCTGGCGATAGCGCCAGGCAATGGTTTCCCATAGCTGGATGAAGCGCTCCTGGGCCTGCGCGTCGCTGAACAGCGCGTTCTCCTCCAGCGTGTAGAAGGCATAGCCGGGGGCACGGTGCAGATCGAGGATCAGGTTGAGCCCGGCGGCCTCGCACCAATCCACGCACGAGTCCAGGTAGCCCCAACCCGATTCCTTATATTGGAAGGGGGTGTCGTCGTCTTCCAGCACGGGGTAGTCAAAGGGCAGGCGCACATGATCCATGCCCCAGGAGGCAATGCGTTGAATATCGGCCTGAGTGATGAAGGTCTTGAAATGCTCGTGGTTATAGCGGCCATATTGCGAAATCCAGCCGCCCAGGTTGACGCCTGCTTGAAAACCGGTGAATTGGTCCATGTTTGCCTCCAGATTAATGTTGTTCGCGGAAAACGGCCCGCAGCGCAATGGCGGCGGGTTTGGGGTTGCCCTCAAAGTCAATGACCGAAGTGTTGGCTGTGCACGAGAAGGAGTCGTGTCCCATCCAGAAAATGACGCCGCCGCAGCGAGGGAACTTGGATTTGAGGCTGCGGGCCACCACTACCAGCGCATCGGCCTGGCGAGCCTGGCTCCAGGAGACGAACTCTTCGAGGTTAGCAGGTTCAAGCCCCTTTTCCTGCACAAATTCGTTCCACTCAATCCACCAGGCGGTGCGCCGCCAAAGGGGGTTGTCGGCATTGGCCGGCATTTCGTCGTACTCGCCTTTGTAGCGGCGGATGACTTCAACCGGGCTGGCGCCTGGGGCGCCGACTTCGGAATGGAACAGGGCATCCACGTTGGCCCAATATTCCTGCCAATCCATTTTGATCTCAGCGATCTTCCAGGGGCCGTGTACGTCCCAGTGCAAGCCCTTGCCAAAGTCGGCGGGGTCGGCGGAGAAGCGCGGGCCCGAGGAGGAGGAGGGCAGGAAGCGCCGCCCGGGGTCTTCGCGTGCCACCACCTGGGCCAGGCGGCGGATGAGGGGGTGGTGGGTATCGACGGGTTTGCCGCCGCCGGCTTTGCGCCCGTCCAGTCCGCCTTGCAGCTCGTTTCCGCCGCACCAGCACAACAGGCTGGCGTGGTGCTGCCGCCGGGCGATGTAGGACTCGGCGATGGCGCCCAGGGCTTGAATGCTGGCGGCGTCTTCGGGGGGCCAGTTGTCCATGCCGGAGGAGGATAGGGGGAACTCTTGCCAGACCAGCAAGCCCAGTTCGTCGCACAGGCGGTAGAAGATATCTTTTTCCAGGTAGGCCCCGCCCCACACGCGCAGCACATTGCAGCCCAGGTCGCGGTACAACTCGAGGCGTTTGCGATATTCTTCGTTGGGCACATCGGCGAAGTTGGGGCGGATGGGCGTCCAGTTGAAGCCCTGCAGGAATAAGGGTACGCCGTTGATCGTGCAGATCCAGGGGTCGGCTTCGGGAGCGGCGCCTTCGCAGGGCAGCCAGCCCACGCGTTTGAAGCCCACCCGGCGTTGGGTCTCGTCATGAACCGTTCCGGCGGCATCCACCAGGCGGCAGGTGAGGGTATACAGCGGTTGGGCGCCCGATCCGTTGGGCCACCAGGCCTGGACGGGCAGGCCCAACCATTCGACACCGGCGGCGAAGACGGCCGGGTCGATTTGCGCAGCGCGCACCTCGCCATCCGAGCCGGTCAGGGAGAGTTGCACCTGGGTGTCTTCTGTGCCGGATGCCAGGCCGCGAATTTGCAGGCTGCCGCTGTTGCTGCCGGGGTCAAAATCGGCGATGCAGCGCAGCGTTTCGATCTCCAGCCCGTCGCTGACTTCCAGATAGATTTCATCCCAAATGCCCATCTGCACCAGACGCGAGGTCCAGTCCCAGGTGTAGTAGTAGCGGGGTTTCCAATCGGTCATCCGCGAGGTGTAGCCGAACTGGCCCAACCAGCGGGCCGGTGGCTGGAACACAATTTGCAGGCGGTTGTTCCCCGGTTGGATGAAGGGTGTCAGGTCAAAGACGTGGGGCAGGAAGGCGTTTTCAAAGTGGGCCACTTCTTGCCCATTCAGGCGCACCAGCCCGCGATCATCCAGGCCCTGGCAGTGCAGGCGGATGCGCTTGCCGGGCTCAACCCACGGCGCGGGCAGTTCGGCCTGGAAAATCCAGTCGCGGTTTTCCACCCACTCGCACTGGCGAGCGTTGAGACCAATGTTCCAATCTGGAAGAATGCCGGCTTTGTGCAGGGCACTTTGCACCGATCCGGGAACGCGGGTGGAAATGGAAGGAAATTCGGCGGCGACGGCGGTACGCACATCCCTCGCGGGAGAGAACAGCCATTGATAGGGTGGAAATCCGGCCAGTTCCCAATCCACCCACGAAAGACTGTAGCGTTGGATCATAAAAACTTCCTTTCTGCATGAGGAATACCTGCTGGGTACGTTCACTGCCAGTATAGCACAGGAAAGCCGGGGGAAAACCAGTCCATTCTTGGCTCTCAAGGAGTTGCCGTGGTGAACCCCGCCAATTCCCAATGACCCGTTTACTTTGGGTAGTTCTGCTGTTCTGTTGTCGTTTGGTAACTACTCACAGTTGGGGTGAAAAAACCTGAATTTGAGGTGTTTATGGGGGCTTCGCCCCCATAAACACCTCAAATTCAGGTACTTCCCCAACCCCGGTGAGTAGATACGTCGTTTGCAACTCTTGAATTACGCGAAGAATCGCCTCGCGCAATTCCGGTGGATCAACGATGGCTGCCTGGTTTCCAAGGCCAAAAACCAACATTTTCGCCAGGTCCATTGATTCGACTTGAAAACGAAGCGTTTTCCATCCATTTTGTGGGTCCGTCCAGGTGATTTGAAAACGCCCCGGCATCAGCGATTGCACAAATCCCAGCCGGTCGGGATGAATCCGCAGGGTGAAGGTGTATTCCGCAATGGATTCGCGAAATTCCTTCAGGTGCTCGTGCCAAAACTTTATCAGGTCAAAGCCGTTTTCCCGCTCAAAATGCGTATTCTGGATTTGGATCGAGTGGAAGCGGGCGATGCGATACATCCGGTAAGCACTATCCCGCTTTGCGATCAGGTACCATTGAGAGGCTTTTGCGACCAGGCTGTAAGGCTCTAGAAGCCGTTCGGCAACCTCCCCATTGAAATTCTCGTACGTTGCCTGGATCCGGTAATCTTCGAACACCGCCTTCTGTAGATCGCTCCAGAACGGCAAGGGAGTATCATCTTGCCACCACCAGACCGGATCAAGATAAATACGCTGCCGCACCTGCTCCGCAATCGACTGCTGTTCGAGGGGGAGAGCCGCTGAGAGCTTGTGCTGAAGGCGTTTGGTTGCTTCCCCCAGGCCAATATCATTCATCAGTTGCGTGTTTTCGGAGATAAACAATACCCGAATCTCCGCCTCATTCAGCCCGGTAAGGGTCGTGCGGTAATTTTCGTCTAGAGCTATGCCGCCCCCATGCCCACCATCCGCGTATATCGGGACCCCAGCGTACGATAGTGCATCGATATCGCGCAAAATGGTCCGCCGGGAAACGCCCAGTTCCTCGGCCAGGGTTTGCGCGGTTAGTTTCCCCCTGGTTTGCAGCAGTAGCATAATTGAAAGCAGCCGGTCAGCGCGCATAAGCTCCTCTAATTCTTTCTAGTTCAGCTTGGGTGACAATAGGTGTCACCCAAGATAGTTTATCATGATCCTGAAAGAATGATCCTAATTGGAGGGTCATTGGGAATTGGCATGGTGCCCCCCGCATTTTGGGGTGTGAGAGCGGCAGCTACCACGGCAACTCCAAGAGAACCTAATTGGATGGAGGATAAACGTAATGGGAAAGACAACGAAAGATTATATGACCTTGGACGGCGCAAAAATCTACTATGAGACCGCTGGCCAGGGAGATGCTGTGCTGTTCGCGCATGCTGGTTTCGTTGATAGCCGCATGTGGGATGCGCAGTTTGAATACTTCGCGCGATATTACCAGGTGATCCGCTTCGACATGCGCGGATATGGCAAGTCGGACCCTACGCAAGAACCGGTAGTCCGCCGGAAGGAAATTTATTCTTTGATGAGGCATCTGAGCATCCAAAAAGCAGCGCTGGTGGGCTGTTCCATGGGCGGAGCAACCGTCCTCGACTTTGCCCTGGAGCACCCCGATATGGCACAGGCGCTGGTTCTGGTCTCAACAGTTCCGGGTGGTTTTGAAATGCAAGGGGAACCGCCGCCGGGGCTGTTTGAAATGATCGCCGCGCTCCAGCAAAATGATTTGCAGCGAGCGTCTGAACTGCAAATTCAACTATGGGTAGATGGCATGTTCCGGAAACCCGAGCAGGTCGATCCCCGGGTGAGGCGGCGCGCGGCAGAGATGAACCGTACAGCGGTGGCAAACCAAACCTACCTGAGGGCAGACATGCAGCTTTTGCAGCCGCTTGATCCCCCGGCGGCGAACCGGCTCAAGGAAGTACAGATTCCTACAATGGTCATCGCGGGTGAGTTGGATCATCCGGAGATTTTGCGAGCAGCGGCATTCATGGCGCAAGAGATTCCCTCTGCAAAAATACGGATCTTGTCGAATGGTGCGCACATGCTCAATATGGAGCTGCCGGATGCATTTAACCAGGCCGGGTTTGACTTTTTACAAGGAGAATAGCAGATTTGCGGATATAAACTCAGGGCTATAAGAACCTCAAAATCGCTTTCCTTCCGAATTTTCGGACAGATTCTAGGGAAAAATCCTATCAGCTTAGGGCGATTGCCCTGCTCTCGTTCTACAAGCGGCACAGGGCTCTCTAGGAGTTGCCGTGGTAGGTACCGCATTTAGGGGTGTGTGGGTGGCGAAGCCACTCAAACACCCCTAAAAATGCGGATTTCGCCACGCCAATTTCCAATGAACCCGGCACCAGCCACAAGCGCAATTGGTAGAGATACGAGTATAATAGGATGGCGCCGGGCTGGAAGGCATCCTTTCTTTTTGGCTCCGGTAGTTTTATAGAATGCACCGAACACGCATTGAGGTTGTTATGGTCGTTATCCGCCCCGCCACCCCCGCTGATTGTCAAGCCCTGGCTCACGTTCAAGTCGACAGCTACCGCTGTGCCTATGCCGGGCAATTCCCCCAACCTTACCTGGATCATTTTTCCTATGAAGAGCAGGAAAAAGATTGGGTCGATTGGTTTGCGTCTGGCAAGGGCGATATATTACTGGTCGCCGAGCATCCCCAGGAAGGCGTGATCGGTTACCTGCTGGCGTTCAAACAGGCCGGGCTGCCAGGTTATGACGCGGAAATTGCCGCCATGCACGTGCGCCAGGACCACCAAAAACACGGGGTGGGCAGCGCACTGCTGCGCAAGTCGGTTGAGATGTTGATTGAGTACGGCGCGAAGTCGGTGATGCTGTGGACGCTGCGCGGCAACCCGGCCCGAGCCTGGTATGAGAGTTTGCAGGGCAAGTTCATCAGCGGCAAGACTTATCCCGTGTACGACCAGGATATCGTTGAGGTGTCCTATGGTTGGAGCGATATTCGGGTGCTGTTGAGCGAGGAGTGAGTGCATGGGCCGTATCTTGAAGCGCTGCGACGTGTGCAAACGCTTCCATGCGGCCTATGTTGTGGATGACCCGCTCTATCCGGGCGGCAAGGCGAATTATTGTTTCAAATGCTGGAAGAAAAAGTTTGGCGATGCGCCTCCACCGAAAGAACAGAGCGGGGAGACGCTAGCGCGAAACGAGTCCGAATCTTCAGATCCTAAGGGTCTTAAAGACCATTAGGATCTAATTGGTTCTACGATTGTGTGGCAGCCACCAGCCTGCGCCGCGCGTTTTTGCGCTCGTGGGCCAGCCGCCAGCGCTCGCCAACGATCCAAGCGATTAACGGGGCGGGCACAACGCTGCCCAGCGCTTGCAAAATGCGGTTGAGCGTACCGGGAATGTAGACGGCTTTGCCCTTGAGGGCGCTGTCGATGGTCCCGGCGGCGACCGAGCCGGTGTTCTGGGTGGTGAGCTTGCCCATCAAGCCCTGGGCCTCGATGGACTCGATGCATTCGGGCGTGGTGGGCATGCCCGCCGGGCACAGCGCCGTGATGCTGACACCGACGTCGCGCAGTTCTTCGCGCAGGGCCAGTGAGAAGTCTAGTAAAAAGCGCTTGGAGGCGGCGTAAGTGGCTTTGACGGGCATGGGGTAAAAGGCCGCCAGGCTGGCAACATTGATGATGCGGAAGGTGCGTACCGGGTCGCGCTGCTGGATGAGGGCGTGGGTCACCTCCAGGGTGCCTTCGATGTTCAGGCGGATGATGGTGCGGATTTTCTCGAAGGGCTGCTCGTAGAAGGAGCCTTCGAAATCCAACCCAGCAACGTTAATTACCATCCAAAAGCGCATCCGCTCGCCGGTGAAGGTGTCGAATAACTGCGCCCGAGAGGCCGGGTTGGTCAGGTCGCTGGTGTAGCAGCGCACATCCACGTTATAGGCTTTTTGCAGCCCGCCGGCCAACGTTTCGAGCGGGGCGGGCTTGAGGTCGGTTAGCACCAGGTTCCAGCCTCGGGAGGCACATTCGGTGGCGAAAGCCTTTCCCAATCCGCCGGTTGCTCCAGTAATCAATACCCAACTGTTCATTATTTTCTCCTCGTCCAAATTCGTCCCGCTTGGGGCGGGAAGGTGTATCTGCAGTAACTGCTCAGAGGGTGAGGAAAGTTCCCGAATTTGAGGTATGTGTGGGGCGCGAAGCGCCCCACACATACCTCAAATTCGGGCTTCTTCCACTTCTAGCTGAGTAGTTACCATCTGCAATGAGTATAGCCAGGAATCTTGGAAAAGTCAATCGTTTGTTTGAAACTAATGTATAAATCATATTGACAAAACGTTTGTTTGAAACTATAATCATCCTAACATCAATCGGTCTAGGGCTTCCCTGCCCATAACGGGCACATCAAGGAGCGGAATCATGGAAAATGCACTTTCAGGCAAAACGTTTGTCGTCACCGGAGCGACCTCGGGCATTGGGCAGGCCGCGGCAGCGCAATTAGCATCGCAAGGTGCTTTTGTCATCGGCGTGGGGCGCTCGGCAGAGCGCAACCAGGCCGCCGAGCGGCAGCTGCGCGAAGCCTATCCTGACGCGCGGGTAGAGTTCTGCCTGGCGGATTTGACCTTGCAAAGCGAGGTGCACCAGTTGGCCGATGCCATCCAGAAAAAGCTGGCGGAAGCGGGTATACCTGCGCTGGACGGGCTGATCAACAACGCTGGGATGTTCAGCGCATGGTACACGCAGACGGCCGAGGGCTTTCAGGTGGTGTGGGCGCTCAATCACCTGGCACCCTTCCTGCTCACCTATCGCTTACTGCCATTGCTCAAAGCGGCGCCGATGGGGCGGGTGGTGACGGTCAGCTCGTATTCGCACAACCTGGCGCGCTTCCGTTGGAATGACGTGCAACTGCGGCGCTTCTACAACGGGCTGTCCTCATACAAGCAGAGCAAGATGGCCAATGTGCTGTTCACCGCCGAACTGAACCGCCGGCTGGGGGCGCAATCTGCGCTGCGGGCCTTTGCCGCCGACCCGGGGTTGGTGAAAACCGACATAGCCTTCAAGGGTACGCCGGGTTTTGTGCAATTGATCTGGAAGTTCCGGCGCAACGCGGGCATCAGCTCCGAAGAATCGGCCCGCGGGGTGGTGTTCCTGGCCACTGAGCCGTCCATCCAAAACCGGACGGAGGTCTACTGGAAGCACAGCGTTCCCAAGAAACCGGACGGATACGCTTTGAAGGAGGCTAACGGCAAACGCCTGTGGGCCATCTCTGAGCAGCAGTGCGGGATTAAGACCGAGGGGCAGCTATGACTGCGCTGCCGCCGGAGAAACGCATTCTGGAAGCTACCATTACTTGCATCGAGCAGGATGGAATTGATAACCTGACCACGCGCAAGATTGCTGAGCAGGCTGAGGTGAATATTGCTGCTATCAATTACTACTTCCGCAGCAAGGAACGTCTGGTGGAAGAAGCCAAGCAAATGACCCTGGAGCACATGCGGGGAGATTTGCTGGAGATTGTTGAGCAGGCTGAAACGCCTTTCCAGCAGCGCTTGGAGGAAGTGGTGGCGTACCTGATCGATGGGGGCAAGCGCTTTCCAAAGATCGTGATGGCGCACATGTACGCGATATTGGTGGAAAAGCGCCACGATACGCCTGCACTATATATGTTTCGCGATATTTTTGAGCGCATCAACCGCCAGGCGGTGGCGGCTTACCCCCAGTTTTCGGAAGTAAATGTGCGCGCAGCCCTGGCTCAGGTAATGTCGGCGGCGTTTTTCACCATGCTCGCGCCGGATTTTTTCCAGGAGAAGAATTTCCTGGTGGCGGAGGATGAGGCCAGCACCGGGCGATTGGCTGGATACACGGCGCGAATGTTTGAGCGCTGTATGCACATCGAGCCGTAAGCTGAGATCGTAGTAGGGGTAATTCATGAATTCCCCCTACTACGATTCTTGCGGCCATTGTAGAGATTCCGTGGGCTTTTCTACGATATAATGACCCTGTCCCACATTTTATTCATTGCAAAAGAGACCCCTCCATGACTGCTCTATCGTCACGCCTATCCAAAGCTCCCCGCGAGTTAAAACTCTTCGTCGCTGCCTCCCTGGTAATGGGGATGGGTTACAGTTTATTCGACTCCATTTTCAACAATTTTCTCAACGAGAATTATGCCCTAACCGGGTTCCAGCGTTCCTTCCTTGAGTTTCCCCGCGAACTGCCCGGCTTTTTGACCATTTTCATCACAGCCTTGTTCTGGTTTTTGTGCAGCCGCCGTCTGGGGGGCATGGCGCTGTTGTTTAGCGCGGCCGGCGTGTTATTAATCGCTTATGTCTCTCCCAGCTATGGCATCATGGTGCTGTGGCTGTTCCTGTACAGCGCCGGGCAGCACGTCTTCATGCCGATTGCTTCCACCATTGGCATGGAATTGGCTCGAGAGGGGCAGGCTGGTCGCCGCCTGGGGCAGCTCAACGCGGTGCGCAACTTCGCCGCCATTTTTGGCAGCGCGCTGGTTTTTGTGGGCTTCCGCTACCTGGGCATGACCTTTCAGTTGACCTTCACCCTGGCGGCGGTGGGGTTTGTGATTGCCGCTGTGCTGCTCTTTTCCATGCAGCGCGGGCGGCCCCAGCCGTCGGGCGAAATCCTCAAACTGAAGAAAGAATACCGCCTGTATTACATCCTGGCGGTGCTATACGGCTCGCGCAAGCAGTTGTTCATCACCTTTGCACCGTGGGTGCTGGTGACAGTGTTCAACCAGCCCACCCAAACCCTGGCAACGCTCATCACCGTGGGCGGGATCATCGGCATCATCTTCCAGCCCATCCTGGGGCGGGCCATCGACCGCTTTGGCGAGCGCACGGTGTTGATCAGCGAGGCTGTACTGTTGGTGTTTGTGTGCTTTGGGTATGGGTTTGCGCGCTCATTTTTACCCGAAGGCACGGCCTTCCTGGTGGTGTGCGGGTGCTATCTGCTGGATCAGATGCTCATGTCGGTGAGCATGGCTCGCTCGACCTATATGAAGAAGATTGCGCTCAAGCCGGATGATATCCAACCGGCCCTGGCGGCGGGTGTGAGCATTGACCACATCTTTTCGATCTCGCTGGCCCTGCTGGGCGGCGTGATCTGGAATCAATTTGGCTACCAGTATGTGTTCTTGATGGGCGTGGTGATTGCCGCTATTAATATCTTTGCCGCCTCGCATATTCGCCTGCCCAAACAACTCGTTGCCATTCAAGCTGAACCGGAGGTTGCATAAACGACGAGCGGTAATGTCAAAGAGGCTTTGATCGAGACGCTGTGGAACAGCTGGCAAGCGAAGCGGTTCCGCGCGCAGCGCCGCAATGGGCCTTTTGCAGTGTGCTACCGCGGTGGGGCCAAGTACATGGGTGAGATGGCGTAGGAGAAAGAAGAGGGACCTGCCACGGTAAATCCTGGAGAACCAATTTCCTCTTTGACACTCCCTTGATGATTGGGCCCTCTGGTTTCATGTATAATGAAATCGGAGGGCCGAACTATGAGCTTCTTCTTCGATCCAAATGTAGCGTATGTATTGTTAGTAGGGGGCGCTGTGATGGCCATTCTGGCCTTGTTCGCGCCGGGCACGGGCATTCTGGAGGTGGGCGCGGTGCTCATCCTGGCTCTGGCCGGGTACAGCATTGCCAATCTGCCGGTGAACGTTTGGGCGCTGGTGTTGTTGGCTGTCAGCTTGATACCCTTCTTCGTTGCGGTGCGGGTGCGCAAAAACAGTTGGATGTATCTGCTGGGGGCGCTGGTTGCCATGACCCTGGGCTCGGTGTTCGCTTTTCGCACCACCGAGAGCGGCCTAAGGCTGAATCCCATCCTGGCGATCATTGTTTCGGGTCTGTCGGCGGGTTTGCTGTGGCTGATGGCTCGCAAGAGCTTAGCGGCTTTTCAAATGACCCCCAACCACAGCCTTGAAGGGCTGATTGGGCAGATTGGCACAGCCAAGACCGACCTGCGGCCGCAAGGCGCAATTTTTGTCGGCGGCGAACAATGGACCGCCAATAGCGAGGAGTATATTCCAGCAGGAAGCGCGGTGCGCGTGGTGCGCAGAAGCGGCCTGGTGTTGGATGTCGAACCTGTTTCAACCCCTGAATCCAAATAGGAGGAGAACGATATGTTAGGAAATGGTGAATTCTTCACCCTGTTGTGCCTAATCGGAGGCATCGTTGTTGTCTTGCTGATCTTCCTGGCCAACGCCATTAAGGTTGTTCCTGAATACCAGCGACTGGTGGTGTTCCGCCTGGGCCGCAGCCTGGGAGATAAGGGCCCGGGTTTGATTATCCTTATCCCGGTCATCGATCGCGCAGTGCGCGTGGATTTGCGCGAGCAGGTTCGCGAGATCCCGCAGCAGACCTCCATTACCAAGGATAACGCGCCGATCTCGATTGACTTCATCTGGTACTATAAGGTGCTCTCTCCTACCGATTCTGTGCTGCAGGTGGGGAACTTTGAACTGGCTGCGCAAGGTATGGCAACCACCACGCTGCGCTCGGTCATCGGCGGCATTTTGCTGGACGATGTGCTTTCGGAGCGTGAGACCATCAATAACATCCTGCGCACCCGCCTGGACGAAGTGACCGGGCGCTGGGGTGTAAAGGTGACCAACGTAGAAATCCGCGAGATCATCCCGCCGCGGGACGTTCAGGACGCGATGAACCGCCAGATGTCCGCCGAGCGCATCCGCCGCGCGGTGGTGACCGAATCGAACGGTACGCGCGAAGCTGCCATCAATGTGGCAGACGGCGAGCGCCAGTCAGAGGTGCTGCGCGCCGAAGGCGAGAAGCAGGCCAACATCCTGCGCGCCGAGGGCGAAAAGCAAGCGCAGCTACTGCGCGCCGAAGGTTACACGGCGGCGCTTGAGAAGATCAATGGCGTTGCTTCCACGCTCGATCAGCGCAGCATCACCATTCAGTACTTTGAGACGCTCAAGAGCATGGCGGAAAAACCGTCCACCAAGTACATCTTCCCGATGGAGTTCACCAGCATGATGGGCAGCTTCATCAAAGGCCAGTCGGAAAAGTAAGTTTTGATTTTGGGCGATAACGGGAACTATCAGATTGAGGGCGCCGGCCTGAAGGATTTCAACGCGCTGCGCGCGCTGGAGCAGGTATGCTTCGGAGGTGATGCGTGGCCGTGGTTGGACCTGGCCGGCGTCCTCGTCTTGCCCGGACTGGTGCGCTGGAAGGCCAGCATGGATGGGCGTATGGTAGGCTTTGTGGGGGGCGACCCGCACCCCAGCGAAGGCGTGGGGTGGATTGCCACGTTGGGGGTGCTGCCGGAATTCCGGCGCATGGGCATTGCCACGGCCCTGCTGCAAGTCTGTGAGACACGCATGGGCTTGCCTGTTGTGCGATTGAGCGTGCGCCGCTCGAATGAGGCTGCCATCAAGCTGTACCACGCCCAGGGCTATCGCCCGGTGGATGTGTGGGTCAAGTATTATTTTGATCAAGAAGATGCCCTGGTGTTGGAGAAGAAGAGGTGAAATTTTCCGGGAGCCTCTTGGAAAAATCACCTGGCGGTGAATTGCAAGGTGCGTACGCGTTGACTTTCCCAGGGACTCGATATATACTGAATTTAGTGAAAAGTATATCTACACCCATTTACCGTTTCAAAAGAATAGGGGTTCCCGAGCACGCAATGTTGCGTGCTTTTTTGCATTCTGTGGGATTCTGTCGATAAAGGAGTCTTTAAAATATGGATTCAGGTATGATCGGCAAGATTGATAAAGCGAAGCGTTACGCTCAAGAGCGCAAACGGGTTCATTTCACGGAATTTACGGTTACGTTTGACGGCGAGAACAACCCTCATACAGTAAATTATGGACAAGGTGAATGGAAATGCGACTGCGATTTCTTCCGCACGCGCGGACGATGCAGCCACACCATGGCGCTGGAGATGATCCTTGAGGGGATGATCGGCTAAGTTGGGTTGGTGTGGGGGAAATTCCCCACGTTCTATATCTCCCCCAAGAAGGGGGAATGAACCGCAAACAAAAAATCATGCGGCGCATTCGCGCCGCATGATTTTTTGTTTGCGGTCTCTAAGTCGATGGAGAAGCGCTCGGTCAAACTTGCAGGTCGCGGCGGGCAAAGCCCACAGCCGAGGCGAAGGCTGCGGCCAAGGCGATCCCTGCCAGCAGCGCCCACCCCCAGGACCACGCGCCGCCGCCCAACCGCGGCCCGCCGTACCATCCATAGGGAGAGGCGTAGTGAAGGAAACCCAGGCCGGGGATGGCCGCGGAGAACCGGTCGAGCAGCAGGCTGAGCCCCAGAGCCAGTCCGCCGGCCAGCCAGGCCACGCGCACGCGCCCGCTGAGACAGCCGCCCAACAAGGCGGCGCTGCCGCAGAAGACTCCTATCAGCCACAGCGAGAGCAACGTTCCCATCAGGCTGCCGCCGGGCCAGCCGTGCCAGCCCAGCGCGCCGCCGAGGAGCAGCGCCAACCCCAGGGCCGCAACGGGCGCCAGGCTGAGGGCCAGCAAAACGCTCCAGCGGATCCAAACCAGTTGGGCGGGGCGGACGATGCCCACCAGCAACAAGGCCAGTGCGCCGCGCTCTTCTTCTCCAGCAATCAGCGCAGCGCCCTGGCGGATGGCAAACCAGCCCAAAAGGAGCGGGAAGACCCAGCCGAACCCGGCCATGCCCAGCCAGCCGTGAGGCAATCCTAAAAAGGCCTGCCAGAAAGATGGCAGACCAGAAACCCATTGCTGCAAAGTAGACCACTGACCCAATCCTAGCAGGATGAACCCGGCAGCGGCCAGCGCAACCGAAACCCACAGTGGCTGTTTTTTGCGCGCAGCCAGGGTTTGGCGGAAGAGGCTAATCCACTCCATCGGAGAGCCCGTAATAGCGGTGATAAGCCTCTGCAAGGGTCGGCTGCTGGCAGATCATATCGGTAACGCGGTACTGGCTGGCGATCTTGATGAGCGAATCGGGGTCGCCTTGCACGGTGCAGCGCAGTTGGTTGTCTTCCAGGCGCACATCTTCCAGGTTGGTCAGGTTGGCGAAGGCGTCCACGGGCACGGCACAGCCGAAGCGCATTTCTACCTTGCGCAGCGAGCGGCTGCGCAGGCGCACAGCCCTTACTACTTCGATGAGGTGACCCTGGTGCAGCACACCCACCCGGTCACAGGAGCGCTCTACTTCGGGGAGAGAAGCGCTGGTGAAAAAGACCGTGCTGCCTTGGGCGCGTACTTCGATCATCAACTGTCCGAAAGCCTTTTGGGCCTCGGCGTCCAGATTGCGAGTCGGTTCATCCAGGATGAGCAGTTCAGGGTGGTGCATGAAAGCCTGCACCAGGCCAATCTTCTGGCGGTCAGCGGGCGAAAGGCGGGCCGCGGGGAGCTTGAGATCGACACCCAGGCGGTCTGCCAGTTGGCGAGCGTAGGTCAAATCGGCGCCGCGGCGCAGCCCCGCCAGGAAGGAGAGGGTGCCCAGGCCGTTGAACTGGTCGAACATGGAGAAGCTGGCGGGGAGGAAGCCCACCTGCGAGCGGATTTCTTGCGGGTTGCGGCGGACGTCTTGTCCAAAGATCAGGGCGCGGCCACTGGTGGGGCGGGCAAAATCGAGCAGGAGGCGGACAACGGTCGATTTGCCAGCGTTTTGCGGTCCAAGCAAGCCAAAAATCTCGCCCGGCTCCACCTGGAAGGTTAATTCCTCGACCCCTCGGTGAACGCCGTAGAACTTGCTTAAATTTTCTGTGCGAATAACGACGTAATACATCTCAGCCTCCTTGCGTGTGCTTTTTGCGGCAACAAAACGCCGGTTGGTCCTGGGAGGGAACCAACCGGCGCGGCTTAAATTACGTCGCAAAGCGGTCTTAGGCGGTTTCCTCCACCCGAGATTGCCACGAGTCGATCATTTTACGGTACGAGTCTTCTACCATGTCCGCCCAAGCTTTCATTTCCACCAGGCGGTGGCGAGCGGGATGATCTTCTTCCAGCCCCGTCAATCCGGTTTCGGCCAGCTCTTTGAACGCGGTGATGCCATCAAGCCGCATTTCCAGGGTGCTTTGCCAGGCGGTTTCAGAAATGACGTAGTAGTCGTAGCGCTCTCCGGGGAGGGAGACTTTTTCGATGAGGTCGGCCATTTGCAGGGTTCGCAAATTAGTTGAAACGCTGCTGCGGCTAACCTGGATCGTCTCCGCCATTTCTTCGGCTGCCAGGGGGCGGTTGGAGATCATTAGAAGACCCAACAAACGCCCTCCGATGCGGGGAACGCCGTAAGCCTCGTAATGCAACCCCATATTTTCAATGAACTGGGATAACTCAGGTCTGTCCTCTAGGGGACTATCTCCAGAATTATCCGGACTATCAACCTCCATCAGTTCTCCTTGTGAATCGAACACGTACACATGAAAAGCCAGCTTTCGCGGCTACCGTGATTATAGTTCTTTCGGTTATTTTTGTCAAGACTGAAATGACTGTAAAGATGATTGCCACAAAAAGACCCTAAGGGTTTCAGAAAACCCTTAGGGTCTGATCAGGTCGACTAAATCAAATGGGCGATGTGCCCGATGTGGTCCATTTCGTGCCACAGGGCGCGGCGCAGCACCTTGCGCGGGCTCCAGAACTCGCCGCGCAGCCCGACCACCTGTTTGACCCCCTCCAACTCTGGCAGCACCGTCACCAAACGCGCGCGCACGAAAGCCAGCCGCTCAAAGGCTTCCTCGGGCAGTTCGCTGCGCTCGCCGCCCAGGCCCAGGCGATCCAGGTACCACCACTCTGCCCCGGCGATGTGCCCCAAAATGCCACGGATGCTCCAGCGCTCGCCGGGAACCTCGCGGTCCAACAGATCGGCGGGTAGATGCTGCGCAATGGCCAGCAAATCGGCGCGAGTCCAGGAAAGTAGTTCCAACCCGCATTGAACGTCGTCTTCGTCCAGCGGACGACAGTCATCCCGAAACCATGCGTTGACTAAGTAGCCCTTCTCAGCGGGTTCGAAGTTATCATCGATGGTGTAGACGTCGAAAGACTCCACCGTGCGCAAGTCGAAATCGCCCAGCTCAATGTACTCGCGCCCGGCGTGCTTTTCGGCCCAATCGCGGTAGTTCAACAATGCGCGGGGAACCTTGAGCAGGGCGCTGGCGGCGTCCTCACCGTAGGCAAAACAGCCGGGATAATCTAAAGCCCAGGCCACTGAGCGGCCCTCGTACCCGTTTTCCATTCCAATCCGAATGCGCATAGAATAACTCCCTTAATGATGTGGCCCGGAATAAGTCTTGCACTTTTGCTAAAAGCGGGCTGACGTAGATTAAATTTTGGTCGTGTGAAACTTAACTTTGTCTTTCTTGCAGATATCGGTGATGGCTCGCCGCCCCGACATGACCCCGCCCGGCAAACCACCGCCCGGCTGCACCCATTGCCCTGCCATATAGAAGTTTTGCAGGCCGGGCAGGGTGTTGTCCATTTTCATCATCAAAGCCTTGGGAGTGATCATCCAACCCTCAAAGCTGCCCTGCCAGTTGCCGGTGTAGCGTTCAAAGGTCAGCGGCGTGGCCACATCGATCATTTCTACCTGGCTTCCAATTCCGGGCCAGCGCTGCTCCAGGCCGTCAAGCACGGCTTCGGACACGGCGTGTTTCTCGGCCTGATAAGCTGCCGGGTCGGCAGCCAGTGTCTTCCAGTAATTATAGTCGCTGTCGAACATGATGGTGAGTACGCTCTTGCCCTCTGGGGCCAGGGTTGGGTCGAAGTTGTACAGGTGCGCAGAGAGAATCTCGTGAGATTTTCCGCCGATGACGATGGGGGTCTTCAACGCGTATTTTACCCCCGAAACACTTTGAGTTTCATCAGCAAAACTGCGATTGACGCCCAGACCGACAAACACCAGGCCGGGGAAGATGAGCATATTGTCGTAGTAACCGCGGATGGTGTCATTCACATAACGGCCTTCCAGCATCTTAAAAATGGTGGCGTGACCATCGGCAGCCGATATGACCACGTCGGCGCGGTGTTCGCTGCCATCTTTGAGGCGCACACCGACAGCTCGGTTATCTTCCACCAAAATTTTTTCGACCGGGGAACTGTAGTGGATCGTTCCGCCCAGATCCAGATAGCGTTTCTCGATGGCTTGTGCCAGCGGCATGGATCCCCCCAGCGGGTATCCGGCGGTTTTGCTGTCCAGAAAGGCCAGGGTCATTACCAAGCCCAGCGCTGCCATGTCTGGGAAAAGCGAATCTTTAATGCTCTTACGTAGCAAGGGATCCTGGAAATGGTTGCCAAGGTCGCCCAGGGACAGATTCGTCCATTTCTTCATCTGTGGAATGACCGAGAGCATTCCCGCGAAAAATCCGGCCTTTTGTAACAGCCCCGCCAGGCCGCCTTTAAAGGCAGGTTGGCCCATCTTCTTGCATAACCGGATTCCGTCGGTCAACTCGCGAATTGCGCCTGCGTCCTGGGGAGCTAGCTCAAGCATATGCTTTTCTAGACGGTCAGGATTGACGTACATGTTGAACGCGCGCCCTTGTTCGTCTTCGACGACCATAAAGATTTCGTGATCGACGAATTGGCGATCTTTTAGCAGGCCTACCTCCTGCCAAAAGGTGAATATCGAGTTGGCCGGAGAGGAGCCAACCAGCCAGTGGATGCAACCGTCGATGGTGTAACCTTTTCTCTTCCAACTGGCGCACAGTCCACCGGGTAGGTTGTGAAGTTCAAAAACTTGGGTGGTGTAACCGTTCATTTGACCGTAGATGCCGGCGGAGATTCCGGCGAACCCGGCGCCGATGATGGCAATCGATTTTGGTGACATAGGGGACTCCTGGCAAGAATATGAATCAGTCTGGGGTGAAGCCTGGTTGATTATACAAAGCAAACATATAAATTAATGTCAGTTCGGGTTAGGAAGAAGGAATCGCTTTTTGGGGCATTATGAGCGGCTTGTCCCGAACTCACGTTAGATTATACAAAAATATACGTGAATCAGAGGCGTAAGGTTGCGGGTTTCATCACGTCAACTCCCAGAGAGCCAGGTTGTAGAGATCTTAAAAGTGGAAGTTGGAATCGCTTTTTTGAAACCATGTAAAGTTCCAAATTGTGGGGATGCGTTATACTTAATAGTGCGTTTCTGTCGGAACTTCTTGACGGTCAAATGCGTCTAAATATCATTCGATTCACACTGACTGGAAAGCGAGAGACTATGTCCGAAACCGTCATTGAAGAAAATGATCTCCCCGAAAAACCCCCTCGCCGGATGCGCTTTGATTTGATCCTGCCGGTGTTGTTCCGCCCGCGGCGCGGCTTGCAGGCGGTTGCCGAGGCTGAAAACGGTGTGTGGCTGGTTCCGCTGCTGATGCTCAGCCTGCTGGTGATCGTGCAGGTGCTGGTGGCAGGCCCCCTGCGCACTCAAGAGATCCTCAACCAACCCATCGACCTGCCGGAGGACTTCCAGTATTATTCGCCCGACGCGCAGGAAAAGATGCTGCAGGCTGCCCAGCCGAAGGCCGATGCCACACGGGTATATGTCTTCCCGGCGCTGGGCGCGCTTCTGGGCGTGTGGGCGAGCTGGTTCATCCTGGGCGGATTGCTGCACCTGGCGCTAACGCTGGCGGGAGGGCGTGGCTCGCGGCACGCCGACTTCAACCTGGCAGCCTGGGCCAGTTTGCCGCTGGCTGTGCGCGCGCTGGTGCAGATTTTGGCCATGCTCTTTTCGCGCAAGCTCATCGCCGGCGCGGGCCTGTCGGGTTTCGTGGCGGGCGAAGGCGGCGGGGCGGCTTTCTTAACGGCGCTGATGGCTCTCATCGATATTTATCTGATCTGGCAAATTGTGTTGCTGATTATTGGGGCAAAGCCTGCTTCGGGTTTGAGCCGCGGCAAGGTGATTGGCGCGGTGCTGGTGGCGGTGCTGATTTTGCTGGCGCTTCAGGTGCTGCCGCAATTTGCCGGTTCGCTGCTCAGCGGCCTGAACACGGAGGGCGCTTATTTTTACTTCTAGCATGACCATCCAAGCTGATTCGGTTGAAACGCTTTCTTTGCGCAAGGTTTTCACTATGGGGCGGAATAAAATCCAGGCCCTGGCAGGTGTTGATCTGGTGATTCCGCCTGGGTCGTTTACGGTCATCATGGGGCCGTCTGGCTCGGGGAAGAGCACCCTGCTGTACCTGATCGGCGGGCTGGACCGCCCCACCAGCGGTTCGATTCGCATCTCGGGCGACGATATCAGCAGCATGGATGAGAATGCTCTGGCGGTCTATAGGCGCAAGAAGATGGGCTTCATCTTCCAGCAGTTCAACCTGGTCTCCAGTATGACCGCGCTGGAAAACGTGGCCTTTCCCATGCGCTTTGCCGGGGTGCCCGGCAAGCAGCGCCTGCAGCGTGCCCGCGAACTGCTGGCCAAGGTTGGCCTGGATAAGCATGCCCGGCACCGCCCGACCGAGATGTCGGGCGGGCAGCAGCAGCGCGTGGCTATTGCGCGGGCTTTGATTAACGAACCCGGCTTGATCCTGGCAGACGAGCCGACCGGCAACCTGGATACCGTCACCGGCTACACCATTATGCAGTTGCTGTCTGAACTGCATACGGCTGGGCGCACGGTGATGGTTGTGACCCACGATGTGCGTATGACGCGCTTTGCGACCCATGTAATTTACTTGCTGGATGGGAAGCTGGTGGAACGTGAGCAGTTTGAAGCCGCCAGCCAGATCCCCGAAGCTGCAACTCAACCCTCGGAGGGAACGACTCTATGAAGCGAACATTTATCATCCTGTTTGCCTGCCTGTCCATGTTGACCTTGCTGGTGCTGCCCCCCAGCGCCGCGCTGGCCGCGCCCCAGTCGCAGGGCAGCACCCTGTCGGTTTCGCCTGACAGAAGCGCCAAATCAGGCCAGGCTGGGACTTCGGTGATCTACACGGTGACGATTAACAACAGCGCTGCAGCAGATGATTCGGTGGAGATCACTGCCACTTCAGGATACTCGGTGGGTGTAGCGCCCAACCCGGTGTTGGTGCCCGCGGGCAGCTCGGCTTCTGTTCAGGTGGCAGTAGCTATTCCAGATTCGGCGACTTCCGGCAACAACAACGTGACCACGCTTAACTTCGTCGGTACACCTTCGGGGGCGACTGCCGGCTTGACGCTGACCACCTCGGTGGATGCGGCGCCCTCCTCCTTACCCCAGCGCCCGGTGGTGATCATCAAGAGCTATTACGCCGGAACGAACACCCCCAAGCCGGGCACTTCCTTCAACCTGTTTTTGGAACTGGAAAACAAGGGCGGTGAGGAAGCCCGTGATGTCAAGTTGACTTTCATGAGCGACACCTTACTCCCCGAAGGCACCGGCGGCGTGCTCTACGCGGCTGAGATGAATTCGGGCGGCAAGAAGACGGTCTCGCAGCAGATTTACGTCAGCACCTCGTTGATCGGGCTTTCGGTGGCCTCGCTGCCGGTGCAGATGAGCTACACCGACGTCAGCGGCGCGCCTTATACTGAGGCTTTCAACCTGACCATCACCCTGGGGGCTTATGCCTTTGGGCCGACCTCCACGCCTACGCCCACGCCGACTGCGCAGGCGGTGGTGCGCCCGCAGTTGGTAGTAGGCGCCTACGTTACCGATGTGGACCCTTTGCAACCGGGCTCGTTGTTTGCGCTGGAAATGGAAGTTCACAACCTGGGCAACGATGATGCCGATTCGGTGACGGTGGTGCTGGGTGGCGGGGCCACCGTGGACAACAGTGGCACGCCTCAACCCGGCGGCACCTCGGGTGGCAGCGCCGATTTGACCGTGTTTGCGCCGGTGGGGTCCTCCAACCTGCTTTTCCTGGGAGATCTCGATTCCGGGTCTTCGACCAAGGTGAACTCGCGCCTGATCGTTAACGTTTCGGCCAACCCCGGAGCCTATCAGCTCAAACTGTCCTTTGTTTATTCGAATTCGAAGGGCCTACGCATGGTGGATGACCAGGTGATTACCCTGCTCATCTACCGGCTTCCGCAATTGGAGATCAACTTTTACATGGACCCCAACCCGCTGATGTCGGGGCAGCCCAACGTTTTGCCGGTGCAGATTACCAACTTGGGGCGCAGCAGCGCGGTGCTGGGTAACATGGTGGTCACCTCCGAGGCGGGCGACACGCAGAATAACATTAGCCTGGTGGGTCTGCTCGACCCGGGCGGCTCATACCCCTGGGATGTGACCTTTATTCCTTTCCAGGCGGGTGAATCGACGGTGAACGTGACGATTAACTACACCGATGATTTCAACCAGCCGCGCCAAATCAACCAGTCCATTCCGATCAGTATCATCGAAGGCGCCCCGGTGAATGGCGGCGGCGAGGGGGAATATTTCCCCGGCGAGGGCGGCGAGATGCCCCCGGTGTTCGAGCCGGTGCAGGAGACTGTCTGGCAGAAGGTAGTGCGCTTCTTCAAAGGTTTGTTCGGGTTGGGAAGCGATACGCCCGACGAATCGATGCCGGTGATGCCTGAGGGGGAAATTCCTATGGACAGCGAAATTATCGTGGTGCCTCAGGGCGGCGGCGGGAAGGCCCCCTAGAGGAGCGGTATGCGATTCTTTGATTTAGTCAGCCTGATCGCTTATAACCTCTCGCGCCGCAAAGGCCGCGTGGCGTTGACGGCCATCGGTGTGGTGATTGGCACGGCTGCGGTGGTGTTGCTGGTGGCGCTGGCCAGCGGTTTGCAGCGCAATGCTACCAACCAGTTCGCGGGCGTGGCGGATTTGACGATCATCTCGGTCTACCCCAAGTGGGAAGAGGCCATGATGGTAGAAAAAGTCGGCGGTGGAGGTGGAGGCGGATCGACGACCTCTACGGTTCAGCAGCTAACCACGCCGGTGTTGAAAGATCTGGCTGCCCTGGAAGGGGTGGAAGCGGTGATTGCCCGCGACAGCCTGCGTACGATGGGTGTGCTCAAGTATGGCCGTCTGGAAAATTACGCCTACATCTTTTCCGCCGACACACCCGATTATTCGGTCCTGGGCTATGAGCTGGCTTTCCCTGAGGGCAGCCTGGCGTTGAAGAAAGGCGAGCTGCTCATCGGCGAATCGGCCATGCAGCAGTTCATGGACCCTAACTGGCGACCGGGGCGCCCTGAGGTGAAGCAGCCCGAGAATCTGACCGGTCAGCAGGTCAAGCTACAACTGACGCGCTGGACCAACGAAGGCGAGACGATCAATAAGACGGTCTATATGCGCGTGGCGGGGGTTTTGAAAGCCAAGAATGGTGAAACGGATTATGCGGTGGTGGTGCGCATGGATGATTTGACCACCTGGAATGAGTGGGCGATGGGCACGCGCATCAACCGCAACAAGGAAGGCTATGAGTACGTGATGGTCAAGGCCGTGGATACGCGCGTGACCACCACGCTGGCGGAGAAGATCAACGAGATGGGCTTCAATGCCTATACCCCGCAGTCATTTGTGGAAGGGATCAACAACTTTTACACCATCATACAGATTGTATTTGGTGGGATTGGCGCGATTGCCCTGCTGGTGGCGGCAATCGGCATTGCCAACACCATGACGATGGCGATTCTGGAGCGCACCCGTGAGATTGGACTGATGAAAGCGGTGGGCGCTACCAACCGCAATGTGCTTAGCATTTTCCTGGGCGAAGCGGCCGGGATTGGCTTGATTGGTGGGCTGGGCGGAATTGGCCTGGCCTGGCTGGCGGCGCAATTGGTCAACGTGCTGGCGGCAGCTTACCTGGAGAGCCAGGCGGCGCAGATGGGCGGTAATGCCGCCGGTCCGGCAGCTTATATTGCACCCTGGCTGCCCATCTTTGCACTGCTCTTTTCGACCCTGGTGGGTTTGATTTCGGGGCTGTACCCGGCCCTGCGCGCTGCGACGATGATTCCGGTGCTGGCATTGAAGTACGAATAAAGATCTGCACAAATAAACGAGTGCGGTGTTATTCAGCCAGAGGTGGAAGAGGCCCGAATTTAAGGTGTATGTGGGGCGCGAAGCGCCCCACATACACCTTAAATTCGGGAACTTCCTTTGGCCTCTGAGAGTTGCCTCTGTGGTAAGATTCACTACCGTGAACGGATTCGCAATTGCCGTTGGAATTGGAGCCGCGTTAGGACTGTACCGCGTTAGCCGGCAGCAGTCCGGCCAGTGGCTGGATTCTGCCCTGTTCACGCTGGCGTTTTCTTTGGTGGGCGCGCGCCTGGGTTATGCCTGGCTGAACCAGGCTTATTTTGCGGCGCATCCGGGCGAAATCATGCAGATCTGGTTAGGGGGGCTGAACGATGGTGGGGCGCTGGCTGGCGGCGTGGTGGGGATTCTCATCGCCGCGCGCATCCGCAGATATTCCCCCGGCCGCCTGGCTGACCTGCTCTATCCGCTGCTGCCGCCACTGGCGGTGGGTGTGTGGTTGGGCTGCTGGCTTTCTGGAACGGCCTATGGGCTGGAGATGCCTGCGGGAACCTGGTGGGCGGTGCCGGTGCAGGATGAGAGCGGCCTGGTGAGTGGGCGGGTGCCGGTGCAATTGATTGCGGCGGTGGCATTGTTGATCTTCTACTGGCTGCTCGAATTGCTCACGCCCATGCCGCGCCCGGCCGGCTGGCTGTTCAGCCTGGCGGCGAGTTGGCTGTCCCTGGTCAGTCTGGTGGCCTCTTTGCTGCGCGCCGACCCGGCTCCCCGCTGGGGGCAGTTGCGGGCGGACACGTGGCTAAATCTGGTCTTGGTGTTATTATTCTTCACGTTATTTGTGTGGGCGCAATTTTTGGCCCGCCGACAACCGAAAGGAAGCGAAATCACTGCCCTATGAAGCTCAAGATTGCCTTGGCCCAAATCAGCACCCGTCTGGGGAATGTGCAGTTGAACCTGGAAAAGCATCTTGCCTATCTGGGTGAGGCCCATTCCAAAGGAGCCGACCTGGTGGTTTTTCCGGAGCTGTCCCTGACCGGCTACGGGCTGCAAGACCTGACCCCGGCGGTGGCTTGCCGACCCAACGCCGATGACCCGTTATTCCGGCCGCTGCTTGCAGCCAGCCAGCAGTTGGACCTGGTGGTGGGGTTTGTGGAAGAAGATGTGCGCAACCGCTTCTTCATTTCATCAGCCTATCTCTCGCGCGGGCAGGTGCTGCACGTGCACCGTAAGGTGTACCTGCCGACCTACGGCATGTTTGACGAAGGGCGCTTCTTCGCCTGGGGCGACAGCGTGCGTGCTTTTGATACACGCTTCGGGCGGATGGGAATGCTGATCTGTGAGGATTTTTGGCACGCTTCACCGTCTTACCTGTTGTGGCTGGATGGCGCGGATGTGATGTTGTTCATGTCATCCTCTCCCAGCCGAGGCTTGGGCACGGCTGCGCAACTGGGCTCGGCTCGCTGGGTCAACCACATTCTGCGTGCCTATGCCAGCCAGTACACCAGTTTTGTGCTGCACACCAACCGCGTGGGCTTTGAAGATGGGCTCAACTTTTGGGGTGGGGCCACGGTCTACGACCCCAACGGGGATTTGCTGGGCGAAGGGCCCGCTTTGGAAGAGGCGCTGACCCTAGTGAACATCGATTTGAACCAACTTCACCGCACCCGCGCCCGCTTGCCCTTGCTGCGGGATGAGCGTACCGCGCTGGTACAGCGCGAGCTCAACCGCATTCTCAGCGACAGCAGCAATTCATCTGGGAGGTAGCCGTGAGTGATTTTCCCGATCTTAATATCAACACCGACCTGGCTCGCCAGATCTTGACCGGTTTCATCCGCTCCGAGATCACGCGCATGGGTTTCACTCGCGCTGTGATCAACCTCTCTGGTGGGCTGGATTCGGCGCTCTCACTCTACCTGGCAGCCGAAGCGCTGGGGCCGAAGAATGTGCTGGCGCTGCGCCTGCCCTACAAAACCTCCTCGCCCGATTCGTTGGAGCACGCTCAGATGGTGATTGACGACACCGGGGTGCAGTCGCTGACTCTGGAGATCACGCCGATGGTGGACCCGTTGATTGCGGCTTTTCCCGACATGCCCAACTTGCGCAAGGGCAACATCATGGCGCGCATGCGCATGATTGTTCTTTATGACCAGACGGCGGCATTCAACGGGCTGGCGGTGGGCACGGGCAACAAAACCGAGATCCTGTTGGGGTATTCGACCTTGTATGGTGACTCGGCCTGCGCGATCAACCCCATCGGCGATCTGTACAAGACCCAGGCGCGCCAGCTTTCGCGGGCCGTGGGGGTTCCCAGCGCGATCATCGACAAGCCCCCTTCGGCGGACTTGTGGATTGGGCAGACCGATGAAGGCGAACTGGGCTATACCTACGCTGAGGTAGACCGGCTGCTGTTTTTGCTGGTGGATGAGCGCTATACCCCGGAGGAGTGCATCGAGGCAGGGTTCGCCGCCGGATTTGTAAACGGCGTGGTGGAGCGCATCCGGCGCAACCAATTCAAGCGGGTGCTGCCGCCGATTGCCAAGCTGAGCAACCGCACGATTGGGTATGATTTCCTCTATCTACGGGATTGGGGAACATAGACAACAGTACATCAACAAAAAAAAACGACGCAAACGCGTCGTTTTTTTTGTTGATGTACTGTTATTTAACCCAAGCGGGCCAGCACCATCAAGGTTAGGATAATGCCGATGCCGAGGCCGCCCAGGATCAGCCCGGCGATGGCGGCGCCCTTGAAGCGGTGGCGAGCCAGCAGCGAGCCCAGCCCGGTGGAGAAACCCAGCAGGCAGAAGTCGATGGCTACGCCCGTTAGAAAACCGATCATTTGCTCCGAGATGTTGGCCGCCTGGACAAAAATTCCTTGAAAGATGCTAAAACTCAACAGGGCCACCAGCGAGAATAAGCCAAAGAAGCCCATCGCCAGGCTCAGCCAGGTGAAGGCCGAGGCGTTGGGGTCAGGTTTGATCAACGGTCGTTCGAGGGTGGCTCTGGCGGCTTCAAGGGCCTCTTGCGTGACGACCTGCTCGGTCGGGTCGGGCTGCGCTTGCGCATCGAGTTCCGTGCTTTCAGACGCTGCACCCTGGTACTCAAGTTTGGCTTCTTGCACAAGCACAGCTTCCGCCGGCTCTTGGGCAGTCTTGCGCTGCCCGGCCTGGTAGGCCTGGTTGAATTTGCGGAACTGGCCAAAGGTTTGCACTGCCATCACCAACTGGACCAGGGCAAACACTGCCCATGTGCCGCTGCTTCCCAGGGCGTTGTTGACGGCTGCCCAAACCAGGGTGACCCCGTAGACGATGTAGAGGGCCGGGGTGCGGAAGATGAGCGAGCCGAGCCCCACCACCACCAGCAAGATGCCCCAGGCGGAATCGAGGAAACCGGCTGAGACGAAAGAGATGATGCCCATGACGATCATCCAGCTGCCCCACGAGCGAATGTCACGGCGCATGGCCATCTCGAGGAGGGAGGCATCGGGCTGCCGGAAGGGGGCCGCGGGCAGGTCTTTGATCACGCTGCCCAGCGGCTTGCGGATGGGGCGGCGGGTGAGGGGCCGGACCGCGCCAATGCCGAGCATACCGCCGATTGCGCCGCCCATCCAAAAAGCGGCGGGGGTTTCAAATAACATGCGCGATAAGGTGCCGCCCAGGACGATGCAGAAGACAATCACCAGCCCGATGAGCAGGCGGCGCATGACCACGGATTGGGCGTAGTTTTTCAGGTCTTTTAAATCGACCATTCTGCCGGTGAGCGCTTTTTCCAGCGTGTCCAGTTCGGCAGACCAGTATTCGATTTCGGGGACGATGAGTCCCATGCCGCGACCGCCGACGTTAATACGCGTGTCTACATTTAATTGCCAGTCATCTGGGTCTCGCCGCCAGGTAACATTGAGTTCGGTGGGCGTATTGCGAGGATAGGCGGCCAATAAGTTTCCCACGCCTATCCCGCGGCGGTACGTGCGCCCGTCCTGGCTGGTGAACCCGGCCTGCCCGGCATAGGCGGCCAGGCGGCGCTGAAGTTCTCCCTCATCTACATTTACTTTAAAACTGCGTTCTAACTGAGCCATTCGTTTCTCCCTGGCCGAACCCTAGCTTTCATCCTTGAAGGTGAGCTGGGTGCGGGTGTTTCGTAAAACCTGGTAATTCTGCCGGTACCTACTCGGAGGTGGAAGAAAGTTCTCGAATTTGAGGTGTATGTGGGGTGCGAAGCACCCCACATACACCTCAAATTCAGGCCTTTTTTAGCTTTGAGGAGTTACCACTGTTGCTATTCTACCATCTCCGCCCACTGATTCATCTTCTGATCCAGGAGTTGCTGGGCGTGCAGGTAATCCTGTCCCATTTTTTGCACTTTGGCGGGGTCGGTGGGCGGGTTTTCGAGCGCCTTCTCAATGGAGGCCAGTTTCGCTTCCAGGGCGGCGATCTCATCCTCGAGGTGCTTGATCTGTTGCAGCCGCTGGCGCTGTTTGTTGGTGGAGGGCCCGCTGGGGCGCGGAGCGTCTTCGCTGGGGCGGGCGGCAGGGCGGGGAGCGGTTTCACGCAGGGCGGCTTCGCGGGCAGCCTCGGCAGCCAGCATCTGCTTGTACTCGGAGTAGTCGCCGTCGAAGATGCGCAGCGTGGCCTCCTCGGGGAGCACTTCCCAGATTTGCGTGCCAAGGGCGTCGATCAGGTAGCGGTCATGCGAGACCAGCAAGATGGTGCCGTGGTAATTGGACAGGACAGCTTGCAGCACTTCCTGCGAAGGCAGATCGAGGTGGTTGGTGGGCTCGTCCAACAGGAGCAGGTTGGCGCTGCTGAGGGCCAGCACCGCCAGGGCCAGTCTGCCGCGCTCGCCGCCCGAAAGCATGCCCACCGTTTTGAAGACGTCTTCGCCGGTGAACAAGAATTTGGCCAGGTAGTCGCGAATTTCGCCCACGCGCATGTTCGGCGCGGCGGTTTCAATCTCTTGGATCAGGGTGTTGTTTCCGTGCAGGCCCTCGTGCGCCTGGGCAAAGTAGCCCACGTTCAGGTTAGCGCCCAGCTCGGTGCGCCCTTGCAGGGGCGGAATGAGTTCGAGAATGGTCTTGAGAAAGGTGGTTTTGCCCGCGCCGTTGGGACCCATAATGGCGGCGCATTCGCCGCGGCGCAGAACCAGGTTGGGGACGGTGAACAGCACCCGACCCTCGTCCTGATAGCCTACGCCCAGATCGTAGGTGCGCAGCACCAGGTCACCGGAACGCAGGGCCGGGGTCAGGCGGAAGCGCAGGTGGCGCGAATCGACGGGCGGGGTGATGACGGCCGTTTCCAGCAGGCGCTCCAGGCGCTTGAGCCGCCCTTGAGCCTGGCGCGTGTTCTGCCCGGCCATGTTGCGGCGGATGTATTCGTCTTCCTTTTCAATGAAAGCCTGCTGCGCTTCATATTCTTCCAGGCGGCGGCGGTAGCGCTCTTCGCGCTGGCGCAGGTAGGCGGAATAGTTGCCGCGGTAGGATTCCAGGCCGGGGGTCATTTCCCAGGTCTCTTCTACCACCTGATCGAGGAAGTAGCGGTCGTGCGAGACGATTAGCGCGGCGCCGGGCCAATCTTTGAAGTATTTTTCCAGCCATTCGATGGCGGAAATATCCAGGTGATTGGTAGGCTCGTCCAGCAGGAGCAGGTCGGGGTCGGTGAGCAGGAGGCGGGCCAGAAAGGCGCGCGTTTGCTGCCCGCCAGATATCTGGTTGAGCGGGCGGTGATAATCGGCGGGGTCAAATCCCAGCCCCGCCAGGGTTTGGCGGATGCGGGTTTCATAAGCATAACCGCCGCGCAGCTCAAAAAGATGCTGCAAGCGACCGTAGCGCTCCAGGGTGTCGGGGTCGTGCCCGGCGCTCATGGTGTGCTCCAACTGGTGCAGCTCGGCCTGCATCTCGATCAGGTCGCCGAAGGCTCCCAGGCATTCTTCCCAAATCGAACGATGCGTGTCCAGGTTGGGGCGCTGGGGCAGATAACCCACGCGGATGCCGCGGGCCACGCGCACATCCCCGGCGGAAGCCTCTTCCAACCCGACCAGTACCTTGAGTAGGGTAGTTTTGCCCACGCCGTTGGCGCCAACCAGACCAATGCGCGCGCGCTGCGGAATGGCAAAACTCAAATCGCGGAAGATGTCTTCGGGGCCGTAGGATTTACTCAGGCCGCTGGCGGTCAACAGGGACATGACGCTCTCTTTCTGGCGGGTAATTGCTCAGCCAGAGGTTGAAGGTTGCCAATTTGAGGTATTTGCGGGGGCTTTGCCCCCGCAAATACCTCAAATTGGGTAACCATAGTTACTCTGGCGGGTAGTATACCAGAGCAGAGAAGAAAGAGTAACTGTAAAGAACACGAAAGGCGCAAGGTGTCCTGAAAAGGCCTGTATAATTACCTCAACCATGCGCCTATTTGTTTAAATTGGCTTTTGCGAGGTGAGATTTGAATATTACACGGCACCGTTGTGGTTTGCAGCGCACGTTGCGCGCCTTGGAAAAGGGTGTTGTGACCCTTGGTTTTATCGGTGGCTCGATCACCGATGGGCGTCCGGAATGGAACTGGCCGGAGCCGGTGGTGGCCTGGTTCTGCGAGCATTTCCCTGGCGTGCGGGTGAAGGTTGAAAACGCCGCCATCGGCGCCACGGGCAGCGATCTGGCGGTGTTCCGCGCCCAGCGCGATCTCATCGACCGCGGCTGTGATTTGGTGTTCATTGAGTTTGCGGTGAACGACGAGGGCGAGCCCGCCGAAAAGCGCATGCGCTCGCGCGAGGGACTGGTGCGCAAGCTGCTGGGCGGCGAGGGCCGCGACCTGATTTTCACCTATACCTATATGCAATCGATGTATGCCGACATGCTGGCCGGGCGCGTGCCCCCTTCTATCGCCGAGTTCGAGCAGCTTGCCGAACATTATGGGATCGGCTCGGTATGGATGGGACTGCACGCGTTTGAAGAAGTGCGCAAGGGGCGTATGTGCTGGGAAGAGTGGCTGCCCGACGGCTTGCACCCCCAATTCCGCGGCAGTTTGAGTTACGCCCAGGCGGTGACGGGCTTTTTGGAGCACGAGTTGTTGGGCGAAGGCGGCCCTGCTTTGCCAACGGTGCCGGCGCCGCTTAACCCCCACAACTGGGAGAACGGCTATCTGCTGCCCTTTGACCAGGTGCGCCTGGAAGGACCCTGGACGCTGCGCCGCTGGGTGAAGCTGGTGTGGATCGACCAGGTGCTGCGCACTTCGGCGGTGGGCGCGCGGCTGGCCTTTGATTTCGAGGGGCGCGGATTGCTGCTGGCGCTTGATTTTGGCAAGGCCGCCGCCGAATTCCGCTACAGCCTGGATGGCGGCGAGTGGAAGCTCTCTGGTTTTGACCGCCCCGATTGGGTCGGCCCGGACGGCTGGTACCGGCCTTTGACCGTGGCGGATGACCTGCCGGAGGGTAAGCACACATTCGCACTGGAAGTGCTGCATGCCGATCCTAAGGGGGACGGGAGCGTGCCCAGCCAGGGAACGAACTTTAATTTGGGGTTGATTGGAATTTTACCCTAATCGGATAGAACAACTTCCATGCCATCGTAAGCCGCTTCTGCGCCGTGGGGAGCAAAGAAGGCATGGAGTTCATCGTGCAAGGGGTTGCCGGAATGGGAGAAATGGTGGGCCAGAACCCGCCCGCCGGGGCGCAACAGGCCCGAGTCGCGGATACGCTCCAGCACCTGCAGGAAGGTATCGAAGCTGAGGTGCTGGTTGTAGCTGCCCTTGCCTACAGTTTCTTCGAGGATGATTGCATCGAACGAGTGCCCCTGCAGCGCCTGCCAGGTTTCTTCAGGAAAGTAACCGGTATCCGTGGCGTAGAGGATGGCGTGAGGGCCGGCTTCGATGCTGTAAAACAGCGCTTCCAAGTGGTCAATGGCATGGTAGGCGCGGAAGGCGGTGAAGTTGTAATCGTTATCCTGCCAGCTTTCAAAGGCGCTAACTGTCTGAATTTCGAGGCGCGCCTTTTCCAGGTCCAAGCCTTTTGCGGCCAGCTCCACAGCCACGTCCTTCGGCCCATATAAGCGCATGACCGGGATGTTTGGCCCTCCGCCAAAGGGTTGGGGGCGTAGAAAGAAATTATCGGGGTTGAAGTGATCTTCGTGGGTGTGCGTGATCAAGCCTGTGCGCACTTTCCATAAGTTGAGGTTGAGGCGCTGCGCGGCTGCCAGCAGGTCGGGGCCAAAGTCGACCAATAAATCATCGTTGACCAGCAGCGCGCTGCGCAGGCGCAAATTCTTGCCGCCCAGGCGGCGTGCTTCGCTGCACACAGTGCAATTACAAAAAAGGGCGGGAAAACCTTCGGATGCGCCGGTACCCAAGAATTGAAACCGCATGGTGGAATTCCTCCATAAAGTGGATGATAGAAAAGTGAAAACTACTCGGAAAGCGAAGAAAAAGGCCGAATTTGAACTATTTGCGGGGCTTCACCCCCGCAAATAGTTCAAATTCGGGTCTCACCACTGGCTGAGTAGTCGCGAAAAGGGATTGTAACACGAAGGTGTTCTGGAGTTTTATGTTAATGATCGGTAAAGAATACCCATTTGTAGCTTGCCCGAATCACAATAATGGATTATTATCAAAATCTGGTAATCCAATTTTTTTGGAGGAGAAAAAATGAAACGCAGTATGTCTTTGATTTTGGCAGTGACGGTCATCGCTACGATGCTCCTGGCTGCTTGCGCGCCGGCTGCTACGCCTGCGCCTACCGCGGTACCCACCGCCGTTCCCGCCACCGAGGTCCCCACTGAAGCCCCCACCGCTGTGCCCCCGACCGAGGTTCCGACCGAGGTTCCTGAGCCTGCCGTAGGTTCTCCGGAACACCCCATCAAAGTTTTGTTCGTTCCGTCGGTGGATGCTAACATCATCACCACGGGCGGCCAGGTAATGGCCGAGGCGTTGAACAAAGCCACCGGCTTGACCTTCGAGGTCAGCGTGCCTACCTCTTACGCCGCTACGATTGAAGAGATGTGCGCTTCCCCGACAGACACCATGGCCTTCATCCCCGGCCTGGGCTATGCCCTCGCCAGCCAGTTGTGCGGTGTGGACGTTGCCTTCAAGGCCGTTCGCTATGGTTATCCTGTGTACTGGGCCGAGTTCATCGTGGCCCGTGACAGCGAATACCAGACTCTGGCTGACCTGGAAGGCGCCAAGTGGGGTTACGGCGATGTCGGCTCCACCTCTGGTTACATGGTCCCGCTCGTGATGTTCCAGGAACAGGGCATCACCCCCGGTGAAGAAGTTCAGACCGGCGGCCACAACCAGACCGTCACCGCCGTCTATAACGGCGAAGTTGACTTCGGCACCGTCTTCTACAGCGTTCCGCTGACCCCCGAAGGCGCCCCTGTCTTCAGCTTCGAGGATTACGAAGCCGGCACGGTCACCGATGACATGTACGAAATTCCGGAAGAATCCATCCCCAACTGCGCCCCCGATGCTGAAGGCAAGAAACTGCTGTGCGACGGCTGGCGTGTTTTGGATGCCCGCGCCAACATCCGTGCGGAAGCCCCGGATGTGATGCAGAAAGTGCGCATCCTGGCCATCTCGCCTGCCATCCCCAACGACACCATGGCCTTTGGGCCCGAGTTCCCCGCTGACGTTCGCACTCTGATCGAAGACGCTTTGATTTCCTTCGCAGAGACGGAAGACTGGGCGAATTCGATTGGCTCAAATGACTTCTATGGTTGGTCTGGCATTCTGCCCGCCACCGACGCGGAATTTGATTTTGTCCGCGCGATGATTGAAGCCACCGGCCTTACGCTTGAAGGCCTGGGCCAGTAATCCGACGTTCTACCGTTTTTCTGGGCAGGGAGCAATCCCTGCCCAGATTTTCAAATCAACCCACCGGTTCGGATTAGTGGTTCAAAGCCGCTTATCCGAACTTGTGTTATATAGACAGCTCCTTCTGGTATCAATGAATTATGCTTAAAATCCAAAATCTGACCAAGGTGTATATGCCAGCGAACGTGAGAGCGCTGGAGGATGTAACTTTTGACGTGCCCAAGGGCCAGTTTCTGGCAGTCATTGGATTGAGCGGTTCAGGAAAATCCACGCTGCTGCGCTGCATAAACCGGCTGGTTGAACCGACCTCGGGAAAGATCTTCCTGGACGGCCAGGATGTGACGGTGGCGAACGCCGAGGAACTGCGCCGCGTCCGGCGCAAAATCGGCATGGTTTTCCAGCACTTCAACCTGGTTCACCGCTCCAGTGTGCTGACCAATGTCCTGGCGGGCCGGTTGGGGTATACCAACCCGGCCTGGAGTCTGATCAACCGGTTCCCCAAGGCGGATATTGAAAAGGCCAGGTACCAGTTGGAACGGGTTGGAATTGGGGATAAGACTCACCAGCGGGCCGATGCCCTTTCGGGTGGCCAGCAGCAGCGGGTGGGCATTGCCCGTGCTTTGATGCAGGACCCCGAGATCATTCTGGCTGATGAACCGGTGGCCAGCCTCGACCCGGTGCTGGCGCACAGTATCATGCAGTATCTGGAAAAGATCAATGCGGAAGACGGCGTGACAGTGATTTGCAGCTTGCATTTCCTGGACCTGGTACATCGTTACGCACACCGTGCTATTGCTCTCAATGCGGGGCGCGTGGTGTTCGACGGGCTGCCAAAAGAGATCGATGACGAGCGGTTCAAAGAAATCTATGGGCAAGAAGCAGAACGCGTCGGCTAAGGAGATCCGTCCATGAAAACACCGAAAATTCTCAAATCTATTCTCCTGGGGCTGGCCATCCTGCTGGCGTTGGTCATTTATGCTTATGGCTTCCAGGTGACGAAAGTGAACCTGGAGGAGACTCGCGAGCCGCGCCGCCAGATGCAATTGACGCGCATTTTGCGTGCGCTGGTCCGGCCCGATATTTTTACCTACGAAAAAGAAGAATTCACAGTTTCTCTACCGATCTATACCCCCTGCTCCGCCGAGGCTGAAGCACTGCCGGAACCAATCGCAGACAGCCCGTACATGGTGATGTCTCCAACGTGCGCCGACCCGTCCACCGAGGTGACGGTAGAGGGATTTAATTTTGAGCCGAATACAACCGGGCCGCTGAATTTCATTCCCCCCAGCGGCGTTTCACTGCAAATGGGCACCATCACCACGGACAATGATGGGCATTTTGTGGCCACCGTGAAACTGCCCAAGCGCCCCGATACGGTTGCGCAGGAAATCCGCGCCATTACTCGCCGAAATGTCGGCGGGCCGATGTTTAGCAAGAATGCCAAAGACACCTGGGAAAAGATTATTGAGACGGTTTTCCTGGCGTTGTTGGCGACAACTTTCGGCGTGGCCATTGCCATTCCGATCAGTTTTGTTGCCGCGCGCAACATCATGACTCCGATTACCAGCCCGTTTACCAGTATCGCGATTTCGATCTTACTCATCCCGGTGGGTATCGTTGCGGGTGGATTTGTGGCTGGGAAGCTACACACGCTGGCAGACCTGATGACGGGCAGTATCTGGGGGGCGCTGGCCGGCGTGATTGGCACGCCTGTATTGATGTGGTTCATTTTCCGTTGGGCCGTGCCTCCGATTGAGGATGAGCCGCCGACCCGCTTTGAGCGAATTGCTCGCCCAATTGCGATATTCTTCACGTCATTGCTGGGCATCTTGTTCCTTTACCTGGTGTCCAGTCTGGCCATCCAATTTGGGAAAGCCTTGATCGTGCCTTTGGGCGGGTTGGGCTTTCTGGGAAAGTTCATCGCCAGCCTGGGTGATATTTTGATGACCCTGATCCCGGTCGTGACCGCTCTGGCGGGCGCGGGCGTGCTGGGTGGTTTCGCTGGACGGGTTGGGCAGTGGGTGGTGGAGCACAGCTCTCATTCAGCGAACCGGATCACCAACCTGGTGTTGGGCGGGTTGGCCGGCGCGGCTTTGTTTGCCATCATTGGCGCGGGAATCAACTGGCTGTATCAGATCGATAACGCCTGGACCACCTTTGGTATCCCGGCCATTGTGGGAGCGATCGGCGGAGTTATCCTGGCAGGCTTCCTCTCGCGGACCGCCACGCTGCCGATTGGCTTTTTTATCTACTCGCTGACTCGCACGCTGTTGAACGGCATGCGCTCGATCGAGTCGCTGGTCATGGTGATTATCTTCGCCGTGTGGGTGGGCATTGGACCCTTCGCGGGTGTGCTGGCGCTGGCTTTGCATACCATTGCTTCGAATGCCAAGCTGTATTCGGAGCAGGTTGAAGGCATTATGGCCGGGCCGCTGGAGGCGATCACCGCTACCGGCGCCAACCGTTTGCAGACGATTATCTACGCGGTTATCCCGCAGATTGTCCCGCCGTATATTTCGTACACCATGTACCGCTGGGACATCAACGTGCGTATGTCTACGATCATCGGGTTCGCGGGCGGTGGTGGCATCGGCTTCTTGCTGCAGCAGAACATCAACCTGCTCAACTACCGCGCCGCCAGCACGCAGATGCTCGCCATCGCCATCGTGGTTGCTTCGATGGACTATTTGAGCTCGAAGCTGCGCGAAAAAGCGATCTAGTAATCGATTGCTGGTTGCTGAATACTACACACCGGGTGCACAGCGCCCGGTGTGTAGTTTAACGAATGAACTCTCGTCTCATTGCCGCTGCGGGGTTGAAACCCCTTGCTCAGGTCATGGAAGCCCTTTGGGCTAAAGACAGGGTTTTCGGCCCGAAGGCAAAGGCGATTTGAGCCTGTTGGCAAACGGTTACATCGTCCAGGGTTCGGCGTGGATGTCGGTTTCGTCGGACCACTGGCGCTGCAATTGGCTGATTTCGGCGACGATATCGGCGGGCAGCGGCTGGATGTCAGATGCGGCGCGCAGGAACTCGGCCAGGTTTTTGGGGCGGCTGGTGGAGCCGACGGTAGCGCGTACCTGGGGGAAGCTGTGGGCAAAGCGCACGCAGAACTCGGTCCAACTGGGGATGCCGGAACGCTCGAAGATTGGCGCTACCTGCACGGCACGCTTTTGCAGGTAATCCTTCCAGGCGGCGCCGGGTACATCGCGCAGGCGGTGGACGTTGCCACCGGAGACCGTGCGCATGGCGACGATGGGCTCGTTGCGCGCAACCAGTTCATCCCAAAGGTCGTTGGAGGCGAAGCGCTGCAGCGGGTTGAGGTAGAAGATATGGCCGTCCACAATACCTTGCGGGTATCCGCCGCGCAGCGCCTTGAGCGGATTGGCAGAAGTCCAGGGGAAGACCTCGACCACGAAGCGCTTGACCAGCCCTTCGGCCTTGATGCGCTCGAATTCGGCATAGCAGGGCCCGCCGTTGGCGTATTCTTCGGCCAGATCGCCGCCCAGGCACAACTGGCCCAGTTCTATGCTCTCCAGGCCCAACGGCTCCAGGTTTTGGCGGATCACGTTGCGCAGCTCGGGGATATTGCTCCAGCCGATTTTGATGATCAGCTTGGGGGTGCGGGCGCGGTCCTGGTCAAAGGCGGCGCGCAGCACGCTGAGAGCGGTGTTGTAGGTGTGGCTGGTGTGGAACCACACCCCGGCGTCCATGGCGGCGCGGGCCACACGCACGCGCTCTTCAAAGGGGATTTTGTCATCGCCCAGTCGGGTGGTGCCATAGACAAAGGGGGACAGGTCGGAGAGTAGATTAGTAGGGTTTACCATTGAAGTGTCCTTTCAGAAAATGGTTTTTCTTAAGCCATTTTACCGTTTTTGCAGTGGGATTTCCAATGCGAGCAATGTGTGTCAAAAGTTGTCAGGGTTTTCTGCGGTCGCGCGGGCTTAAGCCCTTGCTCAGCTCACGGAAGCCAATTCATTTTTGGAGACAACTTTTGGGTGCGCTCAGTCGAGCATCCCTTCTATAACTCATTTAAGAGATTGATAAACCATTGTTTTGCCGCGGCGTGGGCCATCTGTCCGTAATCGAGGGTCTTCCAGTGGAATTTGAGGATGGGGCGGTAATCTGCGGGGATCTCGGCGCGCTCGATTTCATCCTCAATGGTGTGCATATAGGCCTCAACCATCTCAATTTTTTGGATGATGTCGCGAAGGATGGCCTTGCGCTGTTCGGTATCCTGAATGAGGCCCAGGAAATAGACCTTGGAAAGGGCCGTCACTTCCAGCTTGTTCACGGGGGTTTCGGCCAGCATCCAGTCGAAAAAGGCCTCCTTACCGCGCGGGGTGATGGAGTAGACCTTCTTGTTGCGCCCGCGATCCACCCTCTCTTCAAAAACAACCAACTCTTTGGCCAGGAGGTTTTTGATTGCAATTTGCAGGCTGCCGTAGCTGGCGCTGTAAAACATGGAGATGCCCTGTTTGAAGACCTGGTTGATCTCGTAGAGGGTCAAGTTTTGAATGAGTAGCAGTCCCAAAACAACGAATTCCATAAGAGTGTCCTTTCGGATCTTGACAAGTATCGCGGTTTATATTACTATTAGATATATAACTAAGAGTAATATAATTCTATCATGGATTGGCAAGGAGAAACGCAATGAATCGACAGCAAGTTGAAAGCCATTTTGACCGAACTTTTCAAAAACTGCAAGCCAAAAGCAGCCCCAAGCCCACCCAAATCCGGGTGGCTTCTGAACGCCTGGGTCTGGACTATACCTTCCCGGGGGGATCGGGGGAGCGGCCTTTTCATCTGGCCAGCATTGGCAAGATGTTCACGGCGGTGCTGGTGCAAAGGCTGGCTGAGCGGGGAGCGTTCACTATTCAGGACCCACTGGTAAAGTTCTTTGCCCCGGCAGAGTTGGAGCGGCTGTTTGTCTTCAAGGGTGTCGATTACGCGCCGCAGGTGACGATTGAACACTTGCTGGGGCACACTTCGGGGATCGCCGATTACTTTGAGGGCAAGACCAAGGATGGGAGGACGCTGATCAAGGACGTGCTGGAGAATACCGATACGCACTGGACCCCTCAGGCACTGGTGGCGTTCACCCGGCAAAATCAACAAGCCGTGGGCGTGCCGGGAAAAGTAGACAACTATTCCGACACTGGGTACATCTTGTTGGGGCAGCTCGTCGAGAAGATCAGCGGGAAAAGTTTTGACCAAAACCTGGCCGATGAGATCTTCCTGCCTTTGGACATGCGCGATTCGTACCTGATGTTTTACTCGGAACCGGCCAACCCTAAGCAGCCGATCCAACCGATTTATTTCGGCAAGCAGGAAGTGAGCGGGTATGAGAGCCTGAGCTGCGACTGGGCGGGCGGGGGGATTGTGTCGACGACGGATGATCTGCTCAAGTTCAGCCGGGCGCTGCGCGAGGGGCGGTTGATTCGGCCGGAGACGCTGGCGAGGATGGATGTGTGCCCACACAAGTTCCAGCCGGGGATTTATTATGGCCTGGGCATGATGGAGATTCGCTTCAAGGACTTCTTCTTTCTGTTGGGCGGATTGCCAAAAGTGAAAGGGCATATTGGGATCCTTTCGACGCATCTGTTTTATGATCCGACTACGGAAACGCATATCGTTATGAATTTTGGGGACACGGCGCGGATGGTGGAAAGCTTTAAGGCTTTAATCGAGATTGTGAGTGTGCTTTCGAAGCTGAAGGGGCCTGCTTGAGGTATGCTTGGCCCCTTGAAGGTTAAATGAAGTGTACACTATGATGGTGGCGGAGGGAAATTTTCGGGCACAGGTCAACCTGGGCCTGAGGGCGTGCAGACAGCGTTGGGCATGGGCCTGGGAAACAACGCCCGCCAGGCGATTGATGCGGCCATGCCGTATCCCGAGGGGCGCTGGCTGTTCATCGCCGTGGATTCGCCCGGCGATTTGGAGGACGTCAAAAAGCTTTTGGCGCTGCGTGTGAAGGAAAAACGCCTGGTGAAGGTTTGAGCGCGGGCCGACGCGTTTTGACAACTGAGATGTGTGGGGGCGTTTAAATTGGATAATTAAGATGATATATAGTAAAATTTTGCTGCGAGTAAATATAAATCAAGGCACAATCACAGCGCGCGCCGCGGCCCGTGCCCCCCGTTGGCGGATAAAAAGAGGAAAAACATGCCTTCGACCCTCAGCGTGAGTGAATATTTGATTGAGTGCTTGCAGGAAATGGGCGTGCGCCACGTGTTTGGCGTGCCGGGGGATTATGTGCTGAGCTTTTTCAAGAAGCTCTCCGAAAGCCCGCTGCAGGTGGTGAACACCTGCGATGAACAGGGGGCGGGTTTTGCCGCAGACGCCTATGCCCGCCTGAACGGGCTGGGCGTGGCATGCGTGACCTACGGGGTGGGTGGTTTGAAGGTGGCAAACACCACCGGCGGGGCCTTTGCTGAGATGGTGCCGGTTTTGGTCATCAGTGGTGCTCCTGGCAGGCAAGAGCGGTTGAACAATCCGCTGCTTCACCACCGCTCCAATCAATTTGACACCCAGAAGAAGATCTTCGAACAAATCACGGTCGCATCCGCCGAGTTGAATGATCCAGCCACGGCAATGGCGGAAATCGACCGTGTTCTGGATGCGATTATGCGCTTTAAGCGACCAGGATACCTGGAACTGCCGCGCGATATGGTGAATACGCCGGTCGAGCTTCAGCCCAGACCGGCCGCACTGGCGCAGCGCAGCGCTCCAGAGGCGCTGGCCGAGGCGCTGTGCGAGGCAACAGAGAAAATCGCCGCGGCCGAATGCCCGGTGATTATGGTTGGTGAGGAGGTTCACCGTTTTGGGCTGCAAGACCTGGTCTTGCGCCTGGCTGAGAAGACTCGTATCCCCATGGCGGTTTCCATCCTGGGAAAATCGGCTGTTCCAGAGACGCACCCGTTGTACATGGGGGTGTATGCAGGCGGGTTGGGGGACGCCTCGGTGCGCGAATACTTTGAAAACAGTGACTGCCAGATTCTGCTGGGGGTGCTGATGACCGACATGAACATGGGAGTCTACAGCGCCCAATTGGAACAGCGCAAGATCATTTCCGTCTCTAGCGAACAGATTGAGATTGAGCATCACTTCTATGACCAGGTGACCGCCCAGGATTTTCTGGATGGGCTTGCCAACGGGATTCTGTCCAAGCACATCTATCCCTGGGTGAAGCCACCACTATTTTCTACCGAGCTGGACCAGACCCCGCCTGACCAGAAAATCACCGTGCAGCGCCTGTTCCAGCACATCAACGCTTTTCTGAACTGCGATATGGTGGTGATTTCGGATGTGGGTGATGCGCTCTTTGGGGCGATCGACCTGGTGACCTGCCGTTCGGCCCAGTTTCTCTCTCCTGCCTATTACACTTCGCTGGGATTTGCAGTCCCAGCCTGCATCGGCGCGCAGATCAATCATCCCGGCTTGCGCCCGCTGGTGCTGGTGGGTGATGGCGCCTTCCAAATGACCGGATTAGAGCTTTCGACCGTGGCACGCTATCATCTGAACCCGATTGTGGTGGTTTTGAATAACGGCGGATACGGTACTGAGCGCCCCATGATCGACGGCCCGTTCAACGATGTGCTGAATTGGAATTATTCCCGTTTGCCGGAGTTGTTGGGCGCGGGCAAAGGGTTCCGCGTGGAGACGGAGCAGGAGCTGGTCGAGGCGTTGGAAGCGGCACGCGAGAACACGGATTCGTATTCGATCCTGGACGTCCGGCTTGCTCAGAACGATATATCGCCGGCACTGCAGCGCCTGACCTCGTCGCTGGGGCAGAGGGCGTAGACGGGAAGGGAAGCGATTTGAATGAATCACTACGTGTCCCTCACAATCTTTGTGGGGGACACGTGTTTTTTAGTCACCTCGGTTATTTCAGCCATTTCCATTATCATTTTACCTAGTTCTTGACATGATCTTTTTCAAAAAGCCAATCAATCCGAGGTGTTTTAAAGCAATCATCCCTCTAGTCAATAAATTTGCTAGTCTTTTGAATAAAAGCTTACTTTTTCCAATTTGCTTTTCGGCAATTTTGGAATTTTCAGCTATCGTATTTCCCGCTGAGAAGCCTATTGCGCCGAAACTAGGTTCAACAATATCAAGGGAATATATATATCTTCTGTTTTGCTCGATCTCTTTACCGCGCTTGTTAAAAGGTGTTATTGAAGTAATATATTCATCTATCGCGCCATTTTTTAGTCTTCCTTCACCTTTTGCCCACAGCAATACATTATTTGTAGTCGTTAAATTCTCATAGGCGGGAAATCTTTTCTGTAAATCAGGGCTTTGCAGCCATTCTTCAATTATTAGCCTAGGAATTACTGTGGCGTTGGGCGTCGTTTGTTTAATCCCTGAAAAATACGTGCCAGCCGATAAATTGAGCGCTTGTTCTTCAGTAAAATAGATATCGAATTGTGAAAGATTTTCCTTCAATAGATTTTGGATTTTCTCTACGATAATATTTCCATGCAAGTACTGCTTAGCTTGAGAATGGTGCAAATAAGATCTTAAGACCATATCTAAAGCAAATGAGGGCATTTGATATGGGGCGATTCCTTTGCAAAGAGGTTTGAAGTCGGCAAACACGCTCTCCATTCCTTGTAGTGTCGCGTTAAAATAGTGGTGAGGGTAACCGTGGTAGGCATAGATAAAATTACACTCGTGATAAATATATCCCCCATTTTTTAACGTCTCAAAAATCGAACGGGCGGCCAAGAACGGGTTTTTAAGGTGTTCAAAAACAGCTAAAGAAAAAATATAGTCAAATGTTTCTGGTAAGAAGGGCAGATAGTGCGCATCTCCAACGACATCAACGAAAGGACTTAGTCCTACATCCATACGGATAATACACGGATCATCAACCCCCATATTTCCGGAACCAATATCCAATACAATCTGATCATCAAGTAAAGATTGGAGAATAACCCGATGAACCCAAGGGTCATACGACTGTCGTACAAGGAGTCCACTTTCATGCTGAATGGAGGGAACAATTCCATCTGGGAATAGAACAGGTACTCCATTAATAATTGGATAAGTTGTCTTGCAAGTTTTGCAAATTAATTGTTCGGTTCCAACTTTTTGAACCGAAGTTTTACACGTAGGGCATGCTAATATCTCATACAAATCGATTGGATTTTTCATCATATCATTCACCTCTTTTCTTAAAGGAAAGATGTTATTGCTGAACATCGGTGCGAAAGGAATATGGAAATATACAAAGTCCCCCAAAGTATATTTCCACAGTATATATTTCCAAGTGATCGACAACCAACACTTCCAGGCAAATCCACAGTTACCCGAGGAATAGCTATCATTATAGCTAAAAATTTTGCAAGAATTGATCTCAACCACCCCGGCCCCACGCCGCAAATCCCGCCATGCATCTTGTCTCCCCAGGTGGACAGTAGCCCGATACGGAGGCTCTTTTGCGCGACCAGACGGATGACGATGTCTACGCGCCTGAAGTCAAATGCGTTGGGAAGGGTTGGGGCGTCGCTGCATAGCATGATGTGCTTGCTGGCATTCGACATGCGCAGCCCAGCCAATTCGGCCAGGACCACTGCTTGGATGAAACTGAACTCTTGAGTACGACACACATCCAGGTGGTTTTAGCCTCTGCCAGGTTCATGCGGTGGAGCAGCTTCCAGGCGGTATCGCCCTGCCGGAAAAACGGTCTGACCGTCTCGGTTATGAGGATGCGGCGGTTCTCGGAAACTTGAATTCTGGGAAGGGTCATGGCGGTTCTCTTTTCCAGGTGCGGGAGATTGGATTAATTATAGCTGGGAATGGGTTTATAGCAGTCCAAGCAGTGTTTGTCCGAGAGTTAGTATCTGCCTTGACGAGGTGGATGCAAGTTTTATTGGCGGAGAGGGCCGCTTGCGCCCTCGGAGTGAATGATTCATAAAAGCAAAAAGCTGACTGCCATAAGCAATCAGCTTTACTGCGGAGAGGGTGGGCGTGACTCACCAACTTACCACTTAATCTATCTCCCATCTATATTCACGAAACAAGAATGCATGGCGATTATCAAGCGAACATTGGATAGCGGAGACATATCGCTTGATCGTTAGAAAAGAATGAATCGCAACGTGTCCCTCACAATCTTTGTGGGGGACACGTGTTTTTTAGTAGCCGTGTAAAAATAACTTCCGGTTTTTGATGATGAAGGAAAAGGCGAGTAGAATAAAAAAAGCCAATCTTCTAATTTACTA